>NZ_CP097149.1:950000-1262500 GCF_023370075.1 Deinococcus sp. QL22
CCGATGGACGTGAGGTGGCCCTTAAGATTCCGCTGCCTGAAACGCTGGCCGTGCATGACGCCGCCGAACGCTTTGGCAACGAGGTTCGGCTGACGCTGCAATTCCGGCATCCCCATCTGGTCACGGGCTACGCGGGCACTCCATTTGGGCCGCTGTCATTCCTGGCCATCCGCTATTACCCGCAGGGGGCGCTGAACGAGCATCTGGCACGCCTGCCTGGACGCATGCTGCCCCTTGATGCCAGCATGCGGTTGCTGGCGGACATCGCCTCGGCCCTGACTTATCTGCACCATTTGGGCGCGGTGCATCAGGACGTGAAGACCCAGAACGTGTACATCAGCGAAGGCCGGGCGGCGTTGGGCGACCTGGGGAACACCTACTTTACGTCTCAGGGCGGCAAAGTCAGCGGCAGTCCGTTCTATATGGCCCCGGAGATTTATCACGGCGAGGGCAGCAGCGGGGCCAGCGACGTGTACAGCCTCGGCATCATGATGTACGAGTTGCTGTGGGGCCAGCGCCCATTTACGGGCAACACCTATGAGGAATTGATGGTGGCGCACATGACGCGCTTTCCCCCGCCACTTGTTCACCTGAACCCGCAGGTGGCCCGCAACGTGTCGCGCATGGCGGAATTGGCCCTTGCCAAGCGCCCGCATGACCGCCCCACTGCCGACGCCATTCGCCGCGCCCTGCTGACCGCGATGGGCGAAACGCCGCAAGACGAGCATTTTCATGAGCTGGAAGAAGCTGCGCCCCCCACGCCGACAGGTCAACGTGCCGGGCGTCACGGCATGGCGACGCCGCGTGTGCCGCTGCAACCTACACCTTCCGTGCCTGCTCCCGCCAAAGCGCCAGAAGCCCCCGCCAAAGGGTGGAATCCGTTTAAGCGGACGAAGAAATAGGGTTGTCTGTGAGCACTGGGAAAGGCATCTCAAACTTTGGCTGAATCGGCCAGCACGCCTTTCCCCATTCCACAATTCATATCCCTCAATCCAACGCACTCAGGTGCATCTCAAAGCGGCCCGGTTGCGGCACGAATCCCAGTTGATGATTCACGCGCAGCATGGGCGCGTTGGTGGAGTGGTTGTTGGTTCGCATCAGCGCGTAGCCTTCCGCCTGTGCGCGGGCAATGGCCTGAAGCTTGAGGGGCAGGGCCAGACCGCGCCCGCGTGCTTTGGGGATAACGGCAGTGAGTTCGTTGTACAAGAAAGGCCGGGACACAAGGCCGATCATGGCTGTAGTCCCCAGCCACGTGCCATCTGGGGCCAGCGCCAGAATCAGCCAATCGGGGCGGGCGGGAAAATCGGGCGTGCCGTCTAGCCGCAACATTTCGCGCACCTGCTCCAGCGGCCAGCGGGAGTGTCCGGCCATGTCGGGCGTCTCGGTCAGGCGGTCTGCCACAAAATTCAGATAGCGGTCAACAGTAGCGGTGTCTGCTCCTGATGGATTCAGGCCAGCCAGATCAGTGAAGGTGACGCCCTGCGCCAGAGCCTTTGCCAATGCAGGGGCATGGGCCGCCGCATCAAAAGTGGTCAGATCGAGTTCTGAGGCGAAACGGTGGGCGTGCTGCACGAAGCCGCGCCGTGTGGCCCAGCGCAAGCTTTCGGCGTCGGTGTCGTCTACGCTGGCGGCCAAAGCTGCTCCTTGCTGCCGGGCTTCTTCCAATACAGTTGTCCACAACGCACTCCCCACACCTTTGCCCCGCGCCGCCGGGTGAACTTGCAGGGCCACATGCAGGAATCGGGGCGGATTGAAGGGGAAGAAGTACAGGTGCGCCACACCTAGTGGACAGCCACAGGCATGTCTATAGTTATTCTCACGCTGGGTCGTGCCGTCCGAGCTTCTCCCGCGCAGCTGGTGTTGAGAATTGCCAGTTCACGCGCACCGCCCGCGCATTGCGGTCGGTTTCCCAGGCCTGTATCTCACGCTCGACGGCCTCTTTGCTGGCCAGACGTTGCCCAAGACACTGACGTTGCAGGGCCGACCATTCGAGTTCGGCCATGTTCAGCCAAGACGCATGTTTTGGCGTGTGTACCCACTCAAATCGACGAGTCAATGGCCGGGCTTCCTCTGCCGGAAGAGGTTGATATAACGCCGCTGGGCTGTGTGTCGACAGCTGATCCAGGACGAGTGTGATCTTCTCTGCCTCGGGAGAGCGTCACTCCAGGCTCTGGAGTTGCGCTGCGAACTCCGCATTTCCTCGTCGCTCGGTCACCGTGACCGTACGTTGACCCGTCAGGGTTCGAAGGCCACGAAGAAATTCACCGTGCCGCACCGCTTGTTCATGATCCACCCGTGCCGGGATTCCCGGCACGGGTGGCCATGGCTCACGGACATGATCAAGCAGCTGGTAGGATGTTTCATCGAAGCAGATGACCGGCCGCGAAGCGTCGTAGGGCTGAGCATACGTGTCCAGCACAGCTTCCATGCGCCAGACGAAGTCCGCGCCTACCTGAGCGACACACCAACTTTGAACTTGCCACGGTCCCTGCGCGTTTTTTTCAGTGTGCGCCGCACCGTCTCGTCACTACTACTGTCCACCACGCCTAAGGTCACCAGACGATCAGCCAAGAGCTGCATCGTCCACTTCTCCCGACCATCAGGTGCCCGACAGACTTCGGCAATCAGGATCGCCGTCTGCTGAGGATCCAGTTTCGGGGGCTGCTGAGGACGCTCTTTTTCGTACAGGGCAGCCTGCAGGCCGCCCTCAGCGTACTTCTTGCGAATGGATGCCACAGTCGCAGCATTGACGCCCTGACGCTGGGCCACCTCCTGATCGAGGAGCCCTTGCTCGCTCAGCAACAGCAGACGTGCGCGGGTCATGACCCGCGCACTGTGCACGCCTTTGCGCGTCATGTCCGTCAGCTGTTGCCGCTCATCGTCACTCAGCTTCACAACCCACTGCTTCTGTCGTCCCATTCCTGAGTCTAACCCATGTCATGCCTGTGGCTGTCCACTAGTGGGTCACTTGCTACGGGTATAGGGTATGAGGATGGCTCGTGTCCAGAAAAACCCGCTGCGTCCTCTGACCGAAGAAGAACGCACCATGTTGGAGCGATTGAGCCGGTCGCATCACACAGCCGCAATTGTTGTGGGTCGGGCAAAGACGATTCTCGCCGTCTCGACGGGTGTGCCGTATACCGAAGCGGCTCGGCTGTGTGGGCGTCAATCTGGTGAAGGGGTTACCCGTCTGGTCTCCCGCTTCAATCAATAGGGGTTAACCGCACTCCAAACTCGTCCAGGTGGGCGTCCTCCAGTCGTCTACGGTTCCGCTGAGCGGAACCGCATCTTAGACACCGCACGCCGTCCCCCAGATCGGGAGCAAGACGGCACGGCCACTTGGTCTCTGGTGACCCTGCAGAAGGTGCTGCGTCGTGAACCTGGGCTCGAACGAGTGAGTACCTTTACCATCTTGGGTGTCTTACACGAAGCTGGGCTGACGTGGCAGCGCGACCGAACGTGGTGCGAAACAGGACGGGCCAAACGACAACGGAAAACGGGCGTGGTTGTGGTGCGGGACCCAGAGACAGAGGCCAAAAAAATTGATTGAGCAGGCCTATCTTGAGGGGGAACAAGGCGGCTTGGCCGTGTGGGCCCTGGATGAAGCCGGACCTTACTAGGCGATTGCTCAGCCTGGGAGCGCTTGGCGACCCGAGGGGCAACCGACGCGCCTCCCACATGAATATGTCCGGGCTGGGACGGCCAAGTTGCTGACCCTCTTTCATCCGGCCAGCGGTCAAGTACGTGTTCGTGGGGTCACCAGCTGCACGAACGCCGTGCTGCATCCTTGGATGCGACAGACGCTCGCTGAAGTGCTCTAATCCTTACCGGTGGCAACCCTGTTGCCACCGGCAGACAACCGTGCTGCTTGGGAAAAATGGCAGGAAGGACTCAGTGTCAGATTCACGCTGCTCGACCCCTTGCCACCTCTTCGAGTGTTGCTGGTGCTGGACAATCTGGTGGGTCATAAGACGCCGGCTCTGGTGTGCTGGTTCATGGCACAAGGCATCATGCCGCTGTACACCCCGGTCGCGGGGAGTTGGTTGAATATGGCCGAGTCGATCCAGCGCATCTTGGTTCGTCGGGCGTTGGCTGGCCACTGTCCGACGACTCCGAGACAAATCATTGAGTGGTTGGAAGCGACTGCGCGAGGATGGAATGCACACCCGACGCCCTTTGTTTGGGGCGGAAAAAGAAAGGCTCGCCGTCAGCGAGCCTCTGCACGGAGACATCCTCTGGGAGGTTCTGGAGCGCAGACTCTTCAGGTCGTCCAGTGAAAGACTACACCCGTGGCAAGTGACCCACTAGTACCTCGCCAGCCCTATCGAACACCCAGCGGCGGCTGAAGTGGGCTGGATTCCGGCGGGCTTCATCGGCCAGCAACGCTTCGGCACTGATCGGCTGCCCCGTGACTGTGCTTTGGATAGTGGCCCAAGCCCCAGTGTCGGCGGGTGTAAAGGCGCGAATTGCCACCCCTATCCCAGCGCCTTCACCATCTGCCGGATGCTGCCGAGGTGGTACACCACATGGGCCATACCCCCGCTGAGGCCGCCCACCGCGTCTCCTGTGGCGGGTCGCGCGGCCTGCGTGCGAGCAAAAGCGCAGAGGGAATCGTAGGCCGTTCGCAGCCGCACACGGGCTTCATCCCATTCGTCGTCGGTCACCTGACCTGTGCCAAAGCTGCCCTGCCAATCGAACGGCCCCCGGTCTCCGTCCCGCTCCCAACGCACGATGACCTCCATGTGATAGGCCGTGTGCAGCGTGTGTCCGGCAATCGTAGACCCATGCACCTCCTGACTGGCCTGCGCCGCCGTGAGTGAATCGAGCGTGGCCAGAAGGCCGTGATTGCCGCTGCCATCAGCCTTGGTGCCGTCCAAGAAGGCAGTGCCCTGACCAGGAGTGCCCCCCTCTACGGCTTCTTTGAGAATGTCCAGAATGCCATCTACCCACGTGCCGCCCCCATCCGACTCTGTTTGGGCGTCAGCTTGAGCAGGATCGGTGGCGGCCAATGTCGGTTGCGTGGCGTCTGGCACAAGATCAGTCATGCCCCAGCCTACCCGTTGTCCCATCCACCCACCAGATACGCCGGAGGGCTCTGGTATCCCCGCCCCGGCTCTGGTAAAGTGGTGAGTTGCGCTGTCTGCTGGTTTCTTTAAAACCGCAGAACACGCCTATTCCCCAATACCAAGGAGGTGAATTATGAATACCTACGATCTGAACCTGATCCTGAACCCCAACCTGAGTGCCGAGCAAGTGGCTATCGAGAAGGAGTACATCGAAACCACCCTGAAAGGGGCCGGGGCCGAAATCGCCAGCCTCGACGATGTGGGCAACCGCCGTTTGGCCTACGCCATCAACAAAGACCGCGAAGGCTACTACTTGATGTACTCCATCAAAGCCAACGGCAATCCTGAAAAGGACATCGCCGCCAGCCTGCGCCTGCGCGATCACGTCCGCCGTATCTTGGTGGTCAAAGACCGCCCAGAGTGGAAGACGAAGAAAGCCTGAAGTTAAGCCCGTGGCATTACGCCATTGACGTAACGCTCAGGACTTGTTAAAGTTAAGTCAACCTGCTCTTCGATTGAATATGCAGGGTCAGCCAGCAACGTTAAAGCCCCCAGTACGGTACGCCCCGCGTATCAGCCAGCAAAAAAGGAGCACCTGTTATGGCCCGAGGCATGAACCATGTTTACCTGATTGGCGCACTCGCCCGTGACCCCGAACTGCGTTACACCCCAACTGGTGTGGCGGTATTTGAGGCCACTGTCGCCGGAGAAGATCAAGTGATCGGAACTGATGGACGCGAGCGCAAACTTCCCTGGTATCACCGTGTGTCTATTCTCGGCAAACCCGCCGAGTGGCAGGCCGAACGCAACCTGAAGGGCGGAGACGCCGTGATGGTCGAAGGCAGCCTGGATTACAGCCAGTGGGAAGCGCCAGAAGGCGGCAAACGCAGCGCGGTGAAAGTCAAAGCACTCCGCATGGAGCAGCTAGGTTACACCCCGGAACTTGTACAGGATGCCGGAGGCGGCGTCCGGATGCAGAACGGCATGAACGAAGTAGTGGTGATCGGGAACGTCGTCCGCGACCCCGAACTGCGCTACACCCCCGCCGGAGACGCGGTACTCGGAATCGGCCTGGCCGTGAACGAGACGTGGAATGACCGTCAGGGGCAAAAGCAGGAAAAGACCCACTGGATCGACATGACGCTCTGGCGTGAACTGGCCGAAGCCATGAAAGATCTCCGCAAGGGTGATCCGGTACTGGTGCAGGGCCGACTGGTCAACGAATCATGGCAAGACAAAGACGGCAACAAGCGCAACAGCACCAAGATAGAGGCGACGCGAGTCGAAGCCCTGTCCCGAGGCGCGGGCGTTCCCGGTAGTCCCGCAGCCACCCCCGCCGCACCTCGTCCTCAGACCACGAGCAGTACGGCGCGTCCCCCAGCAGCGGCTTCGGCTAGTCGGGGAGCGAATTCGGGGAACCGTTCGGGCGGCTTGGATATTGATCAAGGTCTCGACGATTTTCCGCCGGAAGAAGAAGACCTGCCCTTTTAACCCTTGCCTGACGGTAGGGAAAGCAGGCGCTTCTAAAACGAGCACCACAAGGAATCCCTATGACGCAGTCAAACAGTGCCGACCGCAAACCGCGCGGCAAGGGGCCCAAGCGCCCCCGCAAGCCCAAGGTCGACCCGTTCTCCATTGGCGAACTGGAAATCACCGACTACAAAGACGTGAAGATGTTGCGCCGTTTCGTCAGCGATACGGGCAAGATTCTTCCTCGCCGCCGCACCGGCCTCTCGGCCAAGCACCAGCGCCGCATCGCGCAGACGATTAAAATCGCCCGCCAGCTTGCTCTGTTGCCCTACACCGAGAAACTGGTTCGGAAGTAAGGAGAATAGGCATGCAAATTATTCTTCTTGAACCCGGTCGCCTTGGCAAAACCGGCGACATCGTGGAAGTCAAGGCCGGGTACGCCCGCAACTGGCTGATTCCTCAGGGAATGGCCACGCCCGCCACGACCACCAACATGAAGAGCCTCGAAGCCCGCCTCCGCTCGCGCCAGAAGATTCAGGCGCAGGAGAAGGCCGTGGCCGAAGACCTCGCTAGCCGCCTCAACGGTGTGGCTGTCGAAATCAGCGTCCGCGCTGGCGAAGGCAAAGTTTACGGAGCCGTCACGCACGGGAACGTGGCCGACGCCCTTGACCGCCTCGGCTTTGACGTAGACCGCCGCAAGATCGAAATGCCGAAGACCGTGAAGGAAATTGGCGAATACGATATTGCTTACCGCGCTCACCCGGAAGTCACCATTCCGATGAAGCTCGTGGTACACGCTCAGAAGTAAGTCAAACCAAACTTTTAAGCTGGGGCCGTTTCCTGTCATGGGAAGCGGCCCGGCTTGTTGTTGATCTTCATTCTCTGCTTATTCCGCACGCCAACAGAGAGGGACAAAGCCACCAATTGGATACAGTAGAGGCACGTACAAGTCCCACAGATAAGCAACTGGGAGGATTTACCTATGCTCAAGCACACGCTGCCTGCATTGGCCCTGATCTCGCTCGCCCTCACGCAGCCTGGTTCGGCCCAAACGCCGCTCACAGCTAGCCCGACCACCACAGTTGCTGTATCGGAAGGGCAGAATATAGACGTGCTGAGCGGCGGAAAAGCCTACAAAAGCTATCTGGCCGCGCCTGCTACCACCACCCCGACCACCCGGCGACCTGCAGTGATTTTGCTGCATTCCTTCCGGGGCTTAGAGCAGGGCTACCGCGACTTGGTGGATGAAATGGCCGCTGCCGGATACGTGACACTGGCGCTGGGGTGGCAGACCTTTGAGCCGGAACCCAGCGACGCCACAGTAAAACTGCTTGTGGAAGACGGTCTGAAAGCCTTGGCTTTGCGCCCTGATGTGAATATCAACACGGTGGGACTGACCGGATTCTGCGCGGGCGGGCGCTACACCATGCTGCTGCTGCCCCAGATGAAAGCCTTCAAATCGGGAGTGGCGTGGTACGGCTTTCCCGATCAGGGCGGCACGGCGCTGAAGCCGCAAACGCCCACCGCCCTGATTGGCAACTTGACCGCGCCCATACTGATTATTCACGGCACGCGAGATCAGCCCAGCCCCATTGCGGGCATCTACAGCTACGCCCAGAAACTGGACGCGGCCAACAAGCCTTTTAAGCTGAGCGTGTATCAGGGCGAACCGCACGGATTCCTGCTGGCCGAGAGCAAGCTTGCCAACACGCAGGCCAGCCGCGACGCCCGGCGCGACATGCTGAACTACTTCGGGGAAACACTGAAGTAGCCGAGTTCGCCTACAAGAAACCAGTTCTGAGCAGAGAAGGCCGCCCAAGTTTTAGGTGCGTCTTTTCCTGCTGGCTGCCGACTGCTGGCGTCCTGAACTGCCTTCCGATCACACAGATAAACGAATGAACCGAGTTTAGCGCAGGGGTCAGGCGACTTTGGGGCTAGACTGCGGAGGCGAAACGTTTCTCTCTGAATGCACCTTGTTCTTAAGGCACTTCTGATGCGAGCGGTTCGCGTTGGCTAGAGCCTGATTCTGTCGGGCTGGACGCCATAACACTCAGGGCAACACAGTTCCACCCTCATCACTTTTCATATGGTGCAGACGGAAGTCAGCCTTCAACTGACGGCCCACACATCATCCAATGAACAAAGGACAAAAGGAGCCACCATGACCATGCTGTACGTCATTTTGGCGCTCCTGGGGGGATTGGTCGGCGGGTTTTTCGCGGGGCAGTCACGCGGCCTGAAAGAACGGGCCGAAATCGATGACCGGCTGTTGCGGGAAGCGCGTGCAGAAGCGGAGCGCATTCGGGGGCAAGCAGATACGGAAGCCCGGCAGGTGCGCGAGCAGGCAGACCAGTCCAGACAGGACGCCAGCAAACGAATTCAGGAAGCAGGCGAACGCGAAGCGGCGCAGGCCGCACAGGAAGCCGCAAGGCGCGAGCAATTGACCGGGCTGCGGGCCGGACTGGACGCCGAACGTGCCCAGATTAAGCAGGATTCGGCGCGGGAACGCGAGGCCCTGGCCGCAGACCGGCAGGAGAACCGCCGCGAACGCGAGGAATTGAAGCGCGAAATTGAGCGCCTCAACCGCCGCGCCGAGCAGCTGGACGCCAGGGGCGACAAGCTGGACTCGTTGGAAGAACGCCTGGAAGGCCAACTGCGCGTGCTGGCAGGTCAGGAAGCCGACCTGGCCGAGCGGGGCCGCCAGGTAGATCTGAAGCTGTACGAAGTGGCGGGCCTGACCCATGACGTGGCCCGCGACCTGATTCTGAGCCGCCTAGACGCCGAACTGGAAGAAGAGAAAGCCCTGCGGATCAAGACGATGCTGGAGCGGGCGACTTCGGACGCCAAGCGCACGGCGCGGCAGGTTATTGCACAGGCCATTCAGCGCAGCGCCAGCGAGACAAGCGCGGCCCTGAGCGTCAGCGTGGTTCCTATTCCCAACGACGCCATGAAAGGCCGTCTGATCGGGCGCGAGGGGCGCAACATCCGGGCCTTTGAAGCCCTGACCGGTGTGGATCTGATCATCGACGATACACCTGAAGCCGTGATTCTGAGCAGCTTCAATCCGGTGCGCCGTGAGGTTGCCAAGCATGTGCTGGACGCGCTGGTGGCCGATGGCCGTATCCACCCCACCCGCATAGAGGAGATGGTGCATAAGGCGCAGGATGAAATGAAAACCTTCATCCACACGCAGGGCGAGGAGGCCGCGATTGAGGCGGGCGTGGTGGGCCTGAAGCCGGGGCTGGTGCAACTGCTAGGCCGGATGTACTTCCGCACCAGCTACGGCCAGAACGTGCTGAAGCACTCGGTACAGGTGGCTCACCTGACGGGCATCATGGCCGACGAACTGGGGCTGGATGCTGGGCTGGCCCGCCGCGCCGGACTGATGCATGACGTGGGCAAGAGCATTGACCGCGAAATAGACGGGACACATGTCGAAATCGGCATCAACCTTGCCAAACGCTTTGGCGAACCCTTTGACGTGATCGACGCCATTGCCCACCACCACGACCCGGAAAACGGCGAGACGCTGTACTCGGTGTTGGTGGCCGCCGCCGATGCCATCAGCGCCGCGAGGCCCGGTGCAAGGCGCGAGGAACTGGAATCGTATGTGCGCCGTCTGGAGCAACTGGAACAGATCGCGGTGTCGTTTCCCGGCGTGCAGCAGGCCTACGCCATTCAGGCAGGCCGGGAAGTGCGCGTGATCGTGCAGCCCGAAAAGGTGACGGACGCGCAGGCGACTCTGCTGGCCCGCGAAATTGCCGGACGGGTCGAGCAGGACATGGAATACCCCGGACAGGTGCAGGTGACGGTTGTGCGCGAAAGCCGAGCGGTAGAGGTCGCCCGCTAAGACCGAGAGCTGGGCAAAGCAGCGGGGCGGTCTGAGTGGGCCGCCCTTATGCATGAGGTCGGATGTGAATGTAATAGTTTTGCCGTGTGGAACGGCAGTTTTTGAACCCACCGCAACAGTTTGACCCTGCCTGCATATCGCGCTATATTGTTCTTATCGCCGTCCGAGAAGGGCGGATTTTTTATTGCTTGCCATTTGGACTGGCCGAAGCCTATGCACAGCTTTTGGAGTGAGCTGGGAGGAAATAGCGTCTGGAACGCCCTTCTCAGTTCAGGCCGCATGAGGTTGACACCGGCTGCATATGACGCTATATTCATGTCAATCAAACAGACTCATCACCGTCCAAGCAGGGCGGATTTTTTGTTTTTGCTCTCCCCTACCAACGGTGTAGGCTACCGGATATGACCGATGCCGCGACTGGTTCTGGCCTCCCCTCTCCCCTCAAGTCTGCCGCGTGGCTGTTGGAACATCTGGCCGACTTGCGAGTGCGGGTGCTGGACTGCCGATACGCCCTGTCTGACCCGTTGGTGGGGCGCTTTGCCTACATGGGCGGCCACATTCCGGGCGCGGTGTATGCCGACCTGGAAACCGACCTGAGCGGCCCGGTGCAGCCTGACGGCGCGGGTGGCCGTCATCCTCTGCCTGACCCGCATGAGTTGGCGGCGTGGCTGGGCGCGGCGGGCATCGGCAACGACAGCATTGTGGTGGCTTACGACGACCCCAGCACCGGACAGGGCTTTTACGCGGCGCGGGCGTGGTGGCTGCTGCGCTGGCTGGGGCACGCCGAGGTGTATGTGCTGGACGGCGGCTGGCCCGCGTATCTGGCGGCAGGCGGAGCGGCCACCACAGACGAGGCCTCGGTCACGCCCACCACGTTTACGCCCCAGGTGCGCCCCGAACTGGTGGCTAGCGCGCAGGATGTGCAGGCCCGCGACGCCGCCACACTGCTGATCGATTCCCGCGCTCCGGCCCGCTACCGGGGCGAAACCGAGCCGATAGACAGGAAAGCCGGACACATCCTCGGAGCCGTGAACCGCGACTGGACGGGCGCACTGACCCCGGCGGGCACGTTCCGGAGCGGGCCAGAGCAGGCCGAGCGCCTGAACGCCGCCGATGCGCTCACCATCACCTACTGCGGCAGCGGCGTGAGCGCCACGCCCAATCTGCTGGCCCGCGAACTGGCTGGAGTGCCGCTGGGCGCAGGCAACCGCCTGTATGCCGGATCGTGGAGCGACTGGATTAGTGACGATGGGCGGGAAATTGCGGAGGGAGAAACCGCCTAAACAGACAATGGACGAGACTAACACTAGGTAATTGTTGAGCTTCTTGCGGCTATGTTTTTCTTCCCGACTCGTCGCCACTCACCACATCCCGCTCGCCATCCTGAAACTCCAGCCTCAGCCGTTCGCTGGGGCCGATCTGGGCGGCGCGGGTGATGGGCTGGCCTGCTGCGTTGCGTACCAGCGCGTACCCACGTTGCAGCGTGCGGGCAGGCGTGAGGCCCAGCGCTTGGCGCATCAGGGCGTCGGTGTGAGCGTGGGCGGCGTCGGTTTGGCGTAGGGCAGCGGTGCGTGTGCGGTCTAGTGCCCATTCTGCGGCGGCGGCAGCGTCAACCAGAATGTCGCGGGCATAGACGCGGATGCTGCGGGCGTCTTCCTGTGCCCGTGCAGCGGCGGCGGCCACCACGCCTACGATCAGGGCGGCGGCTTTGCTGGGCGTGTCGGTGCGGGTGTGGGCCACCTCGTCGGGCAGGGTGTCGTCGCGGGCGTGGCCCAGTCCGGTAATTACGGGGGCCGGAAAATTCGCCAGCGCACGGGTCACGTCCAGATCGTTCAGCCACGCCAGATCGGTCACGGCCCCGCCGCCCCGGATGACCACCAATGCGTCCAGCGGGGCTTCCAGGTGAGCGGCCCGCGCCAGAGCAATGGCCCGCGTCAGGCTGCCCGAAGCGTCCCGGCCCTGAAACGTTGCTTCCAAATACACAAACTCTATGACGCCAGCGGCCTCCAGACGGTCTGTTTCACGCTGGAAGTCGCCCAGACCCGCCGCACCCTCCGGGCTGATGACGGCCACGCGGCCAAAGTCGGTAGGCGCAGGTAACAGGCGGTTCAGGCCGTACACGCCTTCGCGCACCAACTGTTCGCGCAGGGCGTCCAGCCGCACGGCAGCGTCTCCCAGCGTAAATTCGGGCGAGACATCCAGCACATTCAGCGAAAAGCCGTATTGCGGGTGAAATTCGGCGGTGCAGAACAGCAGCACTTTCAGGCCCGCCGTAAAGGTGCCCCCCGTAGCGCGGCGAAACTTGCCTTCCAACGCAAAGCGTTCGCGTGCCCAGACGGTGGCGCGGCATTTGGCAACTTCCCCTTCCTCGCCCAGTTGCACCAGATCTATGTACAGGTGACGGCGGTCGGTGAGGCTGGCAATTTCGGCCCGCACCCAGATGGCCCCCGGCACGCCCCGCGCGATGACCTGACCCACGTAGGTCAGCACGTCGGCCAAGTCCAGAAACTGTTCGGGCGGGCGGGTGGCTTCGGTTTTGGTGCGGCGTTTTTTTCCGGTCATGAGGTGTGCCTGTAGAGTACAGCGGCAGGAAGTGGTGCGTGGATCGTGGAATATGGGAATGCCGTGTTGGCCAATTGATCTGCGCTCTGGCCAGGCGTGGAGAGGTTCAACCTGCCGGAGTTTTACAACTTGCCCCCCAACACACGCCCCGCCACTGCCGCCAGCACGCCCAGTACTACACTGCTCAGGGCGTAAGCCAACGCCGCCGCACCTGCCCCGCGCCCCAGCAATTCATCTATATCTACACTCAAGGTGCTGAAAGTGGTAAACGCGCCCAGCACGCCCGTTCCGAAGGCCAGCCGCGCCACTTCCGGCCACACGCCGCGCCCGACGAGAGCCACCGTGAGGCCCAGCAGGAACGATCTCAGCACATTGATGACCAGAATGCCCAGCGGAAAGCCTGCGCGGGCTGCCAACGGCGCGAAGGCCAAAGCCACGCCGTAGCGGGCCACCGCGCCCACTGCGCCGCCGATTGCCACCCAGGCCCAGGTGTTCATTGGTGGATAGGGTAAGGGATGGGGGATCGTGGGGGGCAACAGGTCAGACCACAGGATTAATCTTCGCCCGCTGGCCTCTCCTACTTCCCACCCCCTACAACCCACTACCCTACAGGCATGATTCAAGCCAAACGGCTGGACGGCAGCCCTTTCGAGTGGACTGGAGAAACGCAGGACTTGTGGCTAAACGTGCAGGACGTGACCCCCGATGAACTGGCTCAGTTGCGGGCCGCCTTCCCTATCAACAAATTGGCGCTGGAAGACACGCTGGAAAAGGGCCATTGGAGCCGCGCCGAGCAGTATCCCGAACACACCTTCATTACTATTCGGAGCGTCGCCAAGCCCCAAGACCCCGACGATTTCACCGAGCGCCTGACCATCTTCATGTATCCGCAGGCCATCCTGACGCTGAGTACGCACGGCACGCACGCCCTGACTGCCGTGTGGGACATGATTGGCCGCGAACACATCAACACGCCGCAGGAAATCATGTACGAATTGCTCGACCATACCGCCGACACCTTTTTTACGCTGGGTGACGCATTGGAACTGCGGGTAGAGGCGCTGGAAGAGCGGGTATTCAAGCACCAGCGGCAAAACCCGGTGTCGGACGTGTTTGACCTGAAGCACCTGATCAGCCACGCCCGCCGCCTCGCCACCGATGCCCGCGAAGCCGCCGCCCTCCTGGGCCGCCACGCCAACGGCAGCGCCGCCGATCTGGTGCGTTACCGCGATGCTCAGGACAGTTTTACCCGCGCCAGCAGCCACTTGGACGGCCTACGCGATTACCTGACGGGACTGCTTGACCTGCACCTGAACCTGCAGAGCCAGCGCATGAACGAGGTCATGAGAACCCTGACCGCCGTGAGCGTGATCTTCCTGCCACTGACCTTCTTGGCGGGAGTGTGGGGCATGAACTTCGAGCATATGCCTGAACTGCCATGGAAATACGGCTACGCGCTGGCGTGGGCCAGTTTCGCGCTGGTCGGGGGTCTGCTGGCCTATTACTTCAAGCGGCGAGGCTGGTGGTGAGTGGGCCTGTAGGGTGTGAGCCACACTGTCGCTCCAATCCATAGCCCACGTCCTACGCCCGCCCTTATTCCAGCGCCCCCACGCCCGTCAGATGCCGTCCCACGATCAGCGTATGAATGTCGTGCGTGCCCTCATAGGTATCCACGGTTTCGAGGTTCAGCATGTGGCGAATGACCGGGTACTCGGTGGTGATGCCGTTGCCGCCCAGCAGTTCGCGGGCGAGGCGAGCGCCGTTCAGGGCTACCCGGACATTGTTCCGCTTCGCCATGCTGACCTGGGCAAAGTTCATGCGGCCCGCGTCTTTCAGTTGGCCCAGGCGCCAGGCTAGGAGCAGCCCGGTGCTGTGGTCGGTGGCCATGCGTACCAGTTTGTCCTGCACCAGTTGGCGTCCGGCAATGGGTTTGCCAAAGGTGGTGCGGCTGCCCGTGTAGTCCAGCGCGGTTTGCAGCACGGCTTCCAGTGCGCCCAGTGCGCCCCAGGCAATGCCAAAGCGGGCCGAGGTGAGGCAGGACAGCGGCGATTTCAGGCCGCCGCTGCCGGGAAGCAAGTTGGCCGCCGGAATCCGGCAGTCTTCCAGCACGATTTCCCCAGTCACGCTGGCCCGCAGGCTCATTTTGCGGGTGATTTTGGGGGCATGAAACCCCGGCGCGTCGGTGGGCACGATGAATCCGCGAATCACGCCTTCATCGTCTTTGGCCCACACCACCGCCAAATCTGCGGCGGGCGAATTGGTGATCCACATTTTGGAGCCGTTCAGCACGTACTCGTTGCCGTCCAGCCGCGCACGGGTTCGCATCGCGCCGGGATCGGAGCCGCCATCGGGTTCAGTCAGACCAAAGCAGCCGATCAGTTCGCCGGAGGCCAGCCCCGGTAGATAGCGTTCGCGCTGTTCATCGGTGCCGTAGGTAAAAATGGGGAACATCACGAGGCTGCCCTGCACGCTGGCCGCACTCCGCAGGCCGCTGTCGACCCGCTCCAGTTCGTACATCATCGCGCCGTAGGCGCTGTAGCTGACGCCCGCGCCGCCGTACTGTTCGGGCGTGGTCGGCCCCAGCAGGCCCATGCCGCCAAATTGCTGCATCAAGTCACGCACGGGCAGGTCGCCGCTGTCCCACCACTCGGCAATCTGGGGCATCAGTTCAGCGTCGCAGTAGGCCCGCACACTCTGGCGAATCAGGCGTTCATCGGGGGCGAGCAGGTCATTGACTTGAAATTCGTCGAACATGGGGAACTCCTCTAGAAAGTGGGAAGTGGGAAAAACTCTAAGCCGGGAGCGTCGACACCCGCCGTCCTGATCGCTGCTGAATTGAAACTGCGTGAAGAATGTCCGGAGTCTATCCGGCGGAAGGGGTGGCAATATGGGCTCCGCCCAATTCCCGTACACCCGGCCCCATTTCATTGAGCAGCCCACCGGTTGTCCGTCCATATTCCGGAACCCTTATCTTTTCCTATCCGCTTTGCCTGGATTGAATCCCATACCACCGGAATTCAATCGGAATTTGTTTCATACATCCCGTACACCCGCCCCGCGTTGGCGTCGGTGATTCGCTCCAGTTCATCCGGGTCTACGCCGCGCAGAGCCGCGATGAATTCCAGCGTGTGGCGTACATAGCCGGGACGATTGGGTTTGCCGCGCTTGGGGACTGGGGCCAGAAAAGGCGCGTCGGTTTCCAGTAGCATTTGGCCCAGTGGAATGCTTTGGGCGGCAGCCTGAATCTCGCGGGCCGTTTTGTAGGTGGTGTTGCCCGCGAAGCCAAAGTAGGTATGTGGGCCGCGCTCCAACCCAAACTGCAGCAGCCCAGTGTGACCACTGAAGCAGTGCAGAATCACGGGCACGTCGGGCCAGTTTTTCAGCACGTCCATCACGCACAGATGGGCAGATTCAGCTCCCGCCTTGTCGCGGGTATGAATGACCAGCGGCTTGCCCACGCGCCGCGCCAAGTCCAGTTGCCACTCGAATGCCGCCATCTGTGCGGGCCGCTGGGTGTCGTCCCAGTAATCATCCAGCCCACTTTCACCAATGCCCACCACGCGGGGATGCAGGGCCAGCGCCTCCAGTTCGGCCCGCGCTTCGGGGCTGTCTTCGGCGCTGTCGCCGGGGTGGATGCCCACAGTGGCCCACACGCCCGGCAGGGTTTCGGCCAGTTGTACCGCGTTGTGGGCGTGCTGCACACTCGCGCCGATGCAGACCAGGCCAGTCAGGCCCAGTTCGCCGCGTGCCGAGGCGGGATCGTCGAGGTAATCAAGGTGGCAGTGGGTATCGATCACCCAGACAGGGTAAGTGGTGAGTGGTCAGAGATGGGTCGGAAACGGGCCACAACGCCGAGTACCCCCCAAGTCTCACCCTCAGTCAGGCTGGCCCCACCACTCTCATGAGCGTCTGACGGTAGAGTGCCCCCGTGCTGAGAGCCGGATTGTGGACGCTGACGGCGCTGGTCTTGTTCGCGCTGATTTTTGCGTTCTTGCCCAGTGGGGGGCAGGCTGGGGCCGGAACGGGGGCCAAGCTGTCGGGCGTGGCCCTGTCGCTGTATCCAGCGCGGGACGAAGGCGCGGTGTGGCGGTTCCGTGCCGCCGATGTCAGCAGTGACCCGGTGACGGGCGAAACGCGCCTGAGCGGACTGTCCGATGGGCAACGGTTACTGCGCGAGAAGAATGCGGCGGGCATCTATACCGGGCGTGAAACGCTGGACGCCACCCTGACCGCCCCCGACCTGACCATAGACAGCCAGGACAACATGACCACCCAGAAGGCCCGCATTACGCTGGTGGCGCAGTGCGCCGATTTAGATCTGACTGGGAACGCTGCACAGCCGATAAAGATCGAGCAGGGCTATGGTTTCACGGCTCCGCTGGCAACCATTGATTCCCCCAATGTTACGGGACGTGTGGCAAAAATTCGCATGAGTTTTCAATTTGTCATCGAAGACTCAGACAACGACAACTCTAGTTACTCAGCCAATCTTGACGCCAACCAAACTTGCCAGGACGGGAAACGGGTTCCACTGTAAATCCGGTTAAATCCAAAGTCCTGTCTGACTCAATTCACACCCCAAGGAGCCACATCATGACCAACTTCACCACCAAGACCGCCAAACTGAACCGCAACCTCTTGCTGATGGGCCTGCTAGGAGTCACGCTGGCGGCGGCTCAGGCCGAGACCAACAAGCGCATCATCACGATTCAGGGCGGGCCACGCGGCGACCTTCGCAATGGGCCGCTGACCTTCAGTGGCAACCCCGTGAAAGCCACCGTGAGTACTCTGCAAATACAGGCTACACAGGCGGTACTGGCCGCGCCGGCCGGAACCCCGCTCATTGAGGCCAAAGGCAAGCGCACCGCCAACTTTACGGGCAGCGTACAGGTGACGCGGGGCCGCCTGAGCGCCAAAGGCACCGCACTGGCCTACAGCGAAGCCAGTGGGCAAGGCGTGCTGAACGGCAATGCCAGCGCCACCTTTCAACCTGCCAGCAAGGAAGACGGCGACACGGTGAGCATCACGGCAGGCCAGATGAGCTTGGACGTGGACAACAATGTTTCGACGAGTACGGGGAATGTGGGCCTCAGTAACGGCACCCAGACGGGCAAGGCCGCCAAGCTGATCTTTGATGAAGACCGCGAACTGGCCCAACTGACGGGCAGCCCCAGCCTGACCCGCGCCGCCAAAGGCACCCAAAAAGCCCTCGTCATGACCGGCCAAGAAGTGCGCGTGTTGACCAAAGCCAAGACGCTGTATGTACGCGGCAGCGTGAAATTGGTGCAGGGCACGCTGACCACCACCGGAGATGCTGTGTTTTACGACGACAAGAAGAATGTGGCTTACGTGGTCGGCAACGCCGTGAGCGTGGACAGCAAGAGCAAGGTGACCGTGAAGGCCCCGGCCAGCGGCTACCTGGAACAGCGCACCGATCTGGCCCGCGTGCGTGGCCTGAACAGCGCCTACAAGATTCCCGCCGAGCAATTCAAGCTGCGCGGCGAGTAAGCCTAGTAAGCTGATGCCTATGAAACGGCTTCCGGCAGTGGGCTTCAGCCTGACCCTGATGCTGGGGGCCGCCCTGACGTGGGGTGTGAATGCCCAAACAACGGCCCCAACGCCTCTGCCCACCCAATCTCAACCTACCGCGCCCCCTACCACAGAAACTCAGCCCACCCCCGCGCCCGCCACCGAATCCGAAAACGCCACGTTGGAACTGATCCGCAAGGGCGATGACGGCAAGGAACGCCGTATCCGCATCGTGCGAACTGGAACCACCGACGAAACGGGCATTTTTACCATCTGCTCGCGGCAAGACGATGAGCCGGAAGATGCGCCCAGCCTAGCGGTGTTCAGTGAGACAGGGACGGGCGGCATCCAGATCACCATTGATCAGAACGTGATTCGCGTGCCGCTGGCGTTGGTGACCCAAAAGGACGTGCCGGAAGGGCAGGAAGGCAGCGACGGACGAATTGAGGCCAGCGCCGGAACCGCCCGGTTTCTGAACAATCCGCCTGAGGGCAAAACAGATCGCCTGAGCCGCTGCGCCGTGGAAGCTACGCCCGTGCCCACGCAAGGCACGGTGCGGGTGACGCAGGGCAAAACAGAACTGACTGGGCAAAAGCTGGTGTACGACGAGTCGGACGGCATAGCCCGCATTGACGGCCCGATTGCCTTTTCCCGGGCCAACGACGACGGCCCGCTGACGGGAAGCAGCCAGCGCATAGAAGTCGATGTAGACGACGAAAAAACCATACTGGTGGGGAACGTGGTGCTGACCAGCAAAGGCGGACGCGTGAGCAAAGCAGGCCGCGTGGAATACGACGACGCGGCGAATGTGGCCCGCCTGATCGGAACGCCGGAGCAACCCGCCGAAAGCGTGCAGAACGGCGACATTCTGCGTGCCGGAGTGATCCTGTACGACCTAGACCGGAATGAAGTCGTGGCCCGCAAAGCCGATGGCGGAACGATTACGGGCGAATTTCAGGATGGGGAGCCGGGGACGGGAACGCCAGCAGCGACACCAACCGAAGTGCCAGTGAGGCCGACTTTGCCAGTGAATCCACCGGGAAATTCGCCGTAGGAAAGGGCGATCGCTCACGATCATTCACCCCTCTGCGGTCTGCGAGTCCCAGCCTCACCCTCATAGGTGACGAGCTAAACCACAACACCGCTACCCCAACTCCGTGTGAGGCCATCGTGTGTGCAATGCACGGGCCAGTTTCATTCCGGAATGAACTGGCGATTCCGCTTGAGATGAACGAACAAGCCGACTTAAAACGCGGCAAGATCAATCCCGCCTAGCGGGCCTGCAAAGCTGCGCACCAGAGGGGGGTGGGGCAAATCGTGGGACAAGTTCCAGAACCTTGACCAACCTTTCCCTACTGCCCCAGCCGAACCGTCAACACCGGAATAGGACTCCGCGCCACCAGCTTTTCTGCCGTGCTGCCCAAGAAAAAGTGTTCAAGCGAGCCTTTGGCATGCGTGCCGACCACCAGCAGATCAGCGGCCCAGCGTTGCGAGGCGTCCAGCAAGCCCGTCACAGGGTCGCCAATGAGCAGTTCGGCGTCCTCGTTGTCCATCAGCAACTCGTTCAGGCGGCCCGCGTCGGCGTGTTCCATGGCTTGTAGCAGGCCGGAATCGGGCAGGGAGGGAGTCATGCCGCCCATCAGGTCGGGGGTGGCGGTTACGCGGGCGTCGGTGACATGCAGCAGGCGGATATCTGCGCCGGGAAAACGGGTGCGGGCCACATCCAGCGCGTGACGCGAGGAGGGCGAGAAATCTATGCCTACGGCGATTCGGGCAAAGCCGCTGCGGGGCGTGCTGGTTTCTAGGTGGGTCATGCTCTGACCGTACACCCGTTCAGCTTCTCAAACCTGAAGGGCGCATAAAGACCCATTGGAACTGTGACGGAACGCACGGTCAGGTTGGCCCGCTAGACTTGCTCCATGAAAATGCAAAGTCTGGGCGCGGCCTGCACAGTTACGGGCAGCATGCACTTGCTGACGCTGGATGCGGCGGCGGGCGGCACGCGGCAGCTGCTGATTGACTGCGGATTGTTTCAGGGCGGAGAGGAATTAGAAGCCCGCAACCGCGAACCCTTTCACTTCGATCCGCGCGACCTGGACGCCGTGATTCTGACGCACGCGCACCTTGATCATGTGGGCCGCCTGCCCATCTTGGTCAAGCAGGGTTTCCGGGGGCCGGTGTACTGCACTGCGCCCACTGCCGCCCTGGCCGAAACGGTGCTGCTGGATTCGGCGCGGCTCCAGGTAGAAGGCTACCGCCAGGACGTGCGCCGTGCCCGCAGACAGGGCCGGGAAGACGAAGTGCCGCCGCCGCTGTATGAGGAAGAGGACGTTCACCGGACAGTGGCGTTGCTGCGCCCACAGCTGGAATTTGGCGATACCTTGCGCGTGGCCGATATAAGCATTACGCCGCAGCGGGCCGGGCACATTCTGGGCAGCGCCTACCTG
This sequence comes from Deinococcus sp. QL22, assembly GCF_023370075.1. Taxonomy (NCBI): domain Bacteria; kingdom Thermotogati; phylum Deinococcota; class Deinococci; order Deinococcales; family Deinococcaceae; genus Deinococcus; species Deinococcus sp. QL22. Next base: position 970,925 of record NZ_CP097149.1, read on the forward strand.
CTGATCGAATCGGCGCAGGGCCGCTTGATCATGAGCGGCGACCTTGGCAACCGGGAAAGCGGGCTGCAACTGGACTTTACGCCGCCGCCCGAGGCCGATGCAGTGGTCATAGAAACCACCTACGCCAACCGGACTCACCGCGTGTGGGCCGACACACTTATAGAATTTAGAGACGCCCTGCGCGAAAGCGTGCGGCTGGGCGGCAAAATCCTGATTCCCAGCTTTGCCATAGAACGGGCGCAGACCATCCTGCACACCCTGAAGGAATTGATGGACAGCGGGGAAGTGCCGCGCATTCCGGTATTTCTAGATTCGCCTATGGCAGCGCGTGCCACCCACGAATACTTCGAATTTGGCGACGAACTGATTCCCCCGGTGCGGCAAGCCCTGCAAAACGGCGAAGACCCCTTCCGGCCCAGCACCCTTCATGTGGTTCCCAGCGCCGCCGAATCGCAGCGCATCAACCGCTACGACGGCCCCGCCATTATTTTGGCAGGCAACGGCATGATGACGGGCGGGCGCATCCAGCACCACCTCAAGCACCACCTCTGGAAACCCAGCACCAGCCTCGTGATCGTCAGTTATCAGTCTCCCAGCAGCCTCGGCGGGCGAATTGTCGCGGGCGCTGATTCGGTCAGGATTATGGGCGAAGACGTGGCGGTGGGGGCCAAAGTGCATACGATCGGCGGATTCAGCGCCCACGCCGATCAGGACGATCTGCTGGCCTTCCTGAGTACGGCGGGCAGGCCGCATGTGTGGCTGGTACACGGAGAAGTCGAAGTGATGGAAGCCTTCGTGCCCGTACTGGAGCAACACGGCATGAAGGGCGACATCGTGCCCAACCGCGAAACCGTAGACCTGACTGGCCCCGGTTTCCCGCAAGGCAGGCCGCCCGGATTGCCCACGCCGGAGGGCCGGGACACGCAACGCAGCGCGGGCGGCGAGTAGGGATAAAGCTATTCGGAAACGGAAACCGGGCTAACTCCTGTCCGGTTTCCGTTCCCTGTCTACCTATACTGGCCGGTTCTCTCCACTTTCCAGCCGTGCCCATGCGCGTTGAAAGACCTGTAAGTTGCCCACGTCATAGAGCACCACGCGCACGGTCAAGTCTGACTGCTCGGTCAAAATCTCGGCTATCGCAGCGAGGGCCACAGGCGCAGCTTTCTCCAGCGGATAGCCGTACACGCCCGTACTGATGGACGGGAACGCCACGCTGTCGCAGCCGTGTTCTACAACTAAGCGCAAGCTGTGGTGGTAAGCTCCGGCCAACAACTCTGCTTCACCCGCTTGCCCGCCGCGCCAGATGGGGCCAACCGCGTGAATGACGTACTGAACGCCCTGCTTCGTTAAGCCGAACGCCGGAGTAATAACAGCTGTGCCCGTGGGTGTGCCGCCCAGAGGCCGAATTGCCCGCAAAAGCTCTGGCCCAGCAGCGCGGTGAATCACGCCGTCTACGCCGCCTCCGCCCATCAATTCCTTATTGGCGGCAGTGACGACAGCGCAGGTGGTTTGTGCGGCGATGTCGCCCTGTACGAGTTCTAACGGCATAGTCTCCCCTTGGCTGTTTAAATTCTCAGCTGTTTACGACCCGCTCTAGCTCGGCGGCACTCAGGCCATCGCTGCGTACCGACAGGGCCAACGCCTGCGCGGCACGGTCTTCCGGCGTCCACTCCTCTTCGGGAATCTGCCGCGCCCGCTCGTAGCGTTGTACGGCCTGAAGCTCGTGAAGGGCGCGGTTCAGGTCATCGTTGACTATGGCGTAGCGGAAGGCGTGCGCCTGAGTAATTTCCTCACGGGCACGCAGCAGACGTTTTTCTATGCGTTCGGGCGTTTCGGTGGCGCGGCCTTCCAAGCGGCGGCGTAGTTCGGTCAGGCTCGGCGGCATGATGAACACCAGAATCGCCTCCTCGCCTGCGCGGGCCTGCACCTGCATGGCTCCTTCCACCTCAATTTCCAGCACCACATCCTGGCCCCGGCTCAGCGCCGTCTCTATGGGTTCTATGGGCGTGCCGTAGCGGTTACCCACAAAGGCGGCGTGCTCCAGAAAGCCGTCGGCAGCGGCTTTGGCCTCAAAAGCTTCGGGCGTTACGAACACGTAATCCACGCCGTCTTGCTCGCCAGGGCGGGCTTCACGGGTTGTCCAGGACGTGGAATAGAACACGTCCTGGCCTTCCAGCCAGCGTTCTCGCAGCGTGCCTTTGCCCACGCCCGACGCGCCCGTCATGACGATCAAGAGGCCCCGGCGGGCAGAAGCGGAAGAGGTGGAAGCATCAGGAACGGCCATCATTGCTTGGCAGGATACGCGCCCATGACACCAGAGGAAAGGGGGCCAGGAGCGCCGAGAGCCGAAGCAATGCTGGGCAGCCAGAGCCAAAATACTGACTGGATGAATGCATTTTCTCATCCACCCAGTCAGTAAAAATTAGATTTGTGTTGCCCAGAGCTTACTTGCGCTTGCCGCCCTTGCTGCCTTTTGCCCTGCTGTTGCCCAATGCTTGGCCTTTTTCGTAGCTGGCCTGCATTTTCTTGCGGGTCTCTTCGGCCATCTTCTTAAAGTCAACAAGGCCCGATTCAATCGCCTCTACGCTAGGCTTGATGTTGCCACCTTTGCGTGCTGCGGCCAAGTCACGGTTGGTCTGATCAAACCAAGCTTCGAAATCAGGCGTAATTTCAAACAACATCTCTTTAGCGTCGCGCTGGTAGGTACCTTCCGCACCCCGGCGGCTAAATTGCTTGGGCATGGTAAAACGTTCGGGCATGTACGTGGCATCAAATTTGCCCTGACGTACAGCATCCCGGAAAAGCTTTACAAAGGAATCACTACGCTGTGGGTTGCTAAGCTCGTGAATCTGCTCGCTGAGTTTCTTGTAAGTCATCTGAGTAATCCTCCGGAGATTCAGTATGAGTGATGGGACTAGACGTTGTAAACCCCCTTCTTGAGTATAGATGCACCTGGAGAGGCTACGCTTTTGCAACAAAACCAGTAAATCTCCCTCTGAGCGCAGTTAAACCGTTGTATGAGAGTTTGATTTATTCTGTAGAGAAGTTGCGCGGTTTGATCGAAGTGCTGACACTGATGCACCAAAGTCAACCCTAGAAATGCAGCTTGATTTGAGCAACTGAAAGCATTAAGCCCGTTCTGTAGGGCTAAAACTCCGACCAATCAACAGATGGCTTAATGTCGAATGGTTGTGAAGAGGCAATGAAATGAGTATTTATTGACGGCAAAGTAAGTTTTTTGCAAGATGCGCATAAAAAGAGTTGACTGCTCTTTCGGACTGATTAGACGAACAGAGTTATCGTATACCTAAAAACTGAACGGATTATTACGTGTTAATGGGCAGGTGGACAGCAATGGAACTGCTTCCAAAACCATCATAGAAACTGTTTTCACCGCTCCCTGTGCTGACCAAAGGCGAGTGAGCATAGTTTCGCAAAATGCCCGAGGTACCGGGAGCCTCGCAAACCAAGGGGTGCAGGGCTACCGTATTCAGGAGCAGAGTGGATTGTAACTCTCTTTAATATCGCTTTTTAATCTCACTGTCGTGGAAAAAATTGCTCTACTCTGTCCGGCCTTCATCTAAACCCACGCCGAAACCTTGATCCAGCAAATCCTCGCTGTAGGTGCGAAAGGCCAGCATGGTTTGCGTGCGCGTAATGCCGTCTACTTTCCTTAAATGTCCGGTCACCACGTCATCTAAGTCTTCGTAACGGCTCAGGCGTAGTACGGCCACGATGTCCCACTCTCCAGTCACCGAATACACCTCGCGCACGCTGGGCACGCTGGCGAGTGCCTCGGCGGTTTCCTGAATACGTTGCCGTTCGGCCTGTACCATCACGAGTGCGGTTACCATGTCCATATTGTGCGCCCTGAACCGCATTAATGGGTTCCGGAACCTGGCCGCCCTGCTCCGCCTTAAGCAGATGCCCACGCTTGGGACGGGGCCGCTCCCTTACCGCTCGTTCGGGGACGTTTTACCGCATGGGTCGGCGTATCTTGGGTCATATGACTGCTCCTCTTGCCGCTCCTGCCCAGACCGAGTCGACTGGTGCGGAGCCGACCCAACCCACCCCGCGTGAGCAATTGCTGAACCGCATTCAGCGCGATATTCCCATCGTGCAGCGCCCCTACGCCATGATTGCCGAGCAGGTGGGCCTGACCGAGGCCGAAGCCCTGTCTATTTTGCAGGAGGTGAAGGCGGAAGGCGTACTGCGGCAGGTCAGCGCCATTTTCGATACCCGCACGCTGGGCTATCAGAGCAGTCTCGTCGCCGCTGTACATGACGAAGACCAACTGGACGCGGGCGCAGAGATCGTAAATTTGCACCCCGGCGTCAGCCACAACTACAAGCGCAACCACGCCTTTAACCTGTGGTACACGATTGCTGTGCCGCCCGAAAGCGACCTTGAGGCCCACGTGCAAAAGCTGCACGAGCAGAGCGGCGCACGCCTGACCCGGCTGATGCCCACGCTGCATCTGTTCAAGATTGGCGTGGAATTTGACATGACCGGCAAAGAAGACTGGAACGCCAAGGCCGCGCCGCAGTACACCAGCGAGCAGCGCAACATCGGCTACGCCGTCACCGACCTTGACCGGGCCTTCGTCACCGAGTTTCAGAAAGACTTGCCCGTAACCGAGGAACCCTACGCCGACGCCTGCGCCGCACTGGGCCTGAGCATCGCGGAAGTGGCCGCGCACGCCGAGAAAATGAAAGCCGCCGGAGCCTTACGGCGCGTGTCTGCCGTGTTCCGTCACCAGAAGGCCGGATTTACCTTTAACGCGATGGGCGTCTGGGCCGTGCCGCAAGAAGACGTGGCCGAAACTGGGCGGCGCATGGCCGAATTCAAGGCCGTGTCTCACTGCTACCTGCGCCCCACCTACGCCGAGTGGCCCTACACGATTTTTACGATGGTGCATGGCCGCAGCAAGGAAGAAGCCTTCGGAAAGATTCAGGCCATTCACGACGAAGTGGCCGAGGGAATAGACCACGCCATCCTGTATTCCACTAAGGAATATAAGAAAATCCGGCTGGAGTTTTACAAGCCTGAGTTCTATCAGTGGGCGAAGGACAACCTGGGAACCGACGCTTAAAGTTAACTTTCAACCACCACAGAGGGGCAACAGGTTTAACCGCCGTTGCCCCAATCTTGAACTGGCCTTTAGCTTGTCTGAGTTCATCCACTCTAACGGCTGAGCTGGCGTCAGGCTGAGGCATGCTCGCCTTTCACCCCCATCTGTTTGTGCGAATTCAGGAATTGACTGGCCCCCGTGCGCCCATGCCCCGCCCGCTGGACAGCGGATTCGCAGAAGACCGGCTGTACCGCGTGCTGGGCGTGTTCAATCCCAGTGAAACCAGCGACGCCTACTTTGTGCTGGCCAATGACCGCGACGAGATGTGGTTCATCTGCCAGCGTCATCTGCGGTTCGGGGCGTTGGTAGACACGTCTCAGCATCATCTGCCGTGGGTGACGCAGCAAGCCGCCGACTGAGACAGACTTTGTTCAGCGTTTCTCCCACTCTCGCCGCAGCAGCGGATAAGGATTGATGGCCCCGCTCCCCGTATAGATGCCGTAATGCAGATGCGGGGGCGTGCCTTTGGCATTGCCGCTGTCGCCGACATAACCGACCACCGCACCTTCTTCAATCCAGTCGCCCTCACGCAACTCGGCGTAGCGTTCCAGATGGGCGTAATAGTGCCGCTGCCCACCGGGGCCGAGAATCATCACGGTGCGCCCGCCGAGGCTATTTTCTCCCACATTGACCACGACGCCGCGAGTGGTGGCCACAATCGGCGTGTCACGGCGGGCGAAAATATCCACGCCCTCATGCCTGCGGCCCGCGCTGCGTGCGCCGCCCCAGGTATCTACAAACCGCTGACCGGGCAAAGGGTTCGGCAGACTGCGGGCGGCAGGCGCGGGGGCCGAGAGCAGCGCCGAATAGCGGCCAGCGTTTTTGAGGACAGGCCACAGCAGGTAGGCCAGCCCGCCCAGGACAGCCACAATCACGAGGAACGAGAGCAGACGGCGCATAGGCCTTCAGCATGGCGAGTGAATAGGAGTCAAGCGTCCCTCTAAAGTAGCCTCGCCTCAGTCCTGTCTGCATGGGGGCGGTAGACTACCCACGATGACGATTGGCGCAGAAGGGAAGGCAGCCGCGCCTGGGATTCAGACGGGGACAACACAACCGGGAACGACACAGCACAGCAGCGGGCCAAGGGTCTGGCTCTGGACGCTGGAGAACGGCCTGCAGGTGGCCTATGAGCGCCGGGCCGGGCCGGGCTTTGCACTCGATCTACGGATTCCGGTGGGCAGTGCACACGATCCGGTGGGGTTCGAGGGTTCGGCGGGCGTGCTGGAAGAATGGCTGTTCAAGGGGGCTGGGGGCCGCTCTGCCCGCGCCCTGCAGGACGCTTTCGATGACCTCGGCGTGCGCCGGGGCGGGGGCGTGGGGCCGGAAGCTACCCGTTACGGCGTCAGCGGCCTGAAGGCCGACCTGCCCGGTGCGCTTGCCCTGCTGGCCGATGTGCTACTGCGCCCCGACTTGCCCGATGCCGAACTGGCGGTCTTGCTGGACTTGGCCCGGCAGGATTTAGAGGGACTGGAAGACAGCCCGCCCGATCTACTGGCGGTGCAGGCCCGCTCCGTGGCTTTCGACGGCGCGGCAGCAGCTCCGTTCGCGGGCTTTGCCCACCCCGCCAGCGGGACGCCGGAAGGTCTAGCGACTATTTCGCCTGCCAGCTTGCGCGAGTTTTTGACCCGTTACGGCGGCAACGGCAGCGTGCTGGGGCTGGTGGCCGACGCTGACCCGGACGCGGTGCATGACCTGATGGCCCGCACTTTTGCCGACTGGCGCACAGGCCAAAATGACCTCGTGACCGCCCGCTTCCTGCCCGGTCTGCGCTCGCATCTGCCCTTTGAAGACGGCGAGCAGACCCACATCAGCCTGAGTTCGCCGGGAATTGCGCCGCTGCATCCCCACTGGCTGCACTGGCAACTGGCGATTACAGCGCTGTCGGGCGGCAGTGCCAGCCGTCTGTTCCATGCGGTGCGCGAGGAACGCGGGCTGGCCTACTCGGTCAGTGCGTCGCCAGTGGTGCTGGGTGGGCAGGGCTTCCTGTCTACCTATGCCGGAAGCACGCCCGCCCGCGCCCCCGAAACGCTGGACGTGCTGATGGCGGAACTGGGCCGCCTGCCGCAAGGTCTGACCAACGCCGAATTCATACGGGCCAAAACGGGCCTGACCGCCAGCGTGGTCTTTGGAGCCGAAAGCCTGCGGGCGCGGGCCACCAGCCTCACGCGGGATGTGGCCGTGTTCGGGCGGATTCGCAGCGTGGCCGACCTGCGTGGGCAACTCGCCGCCCTGACGCTGGAGGATGTGAATGCCTTCCTGAGTGGCTACGATCCGGCGGGGCAAGCTACGACGGTGACGCTGGGGCCAGTGGCAGTTGAAGAAACCGAAGTCGCAGCGGCAGAGGTCAACCATGTCTGAATCCCTTTCCGAAATTAAACTGCCTGAAACCCAACTGCATCATCTTCCGTCCGGCCTGACCTTACTTCTCGAACCTGACCCCGCCGCGCAAACGGTGGCTGCTGGCTACTTCGTCAACACGGGCGCACGTGATGAAACGCCCGCAGAAATGGGGGCCTCGCACTTTATCGAACACCTGATGTTCAAAGGTTCCGAGGCCCTGAGTGCGGCGCAACTGAATGAGCGGCTGGATGATCTGGGCGGCAACGCCAACGCCTTTACCAGCGAGGAAGCCACCGTGTACCACGCCGCCGCGCTGCCCGAATACACGCCCGCCCTGCTGGACACCCTGACCCAATTGATGCGCCCGGCCCTGCGCCAGAGCGATCTGGAATCCGAGCGCGGCGTGATTTTGGAAGAAATTGCCATGTACGCCGACCAGCCGCCCGTGCGCGTAATAGACGAGCTGCGGGCCGACTACTGGGGCAGGCACCCGCTGGGACAACCTGTATTGGGTACGGTGGAAACGGTGAGCGCCCTGACCCGTGACGCGCTGGCCCGCAACCACCGCGAGCGCTACGGCGCAAGTCAGGTGACACTGGCGGTGGTGGGCGCATTTGACCCGGCGGCAGTGCTGGCCTGGGCAGAGGCCGAACTGGGGGAGTGGCCCGCCGCGCCGCTGCCGACGCCCAGCCTTCCTTATCTGACTCAGCCGGCTCCGGTTCATCCCGGTACAGTCCGTGTGGTACGCGATCCCAGCCTGACGCGGGTGCAGTTGGCCCTGAGCCTGCCGGGGCTGCCCACCACCCACCCGCTGCGGGAGGCCGCCGTGGTGCTGGCCGACCTGATCGGCGGAGAAAACGGGGCGCTGTATTGGGCGCTCTTGGATACCGGGCTAGCCGACGGCGCGGATTTGGCTCATCTGGAATACCGCGATATAGGCACCTTCGAGGGCGGGTTTTCCTGCGATCCAGACCGTGCCCAAACGGTGCTGGACGGCTTCCGCACGGTGCTGGCCGGAGCCGAGGGGCTGATCACCGAAACCGCCGTGCGCCGTGCGTCCCGCAAAATGGCCGTCGGAACCTTGCTGCGGTCCGAAACGCCGCATGGCCGCCTGTTTACGCTGGGGATGGAGCATCTGGCTCACGGCTATCCCAGCCCCACGTCTGAACTCGTAGACCGCTACACGCGCGTCACCGCCGACGATGTACGCGAAGTCCTGCGCCTGTGCCCCATCAACAATATTGCCGAGTTTCCGCCGACGGTGGTGGCTTTGGGGCCGATTGAAACGCTGAGCTAAGGCACTGGTTTAGGCTTTCCTGGCTTCTCCCAACCCCTCCAGAATCACCTCTATCACGCCGTCCAGCGTCAGAAGCCCGGTGTCGATCACTTTCGCGTCGGGCGCGGGGGCGCTCTGCACTTTGTCCTTGGCGTCCCGGCGAATCAGGGCGGCTTCTATGGCTGGAATGTCTTCGGGGCGCTCGCGAGCGCGGCGCTCGGCGCGGATTCGGGGACTGGCCGTCAGGTAAAACTTGGCCCCAGCATGAGGAAACACATTGGTGCCCATGTCCCGGCCCTCGGCCACGAAGGGTTCGGGCAGGGCACGGAGCTGAGCATCCACCCACGCCCGCAGTTCGGGCAGCACGGCCACCACACTCACGCCCGCATCCACGCGGGAAGAATGCAGGGCGTCGGTCAGTTCGCGCGTTCTGGCCCAGACGCGGTTGCCCTCAGCCAATGGCTCCAGCCGGGGCGCATGGGTGTTTAGCAGGATTAAGAGTGCAGGCGCGTCGTGCAAGTCCACGCCTGCCTCCAGGCCCAGCACAGTGGCGGCGCGGTACAGGAGGCCGCTGCTGACATACGGAATGCCCAGCGCCCGCGCTACCCCCGAAGACACACTCGATTTTCCACTGGCAGCGACGCCATCTATCGTTACGATCACGCCCCGCAGTCTAGCGTTATCTCCCATTACTTTGATTTCACACGGGCATAGGGGTCACGCCACTTCAGCTGTGAGCCTAAATCACCGTTTTGCCCTAGGGCCAACAGGTAGACTGCACCCGATGAAACAGGCCGCCCTGCTGCTGACCCTTGCCCTGACCCTGACCGCGTGTCCCAAAAACGACACCGCCGCGACCACCACGCCGGAAGAAACGGCGACGGAAACGCCAGAAACGGAAACTCCGGCAACCACGCCTGAAACGGAGACCCCGGCTGAAACCGCCGCCACGCCTGCCGTGACCAAAGCTGGCGCGGTGCCTGCGGGCTATACGCTCGTGCCGTTCCTGACCGACAAGCCCGTGCGCGAATTCAAGACCGAACCCACCCTGAGCCTGCAAGACGGCAAAAACTACTTTGCCCTGATAGACACCAACCGGGGTCAGGTACTGGCCGATCTGTACGAGGCCGAAACGCCCGTGACGGTCAACAACTTCGTGTTCCTGGCGCGCAACCACTACTTCGACGGCATCCGTTTTCACCGCGTCATGGACGGCTTTATGGCGCAGTCGGGCGACCCCCAGAGTACCGACCTCGCCAAAAAAGAGCAGTGGGGCACGGGCGGCCCCGGTTACAGCTTCGCCGACGAGTTCCGCACCGCGCTCACCTTCGACGCTGCCGGACTGTTGGCGATGGCGAATAGCGGCCCTGCTACCAACGGGAGCCAGTTTTTCATTACCTTCGCGCCCACCGAAAACCTGAACGGCAAGCACACCATCTTCGGCAAAGTGGTCACGGGCGACGACGTATTGCCCAAGCTGACCCGCACCAGCGACAGCAGCACCGGGCAGGAAACGCCTATTGCCGACGCCGTGGCCGATGAAATCCTGTCAGTACGGATTTTGACGAAGAACTAGGGAGTGTGGTTGGTGGAACGTGGTGTAGGTTCTGGCCTACGCTCCACGATCCGTCTTTTGATTTTTCCATCCCCAACAAGAAGTGGATCGCGGTTTGAAGGGTGTTCCCTCCATTCCACAATCCACGTTCCTGTCTATTCCGTTTTCCAGCCTGCTAGAACGTTACCGCTCTCCCGGCTGATCGTCGTCGAAGTACTCGAAGCGGAAGGTGCCGATTTCTACGGTATCGCCCTCGCGTGCGCCTGCCCGCTTTAGCGCCCGGTAGAGGCCCTGACGCTTGAACAGGTTTGAAAGGTACTCGGCGGCGTCGTCGAGGTGGCGGGCAAAGCGGGTAATCTTCTCGGCAAAGCCGCCGCCACGCACTTCCCACACGCGCTCGAATTCGCCGCCGGGTTTGGTCGGCTCGTCTTCGCGGAACACGACGGTCAGGGCTTCTTCGCGCAGGTCTTCAATCTCAATTTCCAGCGCGTTTTGCTGTGCCCACAGTTCGCGGTCAGGCAGCATGGCAAACACGTTGTCGCGCAGTTCGGTCAGGCCAATTTTCTCTTTGGCACTAACATGCAAAATGGGCAGGCCGAAGTCGAGCAGTTCGTCTTCCACCATCTGGGCAATGTCTTCTTCGACCAGTTCCACTTTGTTCAGCGCGATGAGGGCCACATTGCCCAACAAACTCGGATCGTAGCTGCGGAGCTCGGATTGCAGGCTCCGCATTTCCTCTACGGGGCTGCGGGTCACGTCCAGCACGTACACCAGCAGGCGAGTGCGGCTGATATGGCGCAGGAATTCCAGCCCCAGCCCTTTGCCCTCGCTGGCTCCCTCGATGATGCCGGGGATGTCGGCCAGCGTAAAACGGTCATCGGTATCTACGCGGTCTACGACACCCAAAATCGGGGAAAGGGTCGTAAAAGGATACGCGGCGATGGCCGGATTGGCCCGCGACATGGCGGCCAGCAAGCTTGATTTGCCCGCATTGGGGTAGCCCACCAGACCGACATCGGCAATCAGGCGCAGTTCCAGGCGCACACGCCGCTTTTCGCCGGGCGTTCCCAACTCGGCAAAGCGGGGAGCCTGCCGGGTGCTGCTGGCAAAGGTGGAGTTGCCGCGCCCGCCGAAGCCGCCGCGTGCAATGACTTTCTCCTGACCCACGCGCACCAGATCGGCAATCACGCGCCCGCTGTCGTCATCGAAGGCGGTGGTGCCCACCGGAACTTCAATGTAAATGTCTTCGCCGTCTGCACCCTGCCGGAGTCGGCCTTCGCCGTATGCGCCGTTGGGAGCCTTAAATTTGCGCTTACCCACCAGCCGTTCCAGACTTTCGACGCCCTCGATGGCCCGCAAAATAATGCTGCCGCCGCGTCCGCCGTGCCCACCGTCGGGGCCGCCCTTTTCCATAAATTTTGCCCGGTGAAAACTCATAGAGCCGTCGCCGCCATTTCCGGCAGCTGCCTCAATATTTAAAACATCACGAAATGCCATATGTACCTCTGGTTGATGCTGAAAAAGATGGTCTAAGTGTCAAAGGGTCTGAGAGTCTAAGGAAAGGCGGGAGGAGAGGTGTGCTTAGTCTCTTAGACGCTTTTCTACGGCTGCAAGAAAATCCGAGCCTCCCCACAAAAGCTGTTCTTAGACCCTCGACTCTTAGACGCCCCTCTTCAATACCGCTGATTAACCTGTAATCCAAACAAAGCACGCCCTGCCACCTGTGCGGCAAGGCGTGCGTGTTCGTGCCTGATCTCAGTCGGCAGCGAGTTCGGTGGCGGCGACTTCGATGGAGATGAAGCGGCCCGTCGCGCCCTTGTTGGTGAACACGACTTTGCCGTGCTGGAGGGCAAACAGTGTGTGGTCGCGGCCCATGCCCACGTTGGGGCCAGCCTTGAACTTGGTGCCGCGCTGACGCACGAGGATGTTTCCGGCCAAGACCTGCTCGCCGCCAAACTTCTTGACGCCGAGGTACTTGGGCTGGCTGTCACGACCGTTCTTGGAAGAACCTACACCTTTCTTATGTGCCATTTCAGTTCACCTTACCCTTTGATGCCCAGAATTTTGATGGCCGTAAAGCCCTGACGGTGGCCCGTACGCTTGCGGTACTGCACGCCGCTCTTGTACTTACGGACGTAGATTTTGTCGCCGCGTCCGTGCGCCATAACTTCAGCCTGCACCGTAAAGTTGCTCACGGCGTCGCCGAACAGGGCATTCTCGCCGCCCACGAAGAGGGGCTTCAGATCCATCTTGTCGCCCGCATCGGCCTTCAGGTTCTCAACGCGCAAGACGTCGCCTTCCTGCACGCGGTACTGCTTGCCGCCCGTTTGAATAATTGCAAACATCGGTCGTTCCTCCTGCTGTCCCCGCCCCGGAACGCTGCCGGGCGGGTGCTGCCCACCCACGCATCTAGGCGCGGGTCACCAAGCAAAGACTTTAACACATATCGGGGCGGCCTGCCAGAACCATGCAAACATCCCCGAACCGGACTGGAGGCCGGAACGGGTGGCAAACATCGGGAGCAACACGGTTTATGTACAAAAACCTTCCCTGCACGCGGCAGGGCCAACCCGCACGGGCTGGATGTTGGATGATGGTTGCAGTGTCCGTTCCTGAACGTGTCCTCGCGGTACACGACGGCTCGCGTGATGCGAGTCATATTGCTGTGGCCTCCGGCGCGGCACACCTGAAGGCGGCCACGACTACCCACCAGCATAGCAGACGCAACTCTGAACCTCCAGACCGCGTATCTGTGGGCGTGATTGCCCGCATTCGTCCCATCTGGCGTGACGCCCTGGCCCTGCTGTTTTCTCTGGGTGACCGCCGCACGCCACTGCCCGCCAAAGCTGCTGCGTTGGTCGCCATTATTTACGCTGTCAGCCCGCTAGATCTGCTGCCCGACCTGACGCCTTTGCTGGGATTTGGCGATGATCTGGTCATCGTGCCCACGATTCTGGCTTTGGCCGCCCGCAGCCTGCCCGCCCCGGTTCTGCTGGATGCCCGTGCCCGCAGCGCCGGAATGCAGCGCCGCCTGCCCTGGCTGCTGCCCGTGCTGGGTGTGGCCTTGGTGATAGGGCTGGGGCTCCTGGTGTGGGGCTTGGTACGGAGTTTGGGTGGATGACGGGTCAATAAAAGTTTGGGATTGTGCAGGCCATGAAGCTTAGGCGTGAGGGCGCAGATTTTACATCATTGTCAGTCACACGAACTGTCGCTGCCTTTGTCGTTTTTGCTCTTCTAGGAATCGGTCTGCCACGCCTAATGCCCGCGCTTCCTTCTCCGGCTTCGGCGCAAGAAAGGATTTTTGGCCTCCATGCCCTGCGAGATGCCAAGAATCTTTTACGTCACCCACTGCAAAAAGTGTTCATTCAACGTCTTTTAGTCTCCTCTATCGTGAAAGAGTCTGAATTTGAAAAGTGTGGAGGGCGTTCGTATGTCACCGAGGGACGATATACGGCAGAGGTCACAGCACTGACATTTTTTGCTGTCCCTATCATCCGTCTACAGGCAAATTGCGAAGGTGCCAATGTGCGCTAAACCTCGCTTAACCCACCCCTAACCGCCGCGCCTACACTGAGCGTCGTATGAGGCCCACCCGATGAGACTGCTGCTCGTAGAAGATGATCCCCGCATTGCTGAGCCGACGCGGGAGGCACTGCGCGAGGCGGGGTACGTGGTGACTTGGGCGCAGACCGGGCCAGAAGGTCTGGAGGCCGCCATGCTGGGCGACTATTCCCTGCTGATTCTGGACGTGATGCTGCCCTGTATGGACGGCTTCGAGGTGGCGCGGCAACTGCGCGGGGCCGAGGTAGATTCGGCCATTCTGTTCCTGACGGCGCGGGGCGAACTGGGAGACCGCGTGCAGGGGCTGGATTTAGGCGGGGATGCCTACCTTGTCAAACCGTTTGCCATGCCCGAATTGCTGGCAACCTTGCGGGCGTTGTCGCGCCGGGAGCGGGGGCAGGGTGCACCGAGGCTGCCATTTGCGGCGGGGCGCGGCGTGGTGGACACAGTGGCCCGCACGGTGGCGTGGGACGGCGAAGAAGTGGCCGTGACCGGGCGCGAATACGCCCTGATCGAAGTGCTGGCGCTGGCCCCCGAACGCTGGTTTACCCGCGAGGAACTGCTAGACCGGGTGTGGGGGCCGGAGTTTGAGGGCGAGGCCCGAATCGTGGATGTGTACGTGCGGTATGTGCGGCGCAAGCTGGCGCAGGAAGCCATTTCCAGCGAGCGGGGGCGCGGCTACCGGGTGGAGAAATGAGGGGGCTGTGGAGTAGGTGGCTCCAGTTCTGCTCTGGGTACTCATGTCCTTAAAATGGCCCCCACTGACCCTGCGGGCACGTTTGGCGCTCTGGGCGGCGCTGGCAACCGGCCTCGCGGTGGCGCTGGTGGCAGGCGGGTTGTACGTGGCGGTCAACGGGTTCCTCTTGCGCTCGCAGCAAGACCGCCTGCTGAGTGCGGTCAGTGCCGTGCAGGAGCGGGTAGAAGGAGAACTGGGCCGCGCCGCCGGGCCGCTGGGGTTTGGCGTGGTCGAGGTCACGGTGGCCGATTTAGAGCGCATTGTCAGGAGCAATCCGCAGACCCGCAACCTGGAACTGCGGCTGGTGTCGGTACAACTGGGCGTAGTGTCGCAGGTACAGACAGCCAACTTTCCCGCAGGCGTGGCCCTGAACCTCAGAGACAACCTGTACCGCCTGAACGACCAACTGATCACGGTGCGCGGCGTGCGGGCGCGGGGGCCGGGGCGCGATCTGCAAGGCGACATCACGCTGGCGGTGGCCACCGACGCACAGGCGCTGACCGAGGCGCAGCGGGCCTTTGGGCGGGCCTTGGCGTGGCTGTTGCCTGCTGCGTTGCTGCTGTCGCTCGCCGTGGGCTGGGGCGTGGCGGGGCGACTGCTGCGGCCTGTGCGGGCGCTGGAAGGTGCGGCGCGTGACATAGGCGCGGGGGGCGATTTGCGGCGGCCTGTGCCGGGGGCCGGACAGGGCGACGAACTCGCGCGGCTGGCGCTGACTTTGCAGGGCACGTTTGGGGGCCTCGCCGATGCTCGCGAACGCGAACAGGCTTTCCTGCGGGCTGCCGCGCACGACCTCCGCAGTCCGTTGGCCGCTGTACAGGCACGGGTCGAAGGCACACTGGCCCGCGAACGCGACGCCGCCCGTTACCGCGCCGAACTCCGCGAAGTCGGCACCGATATGACCCGGCTGGCGACCCTCACCAACCACCTGCTCCTGCTGGCCCGCGACGCCGAGGCAATGGGGCGTGCGCCCGTGCCTCTGCGTGACTTGGCCGCCGACGCCGTAGACCGCGCCCGCGAACTCTCGCCGGAAGCCGACGTGGATTTGCTGGCCCCCGCGCCCGTGTCGGTGCAGGGAGACCGGGTGCTGCTGGGTCAGGCCATCTGGAACCTGACCATGAACGCCGTGCGGCACGCGCCGGGAGCCACCATTACCGTGCAAGTGGAAGCCGAAGCTGGGGGCGCCACCGTGACCGTGCAGGATGACGGCCCCGGCGTGGGGGCAGACGTGTTGGCCCGCCTCGGAGAAGCCTTTTACCGTCCCGACGCAGCCCGCAGCGGCGAAGGCCACGGCTTAGGCCTAGCTATTGTGCGCCGCGCCGCCGAGTTGCATGGGGGAACCCTGACGCTGGAGAGTGCGCCCGGAGCGGGATTTACGGGGCGGTTGTATTTGCCGGGGTAGAGGGTGAGGAAGCGCCAGCAATGGCCCTGCTTAGACTCTTGACCATCGGCCCTTAGACCACCCCCAAATATTCCCCATTCGGCCCCCACCCCCGCTCCCTGCTACCCTTAAGCCCAATGAGTCAACCTGAGCAGTCAACAACTGGCCTGCCCCGCACGGCAGCTTCGGCGGTGCGCTGGAGTGCCGTGGTGCTGGGCGGCGGCGATCCCGGCGATCCTTTCGCGGCGGCGCATGGCGTCAAGGTCAAGGGGCTGATTCCGGTGGCGGGCCAGCCGATGGCGCTGCATGTCCTGCGTGCCCTGCACGGCAGCGGGCGCGTGCAGCGCATTGCTTATGTCGGCCCCACGACGCCCGAAATGGACGCCTTGATTGCCCTGCGCGTCACC
Organism: Deinococcus sp. QL22; assembly: GCF_023370075.1. Lineage (NCBI taxonomy): Bacteria > Thermotogati > Deinococcota > Deinococci > Deinococcales > Deinococcaceae > Deinococcus > Deinococcus sp. QL22. Next base: position 987,309 of record NZ_CP097149.1, read on the forward strand.
GATCACGGCACGTTGCTGGGCAACCTGGAGGCGGGCGTGGAAGCATTGGCAGCGGGCGCAGGCGAGCGCGTGCTGGTGGTCACGGCAGATATTCCGCTGCTGAGGGCAGAGCAGGTGCGCGACGTGCTGGACGCTACCCCGACCGACGCCGTCCTGGTATATCCGGTGGTGCGGCGCGAGGTCTGCGAGGCGGCCTATCCGGGGGTCAAACGCACCTATGCCCGCCTGAAGGACGGCACATTCACGGGGGGCAACCTGTTTATGCTCGATCCGGCCCTGATCGGCCAGTTCCTGCCGCGCCTGCGTGGGGTGTTGGCCGCCCGCAAAGCGCCCCTGAAATTGGCGGGCCTGATCGGGCCGGGTATTTTGCTGAGACTCCTGACCGGGCAACTGACGGTGGCGCGGCTGGAATCCAAAGTGGCCGCGTTGCTGGGCGTTCCCGTTCACGCCCTGATGACGCCGCACGCGGCTGTCGGCACCGACGTAGATAAAGACGAGGATCTGCACTTGGCAGAGGCGCACTTCACGGGGAGGCACGCTGAGGCCGTCCACTAAATTCGCTCTGTACTGCGTCCCCATCTGCCTTCTCTCCAGCAATCCCGACCTCTAAGCTCGGCTTTTGGTGCGCCCGCACGGATAAAACCTGACTAGTCCGGTGCAACTCTCACGGAGACTTTGCCCTTGTCACTTTCCCCGGCGCTGTGCATACTGTCTGGCATGCCTCACGTCATCGTCAGCCCCTGCATTGGTGTCAAGGACAACGCCTGCACCGAAGTTTGCCCCGTAGAGTGCATCTACGACGCGGGCGATCAATTCCTGATCCACCCCGACGAGTGCATCGACTGCGGCGCGTGCGTGCCCGCCTGCCCCGTCAGCGCCATCTACCCCGAAGAAGATGTGCCCGGCGGCGAAACCGAATTCATCGTCAAGAACCGCGTTTACTTCGGCCTGTAAAGACCGTTGCGGTCAGCTTGATGACCCGAACAAAGTGAGCAACAGAGGCGGACGCGCTCCGTAAACCAAAAATTAGCCCTCTTCCCACCTTCCGGCCCCGGCTGGCGGGTGGGTTTTTTGTGCCCATGCTTGCACCTCTACCGTGTATCCGGCTAGCATGGCGGGCGGTAAGGTCACGCCGTTGCTCGCGGCCCGCCGGAAGGGAGGTGATGCCGTGCATTCCGAAACTCTGGACAACGAACCGCCCAGTTTGAACTTGACGCCATCCCACCCCACCGGAGGACGCCCATGCTTCGAGCTGTGTCCCACTATGCGCTCTACACCTGTTCCCTGTCCGTCAACCCTCCTGCTCTAAGCTCTGGCGGCGGCCTATGCTGACCTACTACCGCTCTATTGGCGGCAAGCTGACCACTGCCGAGGGCTACAGGGACGGCTGCTGGATCAATGCTACCGCGCCCACCGCCGAAGAATTGGCCCGCATCAGCCGCGAAACCGGGTTAGAGCTGGATTACCTGTCGTATCCCCTTGACCCCGACGAACGCTCCCGCTTTGAGCGCGAGGACGGCCAACTGTTGATGATCATGCAGACAAGTTACCGCCTGCCCGATGAAAGCGATATTCCTTACGACACCGTGCCACTCGGCATCCTGCACACCGATCACTGCCTTGTGACCGTGTGTGCGCTGGAAAACCCGGTGGTCAAGGATGTCATCAGTGGATTGGTGCGGCGCGTCAGTACAGCCAAGAAAAATCGCCTGACTTTGCAATTGTTTCTTCGCAATGCCCAGCGGTTCCTGATTGATGTCCGCCAGATCAACAAGCGCGTGGATCTGATTGAAGACAAACTGGAGAACTCGCAGCAAAACCGCGAACTGCTGAACCTGCTGAAGCTTGAAAAAAGCCTCGTGTACTTTATGACTGGCCTGAAAGCCAATGAGGCCATGATGGAGCGCGTGAAGCGTGACCGAATCTTTGAAATGTACGAGGAAGATTCTGATTTGCTGGATGACGTGTTGATTGAAAACTTGCAGGCGATTGAAATGGCGAGCATCGCCAGTAACATTCTGACCAGCATGGCTGGAGCCTTTGCCAGCGTGATTTCCAACAATGTGAATCAGGTCGTCAAGGTGCTGACCGTGACGACCATTCTGGTGGCGATTCCTACCCTAGTGACCAGCATTTTCGGCATGAACGTGCCGATTCCCTTTGCCCAGAGTCCGTATGGAATGTGGATCGTGCTGGCCATTGCTATGGCGCTGGCCTCTACCGTGGCTTTCCTGTTTCACAAGTTGAAGGTGTTTTAGCCCGCTGAGGTGGGCCGCAGAATTCTTAATTCCTACAGCCCACCACTCACACCCTTACTGCGTTGCGCCGTACCCACCCGAACAGGCCGCGCCGCGTTCTGGGGCCGTCGCACCTTGTTCGTATTTGTCCAGAAAGGCTTTCAGGCGGCCATCGTCGGCCTTGTCGGCCTTCAATTGTGCGCCCCACGCGCTCGCCACCACCGGGGAAGGCAGGTTGGGATAGGGGCTGAGCAGCGTGTATGGCCTACCGTCCACCAGCTTTTTCAGTTGATCCAATGACGCAGCGTCGAGGTCGGGGCGGTAGGTGATCCATACTGCGCCGTGTTCCATGCTGTGAACGGCGTACTCGTTATAGAGGGGCTGGGCATATACGCCGCAGTTTTGCCACACGGCGTTGTGTGCCCCGCCCGCAGGTGGGTTCTCGGCGTACACCAACGACCCGGTACGGTGGTCGCCCGCCGGATAGGTAAAGGTTTGAAGGCCCTCGATGTTTCCTCCGTCTCCGCAGGCGGCAAGAGTGACGGCAAGGGCGGGCAGCAGCAAGGCGAGGCGCGAGCGGTTCATTGGTCTACAGCCTAGCGGGTTGGGGGCAGAGCGGTGTGAAGAAACAGTCTGAATGGCTGATCTTTGTGGGCCGTCACATGTGCCACCCTGAACCCATGCTGGCCGCCCTGACGCAACCGATTATTTTTGTAGACACCGAAACGGGAGGCCGTGACCCATCCCGCCACCCGCTGCTGACGGTGGGCCTAGTCACGCTGACCCCGGAAGGCGAAATTACGCGGCCCCTGCATCTGCGCGTGCAGCACGGTCAGTACGACGTGGAGCCGGAAGCGATGGCGGTCAACGGCATAGACCTGAGCGCCCACCACGCCGCCGCGCAACCGCCCGAAGCCGTAGCGCAGGCCATCCGCGACTATGCCGCCGAGGTAGGCCGCGTGATCTTGGGCGGCCACAATCTGCAATTCGATACTCGGTTTTTGGCCCCCCTGCTGCCCGATCTGGGCCGGGTCTTTCGGCGGGGGCGGGTGGATACCAAATTGGTGGCCCAGTTTTTGCTGCATTCCGGCCACCTGCCACGCAAAGTGGGCACGCCGCTAGACCAATTGGTCAAGCATTTTGGCCTCACCTACGCCGCCCATGACGCCCTAGAAGACGCAACTGTAACGGCGCGGGTGTATGTGGAGTTGCTGAAATTGGTGGCGGGGAAGGCAATCTAGAGGCGCTGGGTGCTTTGTCTAAGAGGGTGTTTATAAAGGGTCACTGATAGGATTAAGGCGTCTGAGCATGAGGCGAATACTGGCGATATAGCACCAAGTGGCCGAGGTTTGACCTCGGCCCTCGGAGTCTCGACTCAAGCGACGTGAGCGTGTCAACCAAGCCAAGGAGCGTTCCACGACCCAACGCCTCGGGAGGACAACGAATCCCTTCGCGTTATCCGTGCGCTTGATGATCTGAAGTGTCCAGCACAGGGTCTGCTTCACCCCATCCACCCATTGGCCCGCATCCCCACCATCGGCCCAGAACCAAGAGAGGCGCGGAAAGCGCCTCTGAGCGTGCTGGAGCAGCGTTTGAGCCCCATCACGATCTTGAATATCTCCCGTCGTGATCCACACCACCAGAAGCAAGCCCATCGTGTCAACCCGCACATGACGTTTGCGTCCATGGGTCTTCTGGCCCGCCTCCACTCCACGTCGTCCCGCTTGCGGGCGACAGCGCACCGGTTGGGCATCAATGATGCCCGCACTTGGCTCTGGGTCGCGCCTCGCCGCTGCGCGGGTCTTTCTCACCAAGAGGTGGTTGACGGCTTCCCAAGTCCCATCCGCTTCCCAACGGCGGAAGTCGGACTACACCGTCTCCCACGCCGGAAAATCATGGGGGAGAGTGCGCCACGCCATCCCCCCGTGCAAGATGTACATCATCGCGCACCACACCTCGTACAGGTCGACCGTGCGCGGTCGACCTCTCGGCTTGGCGTGCGGTAAGTACGGCTCCAAGCGCTTGAACTGTTTCTGGGTCAGGTCGGTCGAGTATGCCTTGCGTTTCACACCTTGAAGCATGTCCGATTCCCTGACCCTTTATAAACACGCTCTAAGGGTCTAAAGGTCAAGGGGCTAAGAACGGCAATCGCTGCGCTCATTCACCTCCATAAAACAGCCATGACACCGCCACCTCACACCGTCCCCGCCCAACTGCGTGTGAGGCCCCAAGGTGTGTGCAACGCGCGGGCCACTTCCATGCTCAAGACGACTGGCAATCCCACTTCAAGAGAAGGATTCAGCCGACTTGAAACGCGACAAGATCACTCCTCCTCAGCGGACTCGTAGAGCGGCGCAGCAGAGCGACCACTCCCCTTTACCCTTTGGGGGCGGGGACTGGGGGGTGGGGTAAAGCGTGACAGCAAGCCAGAAGATGGGTGGAACAGCAACCCTACAAGTACGCATGCCACTAACTCTCCATTTGCCCGCTTTGTAATACCCAAAGCTGAGCCACCCCTCAAAATCCCACGTCCAACACGTCAAAAACCTGCCTTTACCGTTGCGTCAGCTTGGCCTTTTTCTGCCCAATTTGTTATGCTAAAAACATAATTTATGCTAATATATACGTATGAAGAGCCTCCCCAACACACTGGAATTTGGTACGGTGCGCCTGCCCGCCAGCGCGGACGGGTTGCTGCACGCCCCCACCGCCCTCCTTCAACTGGGCCTGACTGTGCCCGCGACAGACTGGACTACTTTTGCCGCCCAACATGACCTTCATAGCCCCACGCGTGACTTTGGGGCTGGCCCGGAAGCTACCCTGCACCCCGACGAATTTGCCCGTCTCGCCTTTGTGCTGACCACCACTGAGGCCAAGCGTTGGCGCAAGCGTGCCCAGACCTTGCTGGCCCGTGCCATGCAGGGCGACGTGCGCCTGAGCGCCCAGATTGCCGAGCGCAACCCCGACCCCGAAGCACGGCGCTGGCTGGCCGCACGCTTGGAAAGCACCGACGCCCGACGCACCCTGATGAGTACGGTGGCGCGGCACGGCGGCGAGGGCAACGTGTACGGGCAGTTGGGCAGCATCAGCAACCGCAGCGTGCTGGGCACCGACAGTGCCACGATTCGCCGGGAGCGCGGTGTCAAGCAGACCCGTGATGGCCTCAGCAGCGCCGAACTCTTGCGAATGGCGTATGTGGACACGGCCACCGAACGGGCCATTCAGGATCACGGGGCACACGGCAACACCGCGATTTTGCGCCTGCACGAGCATGTGGCCCGCCGCGAACGCCACCTGTGGGACGCGCCGCTGGCCCCGCAAGCCGGGTAATTACCTTCGGATAAGCAAATTCACTCTTGAGGGCAGGCCGCCGGGCTTGCCCTCTTTTTATTTGGCTCGACTTGTTTAAGTGCGCCGGCAGCACTCCCCTCTTTCCCTCTACCTCTCATCCACTCACCCGCTAGAATGCCGCCTGTGCCGTCTTTGCTGCCCCGTTCTGTGTTCCGTGAAGTGCTGGGGTGGTACGGCGCGGGCCTCGCCCTGTTCCTTATTTTGCAGATGACCGACGCCCTGAGCACCACTGTGGGCCGCTTGCTGACTTACGACGCCAGTTTTGTGCAGGCGGCGGGTGCGTTTGCTGGATATCTGCCCACGCTGCTGAACCGGGCATTGGTGCTGGCGGTACCGTTTGCCGTGCTGCTGGCCTTCTCACGCATGCAAAAGGACAGCGAGATCAAAGCCATGTTCGCGGCGGGCGTGCGGCCCCTGAGCCTCGTATGGCCGCTGGCCCTGCCGTTTGCACTGGTGGGCGTATTGGCTTTCATCAATGCCGGATACGTGGTTCCTGCCGGATTAGACCGCTGGGACAACGCCTGGTACAAGATTTACGGGATGGTGCCGCCGCAGCCCACGCAGGAAAAGTACACCTACGCCGAACCTGGCGCGCTGTATTACGCCGGACGGGTACGCAACGATGCGGGCAGCACGGTGGCCCAACTTCAGGGCGTGATGGTGCAGCGGGGCGACGAAACCATTACTGCACCCAGCGGCACCTGGGACACCGAGGCTAAAACGTGGACGCTGACAGGCGCGTGGATTTCTCGCCCTGGCCAGAATCCGCAGGCACAGACCAAGCCCATGACCGTGCCGCAAGCCGATACGCTGGCCCCGCCACCCCCCGAAGCCAAAAAGGTCAGCACACCCGCCCTCCGCGCACAGTTGGCACAGGACAATGACCGCCTGACCGCCACCCAGCGCCGAGACATTCAGTTTCAGTTGGCGTCGCGCCTGGCCGACCCGGTGACGCCCATCGTGTTCGCGCTGGCCGCCGGAGCCCTGGGCCTGCTGATCCGCAACCGCGCCGCCGCTTTTGCCACCGTATTGGTGTTCATCGTCAGCTTTTACGTGATCTGGACAACCGTGCCGCAGTTGGCCCGCGCTGGAGCCATAGAACCCAATCTGGCGGCCTGGATTCCCAATCTGGTGTTCTTGATCGTGGCAGGCGTGCTGGCTTGGCGGCTCCGATGATCGGCCTGAAGCGGTTTGAGCGGTATGTGCTGGAAGAAATCCTGCCGCCGCTGGTGGGCGCGTTGGTGGTGGTGATCGTGCTGCTGGTGCTGGCCGCACTGGAAGATGCCATTGCACCGCTGCTGGCAAAGGGGGCAAACCCGTTGTTGGTGGCCCGATTGCTGGCCCTGAACGTGCCGGAAGCCGTGGCGCGGGCGCTGCCGATTGCCCTGATGTTCGCCACGTTGCAGGGCTTGTCTCGCCTCGCCGCCGATTCGGAAATCAAGGCGGCGCTCTCGGCGGGCATTCCGGCCTCGCGGTTGTTCCGCCCTGTGCTGGCGCTGGCAGCGGGCGTCACTGTGCTGTCGTTCGTGGTGGCCGAAACCCTGGTGCCGCGTGCCAAAGTGCAGGCCCAGACCGTGCAGCGCGAAATCGTGTTCGACAATCCCCGCGTGATCGGGCTGGGGGAACCGGGCAAAGACAGTCTAGTGTTGCGCGACGCCCTGAACCGCGCCATCAGCGTGGGCAGCGTGGCGGCGGGCGGCGAACTGCGCGACCTGCGAATCGTGACCATGCAGATCGGTCAGCCCCCTCGTGAAGTGATCACCGCCCGCACAGGCCGCCTGAAACCCGGCAGCAACATTCTGGAACTAGAAAACGGCCAGCGCATCACCTATCAGGATACGCGGCCCGTCACTGTGCTGACCTTCGAGAAGGGCACGCTGCCTGTGCAGGATGTGCAAGCCAGCTTTGAAGACAACGGCGGGCAGCTCAAGCCCATCTATCTGCCGCTGCCTGACCTCTTGGCCCGTACCCAGACCTACCGCGCCCAGAATATCCGTGCCCCCGCCGAATTTACCGCCCTGCACCGCAAATTCGCCGAACCGCTGGCGGCGTTGGCTCTGGCCTTCTTCGCCGTCAGCCTCGCCGTGTACACCTTCCGCAGCGGCCTGAACGTGGGACTCGTGTGGGCGCTGCTGCTCAGCTTTGCTTACTACGCCACCTGGAGCGTCTTCCGCGTGATGGGCGAAAACGGAGCCGTGCCGCCCCTGCTGGCCGCCTATGCCCCGGATTTGATTGCCGTGTTCGCGGGGCTGGTGCTGCTGCGGATGGCGGGACGGCGGTAAAGGATCGGCTCAGACCTTACTTCCCCGCCCCCTGCACCCCGCCCTGAGTCGCCTGAATAGCCGTCAGCGCAATCGTATAAACGATGTCGTCTACCAATGCGCCCCGGCTCAAATCGTTTACGGGTTTTCTCAAGCCTTGCAGCATTGGCCCTACAGCCACCACTCCGGCGGCGCGTTGCACGGCTTTATAGGTGGTGTTCCCGGTGTTCAGGTCGGGGAAAATGAACACGGTGGCGCGGCCCGCAACTGGGCTATCGGGGGCTTTTTGCTTGCCCACACTCAGCACGCTCGCGGCGTCGTATTGCAGCGGGCCGTCGATGATGATGTCGGGGCGCATTTCCTTCACCAGTCCGGTGGCGGCCTTGACCTTTTCCACGTCCTCGCCCGTGCCGCTTTCGCCCGTGCTGTAGCTGAGCATCGCCACGCGGGGTGTGATGCCGAAGGCGCGGGCGCTGTCGGCACTCTGGATGGCAATATCGGCCAATTCCTGCGCGTTGGGATTGGGGTTGATGGCAGCGTCGCCGTACACCAGCACCTGCTCCGGCATCAGCATGAAGAAGATGGAACTGACCAAGGCCGCGCCGGGGGCCGTTTTAATGAGTTGCAGGGCGGGCCGCACCGTGTTGGCTGTGGTATGAATCGCGCCCGACACCAGCCCGTCCACCTCGCCCAGGGCCAGCATCATCGTGCCGATGACCACCGTGTCTTCCAGTTGCGCCTCGGCCTGCGGCGCGGTCAGGCCTTTGCTCTTGCGGAGTTCCACCATCGGGGCCACGTACTGGGTGCGGATCACGTCTGGGTCTAGAATTTCCAGACCATCGGGGAGGGTGAGACCCAGTCCCTCGGCCACCTGACGTACCTTGTCGGGCTTGGCGAGCAGCACGCAGCGGGCAATGCCCTTTTCTACGCAGCGCACGGCGGCCCGCACAGTGCGGGGTTCGTCACCTTCGGGCAGCACGATTCGCTTGTGGGCGGCCCGCGCCTTCTGAATCAGTTCGTAGCGGAAGGCACTGGGCGGCAGGCGGCGTTCCCCGTCCACGTTGGGGGTGCGGAGGCGTGCGCCCAGTGGCAGTGTATCGAGGCGGTCAGCGATAAAGTCCAGCATCCGGTCCATGCGGTCGGTGTCGTCGTGCGGCACGCGGGCGTCCATGCGCGACAGGCGCGAGGCCGTTTCGTAGGAATTGGTATTGGTTCTCAGCACAGGTAGGGTGCTGGTCAGCGCGGCCCGGCACAGCTTCTCTATGGAATCTTCGGGGCCACTGCCCGAGGTAAACAGCAGTCCCGCCAACGGAACCCCGCTGAGATGCGCCAAGGCTGCGGCCATCACCACGTCTTCCCGGTCTCCGGGCGTGACCACCAATGCGCCGGGGCCAAACAGGTGGGCCATGCGCGGCACGCTGCGGGCTGTGACCACCGTGCTGGACACGCGGCGCAGGCTGGCCTCGCCCTCATTCAGCACCGTCGCGCCCAGGTACCGCGCCACATCCAGCGTGCGGGGCGCTCCCAGTGCGGGATTTTGCGCCACCACGCCCAGCAGCGGCAATTCTCCGCCTGCCAAGATACGGCTGCGGCCCCGCAATTCGGCCAGGAGTCCGCCAAAATCCAGCGCCATCGGGGCAAAGTTCAGGATGTACCCGGCCAGCCCACGCCCATCGCTGCGGCGGTAGGCCAGCGCCGAAATCTCCAACTCGTCGGCCAGCGCGGCGGGCGTGACTCCCGCCAGGCTGGACACCAGCACCACTTCGGCCTCCAGGTTGCGGGCCAGGCTGGCATTCAGCGCCCCCGCGTAGGTATTGCGCTCGGTGAGGGCTAGCCCTTCGGCCACCAACACGTCCGCGCCGCCGCTCACGCCCTCTGCCGCCTCGCGCGACAGGGCGATCACACTTTCCATCAATTCCTCTTCGGCCCCCAAACTCAGTTGTTCCTCGGCAGAAGTGAGCGAAATCGGCTCCGGCGTGCGCGTGCCCATCAGAGCGCGGGCAAAATGCACCGAATCGTCGGTGTCTATTTCGTGGGTTTGGGCAATCGGCTTCAGGAAGGCAACTTTTAAACCTTGCCGCTCTAGCGCACGCACGAGGCCCAGCGTGGTGCTGCTGAGGCCGACGCCGTTGCGGGTGGGGGCAACAAACAGTGTTTTCATGGGTTCTCCTTCGGAGGGGGTTATGGAGTGTGGGCTGTGGGGGACATGGATCGTGGAGCGTAGAAAAAGATCGAGACCACGATCTAAGCTCAGTGCACCAGCAACTCTTCCGTCTGCCGCGCAATACTCAACTCCTCGTTCGTATTCACCACCAGCGCCGGAACACCGTCCGCCGTGATCAGGCCCGATTGCCCGCGTACTGCTTTGGCGTTGGCGGCCTCATCCACTTCAAAGCCCAGCACCCCCAGTCGGCGCAGGGTGGCGGCCCGGATGGTGGCGCTGTTTTCGCCTATGCCGCCCGTGAACACCAGGCCGTCTAGGCGGCCCAGCGCAACCGCCATGCCCGCCACCGTTTTGGCGAGGCGGTACACGAACACATCCACAGCAAGGCGTGCGCCCGCGTGTCCGCCCGTTGCCGCCGCTTCCAGCTCACGCATATCGGAGGCCAGATTGGACAGGCCCAGCAGCCCCGATTCGCGGTTCAGGGCCGCCGTGATTTCGCTCAGGGTCAGGCCGGATTGCCGCGCCAGATAGTCGTGCAGGCCGGGGTCTACGTTGCCGCTGCGGGTGCCCATGACCAGACCTTCCAGCGGGGTCAGGCCCATGCTGGTATCCACGCTGCGTCCGCCCTGCACGGCGCACACGCTGGAGCCGTTGCCCAGATGGGCCGTGACCAGATTCAGTTCGGCCAGCGGGCGGCCCAGCAGCGCGGCGGCCTCGGCAGCCACAAACGCATGACTGGTGCCGTGAAAACCGTAGCTCCGCACGCCGTGCCGGGTGTACCACGTTTCGGGCACGGCGTAGCGGTAGGCCACATCGGGCATGGTCTGGTGAAAGGCCGTATCGAACACCGCGACGTGTGGCACATCTGGAAAGGCTGCCCGCGCCGCCTCTATGCCCGACAGATTGGCCGGATTGTGCAGCGGCGCGAGGGGCACACAGGCCCGGATGGCGTCCAGCACATCGGGCGTGATGCGGGCCGGGGCGCTGAAGCGTTCGCCGCCGTGAACGACGCGGTGGCCCACCGCCCAAATCTCCGAGCGCACGCCCAGCGCGTCCAACTCGGCCAGCAGCATATCAAAGGCCTCGGCGTAAGCTCCGCCCTTCAGCGCGTGGGTGGTGCGCTGCCCGTCCCGTTCCAGCCGCACCGACGCTTCGGGCGCACCCAGTCGCTCGGCCAGCCCCGACAGCCGCACCTCCCCCGACGCCGGATTCAGGAGGGCGAACTTGACACTACTTGACCCGCAATTCAGAACGAGCGTCCACATATCAGACATTGTGAAGGCTGTGAGCCGGGACGGGCGGCCCGCCGGGTGGGGTGAGGAGTGAGGGTCTAAGAGTCTAAAGGTCCAGGGTCTGAGGTGGTGGGGCGATAGAGGGTGGACCGTAGAATGTAGATCGTGGTCAAGGCAACAGCGTGGAGTAGGGTTTTAAGTCGTTCTTAGACACTTAGCCCTTTGACCCTTAGACGCCAGTCCGCCTCACCGCAGCCGCTCCGCGCGCCGCACGTCCGGCTCTCCGTCCACATGCAGCAGGCGCACAATCGGCGCGTCAGGATAGTCGCTATATAAGGCCTCGCCCCACTCGATCACGCTCAGGCGGCTGCCCGCGATCAGGTCTTCCAAGTCCATCTCGTACAGCTCGGCGGGGTGGCGGGTGCGGTAGGCATCCACGTGTAGCACGCGCCCGGCGGGAGTGGGGTAGGCGTTCATCAGGGCGTAGGTAGGGCTGGTCACGGGTTCGGTGAAGCCCAGTGCGCCCACCAGCCCCTGCGTCAGTGTGGTTTTGCCCGCACCCAGTTCGCCTTCCAGAAACAGCACCGACCCGGCAGGCAGAGCATGAGCGAAAGCAGCCCCCAGTACCCATTGCTGCTGCTGTCCATATAAGAGGTGTGTTTGGCCGGGAAGGAGAGGAAGCGGTGTGATCATGCGGGGGCGAGTGCCTGTGGTTCCGGGTGAGCATCTAACACGCTGCCAGGGACGCCAGCCATCGCCTCGCGCACCACTTCCAGCCCCGATCTCGGCAGATGCCCTTTTTCGCTGAGGGTGCGTTTCCAGTGGCGGGCCCCGGCCTGCCCCACGAACAGGCCCAAAGTGTGGCGCATAGAGCGGTTCAGGGGTTGGCCCTGCTGCACCTGCGCGGCCACATACGGCAAGAAAGCTTCGATGGCTTCGCGGCGGGTTGGCGGTATGACCTCGGAGCCAAACACATCCCGGTCAGCGGCGGCCAAAATATAAGGATTTTGATAGGCCGCCCTCCCCACCATTGCCCCGTCTGCCCAGGCCAGGTGCGCCCGCGCGTCGTCTAAGCTCAGCACTCCCCCATTCAGAACAATTGTCAGGTGCGGGAAGTCGGCCTTCAGTTGTTGCACCAATTCGTAGCGCAGGGGCGGAATCTCCCGGTTTTCTTTCGGAGACAGGCCACTGAGCCACGCTTTGCGGGCATGCACGATGAAGGTGTCGCAACCTGCCCCGGCCACTGTGGACACGAAGCGCGTCAGGTGATCGTAACTGTCCAGATCGTCTATACCGATGCGGTGCTTGACGGTCACGGGCAGCGTGGTCGCGCCGCGCATGGCCTCGACTGCGCGGGCCACCACCTCGGGCGTCGCCATCAGGCAAGCGCCGAACGAGCCGTTTTGCACCCGGTCACTGGGGCAGCCGCAATTCAGATTCACTTCGTCGTAGCCATAGTCCTGCGCGATGCGGGCGCATTCGGCCAGAGCCGCCGGGTCGCTGCCGCCCAGTTGTAACGCCACCGGATGCTCGGCGGCGGTAAAGCCCAGATGCCGTTCGCGGTCTCCGTGCAAGACCGCGCCTGTGGTCACCATTTCGGTATACAGCAGCGTGCGGCGCGTCAGCGTGCGGTGAAACACGCGGCAATGCCGATCTGTCCAGTCCATCATCGGGGCCACAGACAGCGTATGGGGGGGCAAAGGCGGGGCGGCGCTCATCAGCCGACTACTGTAACGGTATCAAGCGCTATCAACAGTGAGCAAACTATTTAAGAACAGCACAACTTTGTTATTGTCACTCTACTGACTTACCGCTCCATTGTACCTGTCATCCGCATTTCTGGGAGCAGAGAACGTCGGCCAGCTCAGTACCCGAACCTGGTATGTCAAGTCGGCTGAGAAAGAGACCCTCAGAGGGGCTGGGAGGAGGTTATCAACGTGGCTGGCCTGCAATATTCGGTACAACTCCCGAGCCAGGTGAGTCTTGAGCGCGCGGAGTGCCGCCCGTTTCGTTTTTCCCTCTTGCCCCTTCTTCGTGACGAATGTGCTGGTGCGCTCTTCACACCTCAGTCGGGTGAGCACCATCAGGTGAAGCACTGTATTAGTTGCCGATTGCCGCTGACATTCACGCACCAGCGTGGGTTCTTTCCGCTCCCCCGTTCCACTAGAGCAGCGCCGCAATCACTGGCGAAGTGATTGACATTCGGGTAGCGCATGAACGCCGTGAAAGACGTGCTGAATGTGAGCGACGCCTTGAGGTCAAGATTACCAACATTGATGAGCAGGGCAAGATTTACCTGATCCGCCCCGAACTGGAAGACAAGGTTGCGCCGCGTGAGCCCCGTGCACCGCGTCCTACAATCGCCTGCCCTGCCGCGACTGAGCGCATCACCCAAATGTAGACGCGCGCCCATTCACCAGGGGCGCGCGTCTGTTTTGAGACCCGGTTTTTTAACGAATGGTCGCCTGGAAGCAGGCAGTCACCGTTTCGCCGGCGGTCAGGGTGCCCAGACTCAGGGTCATGATGCCCTGGCCAAAGCTGCCGCCCGTCGTGGTCAGGGTTGCGGTGTCGGCGTCGGCCGCGCTGGTGCGGTACCCCGTGGTGCCGCGCGTGAGCTTGATGCCAAAGCCGGTGGTCGCACTGGGCTCGTCGACGTCATAACCGGTGATCAGAGCGCTGACGCTGCTGGGCACCTGATCGGTCAGGACGTAGTTGGGCAGATTGGCGCCCCCCAAGTTGCGGGCATCGAGGCAGTATTCCAGCACTTCAGCGGGCTTGCCGCCACCCGACGTGCCGAAAGTACCACCCGTGCTGACATTCCGCACGCGCTTGACAACCTCGGTCAGCACGAAGCGGGTGGTCACGGCAGCCGAGGTGTTGTTGCCCGCGTTCGAGTCGCCGGTTACCGAGACCGTGGCGGTGTTCTGCACGCTCTTGATACCGCCAGTGGGGCTGATGGCCGCAGCAGCCGGCGCGGTGACGGTCAGGGTGAGCGTCTTGGTGGCGTTGCCGGCGAGACTGGCTAGCGTCCACGTGACAGTGCGGTTGGCGCTGTTGTACGTACCGCCGTCTGAGGCCCTAACGAAGGTCAGGCCAGCAGGCAACGTGTCGCTGACTGTGACGTTGGTAGCGGCGCCTGCAGTGGTATTGGTAACCGTAACAGTGTACGTGTAGGCTTCTGTCGGCTTCGCAAAGGCCGGGCCAGCCTTGTCTATGCCTACATCTACTGTAATGGTATTGGTATCTGTAGAAGTGTTGTTCCCCAATGTGGAGTCTGTGGTGCCAGCGGGCGCATCCACAGTTGCCGTGTTGCTGACCGAACCACTGGCAGCGGTGGCAGTCGCCGTAATCCTCAGTTCATAGAAAGCTCCAGTGACCAGGGTGGGCAGGGCGTATCCACCGGCGCTTTCCAGCTGGGTCACTGTGGGTGTGGTGCCAGCGGTGCAGGCGCCTGTGGTTGGCGAGCAGGCCACTGTAGTCTTGGTCAATCCGCTTGCAGCGGGATCTTTGAGAATCGCGCCGGTGACACTGTTGGGCCCATTGTTTGTGACGCGCACCGTGTAGGTGGTTGCGCTGCCGGAGGTCACGCTGCTCACATTGTCTGTTTTTGTGATCGCCAGATCAGCCCCTACCGGCAGAGTGGAGCTAGCCGCCGACGCGTTGGTGCCCGTCGAGGTCACAAGAGCCCCAACGCCGAGGGTGTTCGTGTAAGTGCCCGCGGCTGAAACGGAGACATTGACGGTGATGGTGCATCCACCAGCTGGAATGCGGGCGCCACTATTCAGAGTAACTGTTCGACTACCAGCTGGGGCTGTCACGGTACCAGTGGTCAGACAGGTTCCCCCGACATTCGGTATGGACGCCACCGTCATAACACCTTCAGAGCTAGCCGGCAGGGTGTCTATCAAGTCAGCAAAGGTATAGATCGGCATCAAGTTAGAATTGCCCACTGTAATCGTCAGGACGCTGGTGCCAGACGCAGAGGCCAGTGACGATGGGTTGAAGCTTTTGCTGAGGGTCGGGGCGTTAGGGACGATCCCACAGTTCCCCAAGTCGGTGATTCCGGGGACTGCCTGTCGCAGCGTGGTCACGCCAGTCGTGAGGTTCACGGAATACAGACCAGCAGTGCCGCCTGTGCTCGCCGCACCTGTTGCACTGCTAACCAGGACAGTATTGCTAAAGGGATCAATCGACAGGCCGTTGACAGTGCCGGTCCATAAGGTGCCGCCTGAGGTACGGAGGGCGACTGGATTGCTCAGCACACCAGAAGCGACATCCAAGCGCCAGACATAGGGGTTATAGGTGGATCCACCGTTGGTGTTCGCTTCCACGATGATGTACACCTGACCCGCCGTATCAATCGCAAAGTCCCCGTTGGACGTAGCATTGAGCGTGTACCCCGCTGGCCCGCTGATGGTTCTGGCCCCGCCAACCTGAGCGCCTGTTGCCGGGTTCAGCTGAAGATAACGGCCGTTGCTGTAGTACACGTAATAGTTGCCGGCGGTGTCGAAGGTACCACCAACCACGCTGGCTCCACTGGCCGGTGCTGGAGAACTGCCCACCAGTGTGTCAACCCCCGTGGCTGGGTTGATATACCGCAACTGGTTGTTGTTGCGTTCGATGTAGTACAGAAAGCCGTTGACTGGGCTTTCAGCCAGTGCGTTGCTGTTTGTACTGGCCGCTGTGAACAGCGGCACGTACGCGTTGGTACTGAAGTTGAAATACCCGACCTGTTGTGTGGCAGCGCTCGTGATCACGTAGGTGGCAGTACAGTAGCTGGGGGCCGCCATCGCCGTGCCCATGAGGGTCACCAGCAAGGCTGCGAGCCGGGACCTGATTCGTGGGAGCCGGCCCACCACTTGGGCCAGCTGAAACAAAAGACAAATCAGCGGGCGCATCGAGCCCTCCTTTATTGAAGTGAAACTCATCGATTCACCTGCTCGTCCAGCGTCAGATCCAAGCGCAGGTAAGCCCCCTGCTTCGTGTAGGCGTTGCCCAGACCCGTAAAGCCCGCCGGATTGTAGCCGGCCGTAATCCAGGTACCGGGCAGGGCACGGAAACTGGCCTCCAAGCCGTAACCGTATTGGGTGATGCCGCTGCTGAGCTGCGTCAACGCGCGGCCCCAGGCGCCGATGCCGATGCGGTCGGTCACGTAGTACGTGCCGCCCAGGCCCACCTGCGCCGTGAAGCTGCCGCGGTCGTTCAGCAGGGTCCGGGTATCGACACCGGCCCGCACGGCCCAGGTGGGCTGGCGGTACTCGGCGGCAAAGTTGCTGGTCAGTTCGGGCTTGCCGCCCGCCAGTGAGCCACTGATGTAGCGCACCGTGCCCAGACTGTTAAAGGTGCGGTTGCGGTAGGCGTAACCAAGGGCTGTGCGCAGCCCACTGTGACTGACACCAAATTCGCCCAAGCCGTCGGCGCTCAGAGTCAGGTGGTCGTTCACCTGGCCGCTCACGCCGCCGCGCACCACCACGCCAAACTCGCCGGCCTTGTAGGTCAAGTCGGTGCCGGTGGTGGCGGTCAGGCGGCCGGCCCTGTATAGCAGGTCCACTCCAGCGCCCAGTTCGCTGTCTTGCGTGTTCACGTCGTACAGCACGCTGCCGCGCAGACCAGCAGTCAGACGCTCGTTAATGGGCAGGCTGGTGGTTACTCCAAAGCGGGCGCGGTTGCCCTGGCCGCCGGCGGTGGGCAGGTCGTAGGCGACCTCATAGTTGGTGTTGCCCACCTTGTTGGTCAGGCTCAGAGCCGCGCGGTGACCAGTATTCCAGTTGATCTCATCGGTCAGGCCCAGGCTCAGGGTGTCGCTGACGGCGTACTTGGCTTTCACGGTCGTGGTGGGGTCCAGATTGCCGCTGAGAGGCTGCACATGGACCACGTCCACGTCAATGGGCGCCTGATGGTACCCGGCACTGATCACGGCGCCCAGACCCGACTGGCTGCCGAAGGCGGCCCGCAGGCCTGCCCCTACGCTGAATGGCTTGAGATTGTAATCGGCCCGCGCGGTTACGCTGCCGCCCTGAGAAGCGGCGGTGCTGGCGTACTCGGCCTGCACGTTGGCACTCAAGCGCTCGGTCAGGCGGGTGTCCACGTTGGCGCTGACATTCAGACCCGGCGTCAGGGGCGCAAGACCATTGTAGGTGCCGTCCTGATACCGCACGCGGCCCTGCACTGTGGTGCGGCCCAGCTTGACGCCCAGGTCGGCGCTGGCCTGCACGCCGCCCGAGTAGGCCACCAGACCATCGGCGCGTACGGTGCCGTTGTCGTAGATGGCGCGCACACCTGTGGTCACGCGGCTGTCCAGGCTGACGGCTGCCACGCCCACGGCATAGCCTTCACCGACGTACTTGGCCTGTACGCCGAAGGCCAGCGCGCGGTTACTCAGGGGGCTGTCCAGGCGGTAGCTGGCCAGCACGACCACGTCGTTGAGCTCGGCGTCCACGCGGTCGAGTGAGCGGGTCAGGGTGATGATGCCGGTGCGCGGATCAAGCACGTAATCCACGTTCCGGGCCAGGGGCTCGCGGGTCAGTTCCTTGCCTGTCACGCGTTCCAGCGTCACCACTTCCAGGGTTTCGCTGCCCAGGGCCACGTCGCCGCGTGACAGGCGCAGCAGGCGGTTGCCTTCGGGCGTCAGGCGCTCGCCGACAATGCGGTCGCCGGGCACCAGGGCGGCAAAGCCGCTGACCTGCACGGGGCCCTTGGTACTGGCGGTCAGCGCGGTCAGCTGCTCCCCCACCGGGAGGACGTCAATCGGCAGGGCGCTGCGGCGGTAGGCGGCGCGGAAAGTGGGATGCTCGTAGCGGACGGCGACCGGGTCGATGCCCTGAAGCGGGACCGAGGCGACGCTGCTGTCACCAAACAGGGAAAAGCGCTTCAGGGTGTCGTTGTCGGTGGGCAGGCCGTCCTTGTCGGCGGCCACGTAGAGCTTGCCGCCGGCCAGGGGTCCTTCGTAGGAGGCGCGCGCCTGAATGCTGAGGTCCTCGCTCAGGTTCAGGCTGCCGTCCAGACCCAGGGTGGCGCTCACCATACCCACGCCCACGCGGCTGCTGTCAGGGCCCACCTCGTAGCGGGAGGTACTGACCTCCTGGCCCTGCTGCAAGGTCACGCTCAAGGCGACGGGCGCGGCCTGGGCCTGTAAGACGAGTTCGCCCTCACCCTCACGCAGCCGCACCTGATACCCGGGCTGACCCGGCTCAGCGTCGGGGAGCTGGGGCTCCAGACTGCTGTTCAGCGTCACTGTTTCCTGGTCGCTGAGGTTACCGCTGGCGTCTAGGGCGCGCACGCGCAGGCGCAGCGGCGTGCTGCCGTCAGCAATCAGGGACACGGGCGTCAGTTCCACTTTCGTGGTGGCGCCCACGAGCTGCACACTCACCTGATCCTGGCCAGCCTGAAGAACGTTCTGACCCGGTTTCAGCAGCACGCCCACGTAGGTGATCCGGCGACTGCCGTCTTCGTTGGTGGTGATCTCGCCAATGCGGTTGACCTCGATGGGCTGCCCGTTCACGTTGAGCGCGGCTTCCTGACCAGCCGGCACGCTGACCACCACATTGATGCGGTCGCGCTGCCGGATCAGGCTGCCCTGCACGGGCAGCCTGATGGCGCCGGTGTTCTCGGTCACAGCATCAGGAGCGCTGAGCCGCTGAGCCGCACCGAGGTCGGCCTCGTTGATCTGGCCTGCCAGAACCTCGCGGCGTTCGCCGGCGTAGCGAACCAGCAGAGACGGCGCACCCAGGGCGCCCAGCGGACCACTGTGGGCCAATTCGTAGCTCACGGTGCCGCGCCACGCGGCTTGACCCTGGATCAGGGCACTCTGGGGAATCACCCAGTACAGCTGACCGCTCGCGCCGCGCCGGGGATCGGCCAGGGGCTGCCCGTTCAGGCGGCTACTGCCGGTCACGAAGGTGGCGCCTCCGGGCGGGGTGTGGGCCACCACGATCTCACGGGCCTGCTGGGGCGCGTCAAAGGGCAGGGTGACGGTGCTCGCGCGCCGGGCTTCGGGGGCCGGGGCTGGCTCAGCTGGGGTTGGGGCTGGATTGATTGGCGCTGTGCTCACGGGCACTGGCCCGGCCACCGCCACAGGAGCAGGCGCCTGGACAGCCAGGGTGCCGCTCACGTTTTGCGTGGCTGCGCAACTAGAACTCGTCAGCGAGGCGTCGAGCGCCACCGCCTCGGTGCCGGTCACGCGGGCGCGGTAGCTCAGGGTGCGGGTCTCACCAGCGGCCAATGTGCCCGTGAAGCGGGGGCTGCTCAGCGTCTCCAGGCCGGTGCCAGCCGTGTCAGTCAGGTCGTAGGTCGCCGCCTGTGCGCCGGTATTGGTCAGGCGCAGGGCGACCGTGACCTCGTCGCCGGGCGCCGCTGGGGCTAGGGGCTCGCGGACCAGTTGGAGGGTGGTGACGTCCGGGCGGACCTCCACCTTCACCGCCTGGGTCTGTGCCCAGGGGTTCAGGCGGGCCGTGACTGTCACGGGGCCGGCTTGGGTAGCCGTGGCGTTCAGGCGCAGCTCGCCAGGGCGCGCGGCGCTCAGGGTACCCTGCAGGGAGTTGACGCCCTGCACGGTCAAGCCCTCGGGAAGCTCAAAGCTCAGGTCCAGCGGCAGCTCGCCGGCAAAGGCGGTCTGAGCGCGGGCGATCAGGGTCACCGTGTCGCCGACGCAGACTTCGGCCTTGTCCACCTCCACACTCAGGGCCACCTCGGGGCGAACCTGAATGCGGGTCTCGGCCACACCGCCGCGCGGCACAGTGACGTTGGAGGCGGCGACGGTCACCTGCGCGCCGGTCACCGGATCGGGCGTCACCGGGTAGGGGCCGGCCGGCACGCGCTGCACTAGGGTGCCCGGAACTGTCACAGAAATCTGACCAATCAGGGCGGTGGCCTGGGTGGGCTGAGCCCCGCCCGGCAGCACCAGTTCGGCGGTGACGCGCAGGAGACCGGTCTGGTCCACGCGGGCCACGGTCAGGGGGACCGGTGCGCCGGCGCGGGTCAGGTTGAAGCCCACGGTATTGCTGTACTGGCGGGCCGCAGCCGGCTGGCGCAGTTCCAGCGTGTAGTTGCCGGCGCGGGCGGGGAGCGGCAGGTCGTTGAACACCAGGTCTGCACTGACCTGCAGCGGCGTGACATTGCCCTGCTCGTCGCGCAGCTGCGCTTCGAGTTCGGCCGTGCCGTCGCCGTCGTACAGGCGCAGCACGTGGTCGACGCGGCCGTCCAGGGTCAGGTTCAGGGCGGGCACCCAGTCACGCGAGTGCACGTTCACGCTCAGGCGCTCGGCGCTGATGGCCGCGCTGACCCCGGCCAGGCGTACCGCAAAGGTGTTCTTGCCGTTGCCGCTCGTCACCGCCTGCAGGCGGTATTGCCCGGCGGGCAGGTCCCGATCGAGCAGGGTTTCCCAGGCGTGTTCGCCGGGGGCAAAGGTCCGGCTCAGCAGCGCTTTGCCGTCACTGCCCAGCAGGGTGAAGGTGGTGGTCACGTCGCTGCGGCCGGCGTCGTACTGCTCATCGCCGTAATAGGTGTCGCTGCGGTAATCACCCTTGTCCACGCGGGGGCTGTAGAGTTCCAGGCGCACGCGGCCGGCAAGCGGCACGTCCAGCGTAAGGTTCTGGTCCCCGACGGTCCACATCAGGCGGTCCCCGACCGTGGTCAGGGGCAGGCTGGTGCTGAGGTCCTGCGCCGTACCGATACCGGAGGCCAGCAGGGCCGTCAGCAGGGCGGCAAGGCACTTGGGGCTTGATTTCACGTTAATACCTCCAGCTCAGTGACGGGTCGGTGGTGGCCGCGCGCGGCCCGCCGGTCCAGTCGAAGCGGTAGGTGAGATTCAGTTCACCGGCAGCCAAATTACCGCTGTAGGTATTACGACCTTCTTTCAGCGCGGCGCCGTCCGGGAGGGGGTCGAGCAGGGTCACGGCCTCCAGTGCACGCGGGGTCACCACGCGCAGGGTGACCATGTAACCGCCTGCCTCCCTGTACACCGCCTTCTCGACGCGTACGTCTCCCACGACCAGCACCGTGTCGCGCAGGGCGTCAATGTCGCCGCCCAGGGGCGCCAGCGGAAAGTCCACGCTGGTCAGGCCCCGCACGAACACCGTCTGGGTACCGCTCAGGCCGCCGTCCTGCGGAACGTGCAGCGGGGGAAACGGCGCTGAGGCCGGATCCAGACGCAGGGCGTGCGTGCCGTAAGGCACGTTGGGGAAGGAGTAGCGCCCGCCGGGATCGGTGAGCACCTGCCGCCCCCCAGCCAGCAAGACGCGCGCGCCCTGCACTGGAGTATCAAGCGGAGCATCGAACAGGCCGTTGCGGTTGCGGTCCACGAATACGGTGCCTACCAGGTCGGCGTTCGGCGAGAACTTCAGGGGGTTGAGCTTGGTTACGGCCGTGGCGCGGTTGCTGGCAATGGCGCGCGCTGCGCCGCCAGCACCGGTGCCCCGCACTTCCACGGTGTTGACAAGCTGACCGGTCGCTTCCGGGGTCACGCGGGTCTGGTAGCTGATGCTTACGGTGCGGCCGGCCGGCAGTTCGGGGACGGTCCAGCGCAGCGCGCCGCCCACGAGTTCGGGGTCGGCCAGCCGCTGGCCGCCCAGGGTGCTGGTGCCGGGAATGTAGTCCAAGCCCCGCGCCGGCGTATCGGTGACCACGGCATCGACAATCGCGGTGGTGGCCGACTGGTTGGTGATGTTCAGGGTGTAGGTCAGACGGTCGCCGAAGGTGGCTTCCAGGGCGCTGACCTCCTTGCGAATGAGCAGCTGGGCGGTCCAGACCGGCGTGAGCACCTCGTTACTGGGCACAGGCGCGCGCAGCTCGGTGCTGACCAGTCTGAAGATGTTGCGTAGGCTCTCGCCGTCCACTGCGCGGGTGGACACCTGGGTCACGGTGGTCAGGGTGCGCGTCTCGCCGGGGGCCAGAGTGCCCAGGGTCCAGGTCACCGTCTGGGCGCCGGCCTGACCACTGAGTACGCCACCGTCTGACGCCGACCGGAAGTCCACATGGGCCGGCAGAGGATCGCTGACCTCTACGTTCGTCAGAGGGCGGGCGTAGGGGTTGCGGACGGTCAGGGTATAGGTGATGGTGTCGCCGGCGGCCACCGTGCTGCCTTCTGGAACGGCGACGGTCTGCCCGCCTGTGCCCTGCGTGGTCGCCATGTAAGCCTTGCGCAGCTCGGGCAGGCCACCTTCGACCGAGGTCACCTGATCGCGGGTGGTGTTGCGGGTGCCGCGCTCCCCGGTAATGGTGATCAGCGCGTCCAGCGCACCGGCCTGCTGCGGCTCATAACACACGCGCACAAAGGCCGTCTGAGCGGGGTCCAGCAGCAGCGGCTGAGTCAGCGGCTGCCCGACCTCATTCTGAAACTCGGCGCGGGCTGCGCCCTGCGGGTAGGTCACGGTCAGGCGGAACGCGTCGCGCACGTCACCGGTGTTCTTGGCGGTGTGGTCAAAGCACACCAGCTGGCCGACCACAGCAAAAGGGGTGGTCTGGGTGTCGGCAGATGTGCCTTCGGGGACCTCGGGGACGCCCAGCGGGCCAATCGCCACACCGGGCAGATAGCGCACGTCGGCGCTGGCACTGCCGCTGACCTCGCGGCCACCGGTGCGCGCTGTGGCGGTGTTGAGAATCACGCGGCCCTCGGCCTGGGCACCCGCCAGCATGCGGAAGGTCAGGCTCAGCGCCGCGCCGGGGGCCAGGCTGGGTACGCGCACCCGCACGCCGCGCACCGGGGCCAGTTCCTGCTCGGTCCAGGTGACGCCGTCCTGGGTGTATTCCAGCGTGCCGAGGTTGGTGCGGGCGCTGCCGGCCACAAACTCCAGGCCCTGCGAGAGCTGATCGGTCAGCAGGTCGGTAAGGATCACTTCACGGCTTTCCCCCTGACCGCTGTTGCGGGTGCTGACGGTAACGGTGGTCTCGGTGCCGGGGCGCACCAGCGACGGGCTGAAGGACTTCTGCACGTCCAGCACGGGCGGCGGCCCCACCCGCACCAGACTCACGTTGTCGCTGTCGGCGCTCTGACCTCCGGCGCAACTGGCGATCAGGTTGACAAAGGCGTCACCCTGCGTCTCGCCCGTGTCGGCCACCAGCAACACACGCGCCGTCTGCTCCGCGCCCAGAGTCACGCTGCTGACCTCGGACTCGCCGGGATTCAGGGCGCCGTCCCCGTTCAGGTCGCGGTAGACGCTCAGGCGCGGCGCAAAGGCGCTGGCCGCCTCGGCGCGGGCGCCCAGGGGCAGCGTCGCCTCAGCGTTCCCTGCGTTCACGACTGTATAGGCGAATACGGCGCGCTCACCTGGCAGCACACTGACCGCCTGACCCGGCGCGCTGACGCTGCCGTTGGGCGTCACACTCACGGCGCACACCGCCTGCACAGCGGTCGAGACCACGTTGCTGATGCTTTCGCCCGGCGTACCGGGGGCGGGCGGGTCGAAGGTGGCGGTGGCCTGGTTGGTAATCACGGTACCGGCTGGTGTGCCGGCCGCGCCCGCCAGACCGCTCAGGGCCAGGAACGCAGTTAGCAGGCGGTGGGTGTGGGAACGGGTCACAAGGGTCTCCTGGATGGGGTGGGGGAACAAGCAGGGCTGAGGCCTTAAAAAGGGGTTCTGATGTTAGAAGGTCTGCTGTTAGAGAGCATGGCGCGCCCCACCAAAGCTGGAGGGCGCGCCGCGAGAGGATTTACTTGACAGTGACGGTGAAGTTCGTGGTCACGGTTTGGCTGGCCGACAGGACGTCGTCGCGGGTGATGTTGATGTCAGCGTTGGTGTCCACACCCACGTCCACGCGGATCACGGCGCTGGCAGCCAAGCCACCAGGCAGAGCGGTGCCGGTCTGCCAGGCGCCGCCGTTGAAGCGGTACAGCACTGTGCCGCCGGCCTGGGTCGTGCTGCTCGAAACGCCGGCGAAGGTGCCGTAGGTGAACACGTTGCCCTGTGCGCTGTTTTGCTCGGTCAGGATAAAGTTGCGCACATCGGTGTTGTAGGTGTTGGTGGCGATGATGCGGTACTCGACGGTGTCGGTGGGCTTGGCAGTGAGGCCCGTGGTCACGAAGGCGCCGCCGGGGTTGACAGTGGCGTTGCGCCCGCTCTTGGCCAGCGTAACAGTGGCGGCGGTGCTTAGCACCTGCACCACGTCGTTCGTGTCGCCACGGGAGATGGTGCTGTAGTTCCCGGTCGCCGACTGGCTCACGGTATACAGGCCAGCGCGGGTGTTAGCCGGCACGGTGACCAGAGCCACGACCTTGAATTCGGCGCCGGCGGCCAGAGGAC
The DNA here is from genome assembly GCF_023370075.1 of Deinococcus sp. QL22. Taxonomy (NCBI): domain Bacteria; kingdom Thermotogati; phylum Deinococcota; class Deinococci; order Deinococcales; family Deinococcaceae; genus Deinococcus; species Deinococcus sp. QL22. Next base: position 1,011,789 of record NZ_CP097149.1, read on the forward strand.
CGGTGCTGGTGACCACGCTGCCCAGCGTGTCGGTGCCGCTGGTAAAGGTGCCGTCGTTGTTCACGTCAGTGTAGGTGTAGTATGTGGCCGTGACCGTGCTGGTCGAGGGCACGCCGGCGTTCAGCACCGTGAAGGGCACCGAGCCGCTCAGGGTGAAGGTATCGGTGTAACCGCCCGCGTTGAACACGTCCATCGGGAAGAAGGCCACGGTGTCGGCGGTGCCGGGGGTCACGGCGTCGGTTACCACTGGGCCAGCCGAGGTGCCCAGGGCCAGGGTGGAGTCACCGAACTGCAGGTCCGGCGTGAAGACAGTGTCGGTGCTGCTGGCGTTGGGCAGGATGTCGGCGTCGCTCAGCGAGTCAATACCGATTTCGACGTTGATCACCGGTACAGGACTGTTCACGCCGCCGGTATCAGGGTAGTTCACCTGTACCCGGAAGTTGCGGGTCTCACCGGCAGTCACGTTCTGCAGGGTGCCGTAGGCCACGCCGTTCACGGTCGTGGTGGGCAACGCGTTGCCAGCGGCGTCGAAGTAGGTCACTGTCACGCCAGCAGGCAGGTTGAGTGGGGGCAGCAGCAGGAAGGAGTCAGTCTGGGTGCCGCTGTTGGTGACCGAGTTGATGAAAGTCACGCGGTCATCGTTCACAAGCTCGGCGTCGGCCTTGGGGAAGGCCGACTGATTGTTGCCGTTGACGCCCACCAGCACCACGGCGCCGTTGCCACCGTTGGGGTTGGGGTCGTTGTAGGCGGGCAGTGTGCCGCCAGGGGTGACCTGAGCAGGAGGATCCTGACGGCCGTCGGTGTTGCCGCCGGGCGCGGGGGTCGTGCCACCGACGCCGTTAGCGTCGATGGGCGCCACACTCACTCCGGGGGTATACACGGTCGAACGGTTGAAGTTGTTGTTGTCCACCAGGGTACTGGTGACGCCGTTGTTGGTCACCGTGACGGTGCTGGTGTAGGTGTTGTTGCCGGAGTTCTGCGCGTCAGGAGTGTTGTCGAACAGACCGGTAGCCACCGGGTTGGCGCCGAAGCGCGTACCGGCGGTGGCCGCGTCAGGAATCTTATAACTCTGCACGATGGTAATGGCGGCGTTCGAGGCAATGGCCGGCGACTCGACCAGACCGTCGTTGTTGGAATCGGTCAGGGGCTGGAGCTCGCCAGCGTCAATGACGCCGTTGTTGTTGGTATCGGTGAAGGCGAAGTAGGTCAGGTTCTGAACGTCGCTGTTGGTGCGGTCTACGTTGAGGGCCGTGATATCGGGGTTGAACTGCACGACCACTGGGGTGTTGCCGGTGTTGGTGACCGTGTAGCGGAACTGCTGGACGCTGCCGGGCAGCACGCCGGCGCGGTCCAGCGTGGGATCAGGAGCGTCGGGGCTCGGCGCCGTGCCCGTATTGTTTGGCGTGACCGTAAAACTGGGCACGGGCAACACGGTCGTGGTCACCGGGTTGGACGTTGAGGTACCCGCCGTGTTGCCTGCAGCGCCCGTAGGGTCTTCAAAGGTGGCGGTAGCCACGTTGACGATCTCAATGCCGGCTTCGGTGGCGGCGCTGGCGGTACCCAGGGTCAGGGCGGCCATCAGGGAGAGCAGATAGGTGCTTTTTTTCATGGTGTTCCTCCGAACAGAATAGGGATGGAGTGGAGAGCGGACTGACAGTGCTTCCGAACTGCTTTATCTGACCTGGACGCGGTAGCCGAGTTTTAGTGGCTCGTTGGCCCGTAGTTCACTGATGAACCAACGTACGGCTGTGTATTCACTGGGCTTCACGTCCACGTCCTTCTGCACCGCCTTGCCGTTTTCAGTCACTGTGATCTTCTTTTTCAGTGGGGCCGGCGCGAATGTCTTGCCGCCATCAGCGGAGAACTCGGTGCGCACCGCAGTCATGCCCTGCTCAGGGGCCAGATACACCGTGCTCTTGGGGACAGGCAGCGTCACCGGCACGTTAAGCAGGGTTTTGGCAGCCGTACTGCGAACTGTGACGACCTGACTGAGTACCGAGCCGGGCAACACGTTGCCGGGATTGGCCTTGAACACTTCGGTGGCTTTACCATCCACAGTGACGCGCTCTACCGAGCTGAGCATGAGACTGAGGCTGACGGGCGAAGCTGCCTGTGCAGATGCTAACCCAGCAGTCAGCAGCAGTGCACTTAGTAGGCGGTGAGGCATCGAATTCTCCTGAAAGTTTTCATGAAGGGCGGAAGCGGGCGAGGGCGAGCCGGGCGGTTCAGCGAGTTCTCTAAACGTTCGAACACAACTTCTTACACCTTAGTGTTCCGCCTCTTGCTCATGACTTACAGATGGATTCCCCGATAATCTGCGTGTCAGCGGCGGTGCCCAAGGTCAGCTAAGCTATCAGCGAAAGAACCCGGAAGGGCTGATGCGTAATAAAACTCCTTAGTAGTTTGGACGCTAGGATTTCGGGGGGACCTGAACTGGGCTGTCTCCCCTGCTCGGCTACGGTCGGGCGACTGATCGGACGCTGCCTGATCCCGTCCCCGGGTTTAAGGCAAACTTAATCTAATTTCAATTCCATAACGGGAACCTTACAAAAATGAGCGAATATGAGAGAGTGTTCTCCGTAAACCTCAAGAGAACATTTTCCAGCCATATCCCAGACATGCTGTCCTAGACGGGTGATTTAAGATTGACTCTTATCAGATTTGTGAAGTGTACCTTCTAGGCCTACCGGTTCATCAGAAATTGAGACGGGCCTTGAAATAAAAAAGTGTGAGTCGCAGCTCTTACTAATTCGACCTAGTCTGCAAGAGGGGACGAAAAACGAGCTGCCAACCGACCTTGAGGGCGATTCGAGGGCTGGTTCGAGAGCATTTTCGCCCGCTGGACGGCTCAGGGTGAACCTGAGCCGTCAGACAGGAGAAGGCCGTCCGGACCCCGACTCAGCGCGGACTGAACCGCACGCAGCCCACTCTTGAGAGAACTCAGTGCCTGCTGCCAGTGGGGACCGACGAAACTCCGATCCCTACGCCGCACGGTCTGAAGCCTTTGACACGAGTAGCTAGGTCGCGACGGTCAGGACCAACATTAGCTGTTCCAGGCTGGATGCGTCCGGGAGTTGGGAAGTGTTCAGACCGAACAGGCTGCTTTTGTCGTCCAGAAAGCTTTCATCAAACTGAAAGTTCTCGCCGTATTTAGCAAAGGCTTTGGTGCCGCTCACTTCATCACTCACCACCTGCCACTGTGTTCTGTGTTGAGCAGAGCTGTGGGAAGCTGGCTTGTCATTCCATCTCGAGCCATCAAGCCTCACCACCGATACAGCCTCCCTCTCGGGAGGTGTGGGTATGCTCAGCCCGGGGTTAAACCCTGGCTTTCCACCCACTCCCTCCTCTATAGCGTTTCATCTCCAAGAGGAAACCTTACAAATACCTTTCAAAATCTGGCCGGCTGCCTTGGACGGGTAGACAATTGGTAGAGAGTCTGGCCCTGTTGCCGAAGTGGTTTGAGAATCAACAGCCCGTAGTTCATCGCCTGACTTACACCTGTCCGATGGGTCAGCGGAACCTGAAAGAGGGGCAACCTTTATCAGCCCTCTGATACTGGGAGGCACAGAACAGATACATCCAGGGCACGCTGACCCTGGACAACATATGCTCGGTATTCCAAGCCTTCTTCCTCTTGTCTGTATAACAGGGGTGGATGGGGTGTTGCCCTCCTGTTGTCTGCCGCCATGGCCTTGTTAGGAACTGGTAATGCTCCAGCAATGACTTCCAGAACCTGACCCTTGTGAAGCGAGGGACGAGCACACTGGAGAGCATCATGGGGAAACAACGGAAAACCTGGACGACCGACGTCAAAGAAGCCATGGTCCTGAGCGTCTTGCGTGGAGAGTTGGGCGTGGCGGAAGCGGCCCGACAGCATGATGTCCATGAAAGCCTGATCCACAGTTGGAAAGCTCAATTCTTGGAGGCGGGCCGTGCCCGCCTCGCGGGAGATCGTCCGGATCAAGGTGTGAGTATGTTAGAGCGGGAGAACGACCGACTGAAGCGCATTGTGGCGGAGAAGGAATTGGAGCTTGATATTGCGCGAAAAGTGCGGCGGCTCTGACGATGATTGATACGATCGTCCTCCGGCAGAGCCATCCCCAGATCAGCTTGCGGCGCTTCGCCCAATACGCCGAAATCCCGTATGGGCGACTTCGCGACGATCAGCACAGCGCACCGGTGCGCTGTGCGCGCCAACAGCATCGGGATGAACTGTACGAGCAAGTGCGCCAGACCGCGTTGTTACACCCAAATTCGGGCTACCGGCTGCTGTACCAGGAATTGAAAGCTCAAGGCCAAGCCATCGGATTGCACCAGATTCGAGTGGCGCTCGGTGAACTGCAACTCCATCCTCCGCAGCCTCGGAAAATAAGACACCCTTCTCCCAAAGTGTCTGTATGTCAACAATAAGGTGAGGAGAGAGCGTCGCCCTCAAAGTGTCTGCGCTTGTCGCTTGGACTGGAATGGCGCGTTCTCTTTCTCAACGGCACCACACCGCTGCTCTTCGCTTGATACCAGGCTGCCTGCGGGCCCCATCCAGAACAGACCTGCGCGGGTGGGGGTTCGGCGCCACACATCTACTGGAGGACGCCATGATCATTCTTGGACTTGATCCCCACCCCACGACCCATACCGCCGTCGCTCTCGATTCGCGTGGACTGGGACTGGACAGCCTGAGCGTCCAGAACGACGCCGAAGGCCTGAATCAGTTGTGTGCTTGGTCTGCTCGTTTTGAACTGCACTGCTGGGCCATTGAAGGTGCAGGCAACCGGTACGTGGCTCCCCTGCTGGCCCTGCTCTTTGCCAATGATCAGTCGGTGTCTCACATCCACCCCAGCCTGACCCGTCAGTACCGTGCGCGTCGCGGCAAGAAAAAGAACGACCTGGTCGATGCCGAGAACGTCGCTCGGGTGCTGCTGGCCAACCCGCAACTCCCGCCCGACCAGCTCAGCGAGCAGCGTACCCGGTTGCAGGAATTGTCCCGCACGCGGGACAAGCTGGCTCAGCAGCGCAAAGCGAACCAGATGATGCTCGAAGCGCTCCCAGATACCATGGCTGCCTCGCTGAGCACCGCCCTGCAGGCGGTGCTGACTTCTCTCGAAGCAGCATGGAAAGAGCGGGAACACGCCATGGCGACCCTGGTCGCTCAAGTGGCCCCCACCCTGTTGACCTTGCAGGGGATCGGCGTGGTGCTGGCCGGCACCGTACTGGCCGAAATGGGTGACATCCAGCGGTTTGAAAACGTCCATCACTTTGCCAGTGACTGCGGCGCTGCCCCCGTGGAGCGGGGCAGCGGAAAGAACACACGCTGGTGCGTGAACGTCGGTGGCCACCGACAGCTCAACCCTGTGCTCCACCTGATGGCCTTGACCCGGCGACGCTGTGACGAACGCACCAAAACATTTGTGGCCAAGAAGGAGCAGGAGGGAAAAACAAAACGGGCGGCCCTTCGAGCACTCAAGACGCACCTGGCCCGCGAGCTGTACCGAACCTTGCACGCCTGTCACCTGGGCAGCCCCATCCCTGCCCCTTCATAGGATCTTTTTGAGTCTTTTCCCCGCCGACTTGACATACCAGGTTCCAGTCCTCAGGACTGGCCCGAAGGCCGCCGGGTACAGATCGACGCGGGCGCGCCTCTCCCTCCCGGACGGCGTCTGCTGGATCTACTTCGTGCTGGACGTTCTTTCACGGGTGGTCTTGGCCAGCCGGGTGGTGCGGAGCTTATCCATGCACCTCGCCAAGCTCACGCTTGACGAAGCGGTCGCTGTCCTGCGGGCCGAGGGCCACCCGGACACCCTCCTCGTGCAGAGTGACGGTGGCAGCGACTTCACGGGTGAGGTCTTTCAACAGGGCTGTTTGAAGTACGGCCGCTGGGTGCGCTCAAAAGTCTCCCAGCCCGGCGGCACCGGAATCTTGGAGAGACTCAACAGAACCTACAAATATCAATTTGCTTTCCGTCACGACTGGCAGACGATGGCTGAAGTTCGTACGGCCATGCCCGAGTTTCACCGCTGGTACAACCACCAGCGCCGTCACTCGGCGCTGGGCTACGCCACGCCTTGGTCTACACTCACCTCATCGGCGAACGCTCGCAACGCCGCTTGAAGAATTTCTTGGAGCATTACCACTGCACACCACCATCCTCAGCTGGATCCGCTGCGTCGCCAGATACCAGGCTGCCTTGGGGCCCAATTTGACAGAGCTGCGCGCGGCTCATCCCGCTTGAATTTGGAGGTTGGGCTGATCACAGTCGGACTTGATCCCCATCCTGACAGTCACACCGTGGCTGCCCTTGACGAGCAGGGCACTCCGTTAGCATCTCTGACGGTTGCGAACACCGCTGAAGGTCTCGCGCAGCTGCAGATGTTCGCGCTACCGTATCCGTGTCGGCAATGGGAGATCGAAGGTGCGGCGAACCGCTTCATCATGGCGTTTGTCAGCCAACTCCTGGCGGGTCACGAACCAGTGACCCACATTCCTGCAACGTTAACAAGCCGGTACCGGGCTCGAAAGGGCCGTAAGAAGAACGACGTCGTTGATGTACAAAACGCCGCTCGAGCGCTCATCGCCAATCCGGAGTTACCGAAGTTTGCGTTGGGGGCACAGCAACGTGCATGCAGGAGCTCACCCCCGCTCAGCGCAAGCTCTCTCAAGAACACCAGGCACACAAGGCGACATTGGCATCGCTGGTGGCCACGTCCTCTGTGCGCCCCATCTTGGAAACGGTGATGAAGACCCCCCTAGAGCAGCTGAAGGTGCTCGAGAAGCAACTCAAGGCGGTCCTGACCTCCTGAATGCCGAGCTTGCTCGAGGTTCAAGGGATTGGGCCTGTCGTGGCAGAGATCGTGTTGGGTGAAACAGGGAGGATTGAGCGCTTCAAAAATAAATGTCATTGTGCGAGCGACTGCGGAGCCGCACCTGTTGAGCGGGGGAGCGGTCAGACCACTCGAATGCAGCTCAACACCGGTGGGAATCGGCGCCTCAACTGGGCGCTGCACATCGTGGCGATTGTGCGGTTGCGACAGGATGAGCGCACCAAAGCATTTCTCGCCAAACTGAAGGCTGCTGGCAAAAATCAACGGACTTCACGGCGCATTCTCAGAACCCATAGTGCACGGGAACTGTTTCCTGTATTGCGTCAAGCGGCGTCCGCGACGACGACTCCCGCGCTGAGAATCAACGCGGACGCCGCTTGACAGGCTTATACCAAGTTCCCAACATCACGACAAAGGTTTCCTCGTCGGCGAGCGCCAGTGCTTGAGCTTGGCCCAGCCAGTCCACACGATCTGCCGACCTGCCCAAACGGCCATCCGGAGTAATCAACCAGTGCCCCACCCAATCGATGTCGCTGTCTCCCTCAGTGAGCGCGTTGCTCCAACCCAACACGTAGCAGTTATTCAAATAAAATGCTGACGAGTCGTCAGGTAACAGGCCCGGCGGCACTCCCCGAGCCGCTTGGGCGATGTGCCTGACCCCATAGGGGCGCCTACCAAACAGCGGTCCACTGTGAAATTCACTGGGGACGTAAAGGTAGGTCAGCAAACGCCAGCGGACGTCCAGGGTCAACTCAATGACTTCTGGCGGCCGTGCCTGAGCATCAGAGCGAGGATGATCGTTCGTCAATCCTAGAAAACGTTGCCGGGCAGCCCTGGGACAGGAAGAGGTTTTGCAGGCCCACTTGGAAGTCATGGCCGAGCCCGTGTGGGTCTGCACTGCAACGTCAGTGTCGCGGACAACGTCCTGCGAGTAAAGGGGCCGTCGAGCATGAGATACACGCCTGGGAAACCCACTGTAATGCGCGGTTGGTCCACGTGAACTGGCAATTCGCAACACCAGCGGCTCGGGAAACTCGGACGGTACTATCTAAGTATGCCGCATCTAACATCTAGATAAACTTCGCTTGAAGTATCTTTAGCCCGCTGAGAAGTGCAGCACGGAGTTCAGCAACCGAGTTATAACAGCGGCGAGGCATGAGGAGGCCCTTGAGCTTGCGCCAGACCTCCTCAATGAGGTTGAGAAAGGGCGCGTAGGGTGGAAGATAGCGAAGGTACAGGCCCTGTTTCTCCCATCCCACAGTCTTTTCCTTGAGTTTCGCTCCCTTTCACAAGGGAGCGATGTCCAACACGACGACCGTCAGCTGGTCAGGACGACAGTTGCCTGCCAGCGTGTCCAAATAAGCGATGACCTGATCCCCATTGCACGTGCCTTCCAGTTCGCGAACTTCCAGCTGTTCTGCGCAGTTGTGCAGGCTGTAGCTACCGATGAGATTGATCCGTCCAGAGGATCCCCACCGAGTGGGGATCTCAAATTGTTGCCCAGAGCCTCGCCTAAACCACGTCGCCCCCACCGATAACATCAGAGAGGCCAGTCTGGTCGAGATATTTGAGGGTCAATTTACCGTCCAGTGCCCCGTTTTGTGTGTTGGGCCAGATCCGTCACACTACGGATGGTCAGGTCCATTCCAGGTCGCCAAACCAGGCCCTTTTTATGGCCCACCAAGGCCGCACGCTAGATCTGGCCGACCTGGGCTCTTTCTCTGCAACGCTGAACCCTATCCGAGGCCGAAGAGCCTGCACCACAAGAACAGTGCCGAGAAAGTCGTGCCTGACACGCTTTGCCCATCTCAGGAGGTGCAGCATGTTGGTGCTGGGGATTGACGTCGGAAAACGAGAGCTCTTCGTTCAGCTGCAAGATGCCTCAGGAGGCTGGCTGGGTCAACGCGGCCCCGTGGCGAACACACCCGCCGGACTTCAACAGTTAAGCCATTGGATCTCGACGTTCGCGCCACCCGAGCAGGTTCAGGTCGTGATGGAGGCGACCAATGTCTACTGGGAGCGCTGTGCACATCATTTTCAAGCGCTCGGGTGTGTCGTGAGTGTGGTCAACCCAGCGCAGATCAAATATTTTGCGCGTTCTGTGCTGCGTCGGGGCAAAACCGACGCGATGGATGCGGAGCTGATCGCGCGGTATGGCGTCGTGATGCATCCGGGCCGCTGGACGCCACCCAGCAGAGCTTTAAACGATCTGAAGCAGCTCACTCGAGAACGGCTTCCCGTTCTCGTGCGCCGGACTCAGGAGCACAATTATCTGCAAGCGTTGCAAGACGCTCATTACGCTTCAGAGACCGGGGTGAAGCTGGCCCAGCAGCGGTTAGATCTCGTGATGGAGCAACTTGTGGAGATTGAAGCGGCGATGCATGCGCTGATTCATGCCGATGAAACATTGTCGCAGCAACTGAAGTTGCTGCTGAGTGTGCCGGGGTTTGCCTTCGTGTCTGCAGCAACGATGTTGGCGGAGACCGTGGGATTTGCCCAGCTCGAGACCAGGCGGGAGATTTCTGCGGCCGCAGGCCTGGCTCCCTCTCCACACCAGTCGGGAACCAAGCGTGGCCGAGGAAGTATTTCCAAAACCGGCAACGCCCGTTTGCGGCGGATCGCGTATCTCTCGGCCTTGGGGGAGCAAGGTCACACAGCCGAATGCGAACCTACTATCGCCATTTGCGGGATACCGGCAAGCCAGCCAAAGTGGCTTTGGTCGCGCTGGGACGCAAACTCTTGATCACTGGGTTGGCGGTGGTGAAATCTGGGCAACCTTACCAGGATGACTTTTGTCGTGCTCAAGACGGAACTGGTCCAACACCGACAACCACCCATCCAAAGCCTTGACAACCCATCAGTGACACCCTATCTAGCGTGTCGAGCGCGGCCCGATGTGTTTCAGCGACTGCAGGATCGAGTGTCTGCGCGGGTGAATATCGGGCGCGTTTTCAGCTGTACTCCAGGCGTTGCAGGTAATTGGCCAATGCACGAGGTCGAATCATGACCCCGAACTGCTGTGCGAGGGCCTCGCACAGCAGTGGAGCGTTCCAGAAGCGCTGCTCTCGCATTTCTCCGTGAGAAACTGCTCCATCTCGGGTGTGACTTTCGAAGGCTGTCCGGGTGGACACTCGTCGGCCAATCCGAGAATGCCGCGCTCCTCGAAACGGGTAAAATCGTGGTGGATGACCTGATGGTTCGGCCAAAATGCCTGGAGAGCTGGGGAATGCTCCAGCCCTGTCGGTGCAGTCGGAGGATGCTCGCCCGCAGGCGAACCTTCGGGTGCGTATGTGGACTGGTCTCCAGTTCCCGAAGCAACTCATCAGCGTCTTCAGAAATCTCAATGCGGCGGGCAGGACGGGCCATGCTTAAGTCTACATATTAAATACGTTGTACTTAGCACGAGAGTAGCTCCAGACATGCTTGTGGTTGTCTACCAGGCGGAGTCCGTGTAACAACACTCTACCTGCTGTGTTCGGCTCCTCCTGTATGCACAACGCAGGCAGCAGAGCCAAACCTCTGTTCTTCTGTGTCGCCGGCGCCACTGCGCGTAGAATCTCCGGTGATGTCTTCTCACACGCGCGGTGTCCTCCTGCTGATTCTGGTTACAGCCCTGTGGGGCAGCACCTTTGCGGTGGTCAAAACCCTGGGCGAGGTGCTTGACCCCAGCGTGCTGATCGCGTGGCGCTTTCTCATTGCAACGGTTGCTTTGGCCCCCGCTCTGCTGCTGTACCGTCCGGCGGCGCAGGTGGTCCACAACAGCTTTGACGGTTCCAGCCTTGCCAAAGACGGCTTCATCCTGGGCTTGTGGCTGATCGCCGGATACGGCACACAGACCATTGCGCTGCAAACCACCGGGGCAAATCGGGCAGCGTTTTTTACGGCCCTCAGCGTAATTCTGGTTCCGGTCTGGCTCACCTTTGCCCAGCGCCGCCCGTTGCCGCTGACACTGTGGGGGGCATTGCCGCTGGCGGTGCTGGGGCTGGGGCTCCTGTCTTGGGAAGGAGGAGCATTGGTGGTGGGCGACCTGTGGGCGCTGGGCTGCGCCGTCACCTACGCCGGATTTATCGTCACGTTAGAACGGCTGGCGCACCGGCACGCTGCCCTGCCGTTTACGATGGCCCAGTTGATCACTGTGACGGTGGTAGCGTGGCTGTGGGCCGCCATTGCCGCGCCCGACGCACTCTGGCCCCCAAGAGAGGCTTGGGCTCCCCTTCTGTATCTGGGCATCGCCGCCACCGCTGTGACGACCCTGCTGCAAACAGTGGGCCAACGCCACGTCAGTGCCGCTGAAGCCAGCCTGATTTATGCGCTGGAACCAGTGACTGCCACTGCGTTCAGTTATGTACTGATCAACGAACGTGTGGGACTACGCGGCGCACTCGGCGGGCTGCTGGTGGTGGTGGCAACGGTACTGAGCCAGCGGGCGGGCAACACTCCCCATGCCGAAACGCCGACGCCCACTGCACAGGCCGACACCTGATGGAGTTGGTTTTCACCTCAGAGCCGATGAGTGTAATCTTGCCTGCTCTGCGCCGCGCTTTGGCCGAAGCAGGCCGCGTGACCTTCAGCGTGCCCGACCCTGGGCTGGGGCTGGGCCTTTATGTAGGTGAAGCCACGAATGCAGGGCTGCACCGTCCACTGAACGTGTGGGTCGACTTGGCCGACCTGCTGGGCGCACACCTGCACACGCCCGAAGCTGTGGGCGCTGGGCGAATCCGGCTGACCTTGCAGCGGTACGCGCCTGCCCCGGCTCCAGATGCGGCGGGCTACGGCACAGCGGGCGAGTGGGCGCGGGTAAACAAGCTGGAAGACCCGGTGTTTCTGGCAACATTCATAGAAGCCCTGCGCCGCGTCAATCCGCCCGTTGGGGGCCGCGTGCTGGCGCTGGGCGTGAACGCAGGCCACGAGTTGGATGCCTTGGCGCTGGCCTTTCCCGACCGGACAGTTGAGGTCTTGGGCATAGACCTAGACCAGAGCGCCCTCGCTGCTGCCCACGCACGGCATCCAAGCTTCAGCTTCCGCGTGCTGGACGTGAATACGCTGCCTTTGCCCGAACTGGGAAGCTTTGATCTGGTGCTGGCCCTCAGCCTGCTGCAAAGCCCCGGCGTCGTGCCACACGATCTGCTGCGGGCCATTCGCCGCCACCACCTGACCCCCACGGGCGGCCTGATCTTAGGGTTTCCCAATGCCCGCTACCTGGACGGCCACCTCAGCTACGGCGCACGCATGAAAAACTACGCCCGCCCCGATCTGAGCCTGCTGTGTACCGATGTGACGCAGGCCCGCCGCCAATTGCAGAAGCACGGTTTCAAGGTCTTCGTGACTGGAAAATATGAAGTGCTGGTCACGGCGATCCCAGCGGGCATAGAGACGCCGACAGGGTTAGAGTTCTAACACTGACCAGATGGCACAGAGGTCATGCCCACCGAACAGGACAAAATAGTCGGTATGACCTTTACCGTTGCCGCGAAGTCCGCGCCTCTGCCTGAACTGTTGGCCCTCTACGCCTCAGTGGGTTCGACCGCCTACACCAGAGACCCAGCAGCCTTGGAATGGGCCGTCAGGCAATCGGGCTTCGTGTGGACAACGCGGGAGGAAGGCGGCCCCTTGCTTGGGCTGGTGCGCGGCGTCACCGATGACGTGAGCATCCTGTTTGTGCAGGACATTCTGGTGCACCCAAACGCACAGCGCCGGGGGATAGTCCGTGCCCTGATGAGCGCCGTATTGGAACGCTACGCCCATGTGCGCCAAATGGCTCTGCTGACCGATGACGGCCCGGAGCAACTGGCCTTTTACGGGGCCTTGGGTTTTCACAACACCCGTGAACTGGTCAAGACGCCCACCAACGCGTTTTACCGTACCCTCAACGTGGATCTGACCTAGCCCGTCCCGCCGCCTTCTTCCTTATCTTTCAATCCCTGAATTTCTTCGATAAACCTCTCCAGGCTGTCGAATTCGCGGTACACGCTGGCAAACCGGATGTAGGCCACGCCGTCCAGCGGGCGCAGGAAGGTCATGGCCCGCCGCCCGATCTCGGTGCTGGGGATCTCTCCGATTTGCACATCGTCTTCAAAGCCGTAGGCAAAGGCCCGCAGCACATCCGGGTTCACAGGGCGCTTTTCGGTGGCGAGGGTCAGGCCGCGCAAGAGCTTGTCGGGGTTAAACGCCTCGCGGGGGCCGCTGCGCTTGACCACCATCAGTGGCTCCAGCTGAGCGCGTTCGTAGGTGGTAAAGCGCCGGGCACAGCTGAGACACTCGCGGCGGCGGCGAATGCTGGCCCCGTCGTCGCTGGGGCGAGAATTGACGACTTTACTGTCGGGCGCAGAGCAGTAGGGACACTTCATTGCCTGAATCCACTCATCAGAAGGGCTGCGGTTCCATGACGCGCAGCTTGGGAATGGGAGCCAGCGGTACATCGATGATATTGCCGCGCAGATGGCCCAGAGCGGGCGTCGCCAGCGCCATCACGCTTTCGGCCACCGGGCGGTCTAGGGCTTCTTCCCCGGAACTGGCGCGGCCCGGCAAGATCATATTGATCCGCAAATCCTCGGTGTAGGCATTCTCCACGAGGCCCCGAATCGCGCCGCGCTGGGGATGGACTTGCAGGCCCGTGTCATCCAGATGCGGCCCGATGATGGTCAGCCACGCTCCGGGCAGGCGGCGGCGCAAAATCTGGGCAATCGCCACGCTGCTCTTTACGTTGCAGTTGAACAGATCCATCCACTCGCCCTCGGTCAGCATCGTAAAGTTGCTGTGGGCGCGTTTGTCGGCTAGGTGAACAATGCCGTGCAGCGAACCGAAAATATCCAGAATGCGGTTCTGGGCGCTGAGCCAATCCAGCGGCACATCTACGTCGGCCTTGATGGGAATGGCCGTGCCGCCCGCATGTTCCAGCGTGCTGGCCGCCGATGCCAGCGTTTCGCTGTTGCCGCCGATGAGGACGATGCTGGCTCCTGCCTGAGCCAATGCCCCGCTGATAGCCCGCCCGTAGCCCTGATCCGCGCTCGTGACCGCAATGACCTGACCGGCCAACGGGTGCGGCGGCTTGGCCTGCAAATCTGTGGGGCGCGTCATGAGGCGCTTAGCATAGCGGATTGCTACGGGGCGCGGCTGGAAGGCGAACCACCTCGTTGCTCTGCAACGCCCCCCAGATGGAGGGAAACTGCTTACCCCGCTTGAGGCAACGGCTTGAACGCCCGCGCAGGTGGATCACTGGCGCGGTGGCCGACGTTGCAGGCATGGCACCAATACGCCTGATCGCCGTCGCGCAGGTCATGCAGAGTCAGGGGTTGGCCGCATTTTGGGCAGACATGTGCATAGCCGCGCCCACTGACGGGCAAACTCGCCGGGAGAGATTCCAGCTCGTCTTCCCCCAAATCCTTACGTAATACACGCTTCATATTCTGATAGTAACAGATTTAAATGCAGGAAGTGATGAGTGGATTGTGGTCACTGAGAAGGGCAAAAACTCTGATTCCACCCGTGTTTCCCCACTGACTCTTCACTACTCACCACTCACCGCTTTTCTACAAATCTACTTCGTCGCCGTCGTCCGTCATGTCAAATTGCGAGCCGCTGGGCAGGCCTTCACCCACGCGCCGCCGCTTCCGGAGCATGGCGGGTTCTTTGTCCAGATTGAACACGAAATGGCGGGGCCGACGCTCGCGCAGCCACGTCTCCAGGGCCAGCAGGCGGGGCCGGAAGCGGATAAATTCGCGCAGTTGCCGGATCGGAATAAAGCGGGCTTCCTGCACGTCGCGGTCTGGGTCACGCGGCTCCAGCTTGCCGCCCACCTCGCGGCCTGTGTAGAAAAATTGCAGGTGGTGGCCCCACGTTTGCGCCTGAAATTCCACGATGAAGGCGAGATCGCGCAGTTCCACGATCAGGCCCGTTTCCTCAAAGGTTTCACGGCGTGCGCCTTCCTGAATCAGTTCGCCCGCCTCCAGGCCGCCCTTGGGTAAACTCCACCGCCCGCGCTCACGCACCAACAAAATCTCGTCGCCGCGCATGATGATGCAGCCCACGCCAATTCGCGGTTCGGCCAGTGGGCGCTTTTGGCCGCGTTTGTTGGGCACGGCGGGAATGGGCGCGGCGGTGGCGTTGGATACCTGACCGGGCCGCAACTGCCCCGACTGTTGCAAGTTGGCCGAGCCACTGCCGCCGTCGGGCGCTTTGGGGGTACGTCTGCGTCTGCGCCGTCTGCCCGCGCCCTGTCCTGCTGCTTTTACTGCTTCTTCTGGCATTACACACCCTCCGGCGCAAGGTCATTAAACCGGACATGTGCGCTATGAAACTGCAACTTGACCGTTCCCACTGGCCCGTTGCGCTGCTTGCCAATAATAATTTCGGCAATGCCTTGTTGATCCGTCTCTTTGTTGTAATACTCGTCGCGGTAAATGAACATCACGATGTCGGCGTCTTGCTCAATGGCCCCGGAATTATGACTGATCAGGCCGTCGGCCAACCAGGAGGCGGGGCCGGGCACGGTCAGGTCGTAGACCACTTCGCTCCCCGCTGGCATGATGCTGATGACTTCATCCCAAAACAGGTCACTCTGCGCCCATTCGCGCAGTGTGTCATCCGAAAGGTGGGCGGCGTAATCGAGTAATACGGCCCGCGACGGCGCGAAGCGGAAGTGAGATGAACCGCCGTAAGCCGTACCCCGCGCCGCTGCCATCGCCCGCTGAGACACGCCCTGCTGGGCCATCAATGTTTTGACGCGTGCAAAGGCTTCCTTCGGCAGGGTATCGACGTTAGTATTAGCCGTTTGAGATTCCAGCAGCGCCCACAGCGCCTCGCCCGGTGCCACACACGGCCCGAATGTTCCCACGCCGTTCAGGAAGGCCAGCTGTGCTTCTGCCCCCAAGACATCCACATTCCAGAGCAGAGACAAGGTGGGGGAAGCCGTTTGAACCACCGATTTGACGCGGGCCACAATGTCGAAGCGTAGCAGCAGGGCAGCCACATCTCGCGCCAAGCCCTCGCTACAGGTGGCGAAATACACCCGGCTGCTTCCGCCCTTTTCACGCACATGAATGCAGCCGTCGGTGGCCCACAGATGGCGCAGCAAGGCCGCCACTACGGGAAGCGGTTGGGTGAACAGAACGGCTGGAATGCGTTTTTGCTGCGAACGCTGACCGAAGATGCCCAAGCCCTTGAGCCACGCCCCCATGCCCGCCGCGTGCCAGCGGTTGCCGTTACCCGCGATTACGAGTTGATGCCAGTTGCCCCGGCCCGCGTGCCGAGAGACGGTGGAGCCGAAGCTTTCGGCCACGCGGCGCACCAGTTCGCTGTTCTCTTCTGAAGCGGTGGTGTAGCGCAGGGGCTGACCCTTCAGAAAACTGCCGTCTCCAATCAGTTGGCCTAGTAAGGCCGCATGGTCTTCGGGCCACACTGTTGGGGTGGTAGCTGTTTCAGTGGGGGCGGGTTCGGGCACGCGCCGCGCCAAAGCCACCCGGTCTCCGAGCTGCACTTCGCCCAGCGTGACCCAGCCGCCCAAACGGTAGACCCGGTGGCCTGCGGTGGCCCGCAAACGCCGCCCACTGCGGGTCAGCACTTCCAGCACCGGACGTTCCCCTACTTCCCACACCAGATCGCTGGCCGCCGCCACGATCCGGCCATCTTCGGCCATCGCCAGGACTTCCGGCGTCTGGCCCACCAGTTCCCGAATAGGCAGGCGGCGGCCATCGGCCAGCATGACCAGCGTGTCACCCGTGACGCATTCGCGCAAGTCAGACAGCATCGGCCTATGGTTGGGCCTCTGCTCTACAGCGCGGCTGAGCTGACTGAGTACCATGATCGGTACTTCCAGTTCACGGGCCAATCCCTTCAGGCCACGCGAAATCGTGCTGATTTCCTGCTGTCTGTTGTCGCTGCCGCCGTTGCTTTTGCCGCCCGACATGAGTTGCAGGTAATCGATGACGACCAGCCCCAACTGTCCGTGCTGTGCAGAAATCCGGCGCAACTTGCTTCTCAGGCCGTTGAGGGTCAAATCGGGTTCATCGTCGATGATCATCGGCGCTTCCGCGAGTCGCCCTGCGGCGTGGGCCAGGCGCTCAAAGTCGCGCTCGTTCAGTTGCCCGCTGCGGATGCGGTTCATGTCTACCCGTGCCTCACTGCACAGCATTCGCAGGGCCAGCTGTACGGCAGGCATTTCCAGACTGAATACAGCCACCGATTTCTCACCACGTAGGGCCACATTCTGGGCGATAGAGAGCGCGAAGGCAGTTTTTCCCATGCTCGGCCTTGCTGCCAGCACGTTCAGACTGCCCTTCTGCAAGCCGCTGATCTGCTCGTCTAAGTCGCGGAAGCCGCTGCTCACGCCGTCTGGAATGCCCTTATTGGCGTGCAGCAACGTGATGTATTCGAAGGTGTTGTGTACCACTTCGCCCATTGCCTGAAATGCCTCGCCCTTCTTCTTCTGCTCGGCCACCTCGAAAATCATCTTTTCGGCGCGGTCAAGCAGGTCTTCCAGGGGCAGTTGCGCGTCGTAGGCCAGTTGCATGGCCTTTCCCGACGCACTGATCAGCATTCTCAGGGTGTGTTTCTCCTGCACGATCCGGGCGTAATGCTCGGCGTAGGCGGCAGTCGGCACCTGATCC
The DNA here is from genome assembly GCF_023370075.1 of Deinococcus sp. QL22. Taxonomy (NCBI): domain Bacteria; kingdom Thermotogati; phylum Deinococcota; class Deinococci; order Deinococcales; family Deinococcaceae; genus Deinococcus; species Deinococcus sp. QL22. The sequence goes on from NZ_CP097149.1 coordinate 1,029,208, forward strand.
GACAGGCCAATTAAATAGGTCAGGCCGCCCACATCGTCCAGCGCGCCCTTGCTTCGCAGATGCTCGGACAGCGTGACCAGATCAACAGGCTCGCCCTTTTCTTGCAGCATCCGCATGGCCGCAAAAATCTTGCGGTGGCCTTCGCGGTAAAACATTTCGGGCGACACCGTATCGCCCAGTTGGGCCAAGGTATCGTTATCGAGCAGAATGCTGCCCAGCACGCTAATTTCGGCGTCATTGCTGTGCGGCGGGACACGTGGCGTGAGTTCCATGCAGTGGCCTCTCCTTTGGGCAGCAGCCAACGGAACGCGGCCCCGACAATGCGGAAGCAGCGGCGTGGCGCGTGCCGGGTCAACAATTGGGATGGGTAAAGCGGGGTGGGTGCAGGAAAAACCGCGCCCATTCAGCCGGGGCTGCCCCCATACGGGGAACGCCCAAGCGGAACTGCCGTGCATCATACCACCGCTTTGGCCCTAGCCCCTGACGGGTGCAAGACATAAGGCAGCACCCCCAGCGCAACAACTGACCAACAAGGTAAGGACTTGCACCTTCACCTAAAAGAAGTATTAGAAGCTTAACTCTAGGCGGCCAAACAGGTAGAGGCGGGAGACACCTGAAACTGCCACTGCCATTCGCAGCCAACTAGACTCATCCATTCCTTAGCTAGGCGGGCCTGCATTGTCTCAAGTGATCGTTATATACGCTGGTGGACTCGCTGGCAAAAGCCCCCTGATTATCACCACTGCTAAATAACCTTACGATTTCACTTGTCGCCCTTGTTGCCCAGAGGGACGGTTCTTTATTACTCACCCTACAACAACAATTCCCCATCCAAACCCCTTCCCCAAGGAGGCGGCCAAGCGTTTGCCTCTGCCATGTTTGCCATGCAAAATCGGCCCTCTCTGTCTGCGCTACCCTTTGCCCATGTCCTCCCTCACCCCAGCCCTCAAAGAATGGGACACCCAAGCCCAAGCCCTCAGTCTGGGCCAAACCGCGCTGCTGATCCGCAAGGGCGGCATTATGGAAACGCACGACGGCTTTGAAGTTGAGCACAGTTCGTTCCTGCTCTATCCCACCTTCCTGCACCAGAACCCAGCCGAACTGCGGCCCGAATTTGCGCTCCTGCTGCGAGACGATCCGCAACCCGGCGCAATTGTCTTGCCAGCGTTGGCCGAAGTGATAGGCGTCTGGAAGGTAGAGCAGGAAGCGCAGGCGCGGGCCTTGGCCGACTTGCAAGCGCTGACTGCCGACGCCATTTCGCGTCGGTTTGCCTACCGGGGCCGCCCTTGGGTTCATGCGCTGCTGCTGCGGGTGCGCCCGCTGAGTGCGCCGCTGGTACTCCCCGAAACGCCGCAAATGTTGGGCTGTGTCAGTTGGGTGCCGCTGGGAGAAGTGACGGTAGACGCGGGGCCTCCTGTGTTGGATGAGGGAGAGCTGGCAGGCTTGCAGAGCGAAATAGAGGCGCGGCTAGCAGAGACAGCCCAGCTATAGTAACCCCTATGCAGCACTCCCCTTTTACCGCGTTGGCCGCCGTGTACGACGCGATTATGGCCGATGTGGAATATGACCACTGGGCCGATTTCGTGCTGACGTATGCCCGTGATGGTGGCCTGAACGCCGCGCCGGACACCCAACTCAGCGCCCTGGATCTGGCGTGCGGCACAGGCGGCTTTACCCGCGAGTTGCAGGCAGCGGGCCTGAGCGTGACTGGGCTGGACGGCAGCTCCGAAATGCTGCGTGTGGCGCGGCAACGGCTGCCCAGCATCCCCTTTGAAGTGGGCGACTTGCGGAGCTTTGAACTGGGCAAGCAATTTGACCTGATCACCTGTGTCTTCGACAGCTTGAACAACTTGCTTGACCCTGCCGATTTGGGCGCGGCCTTTCGGCAGGCGCAGGGGCATCTGCGGGCAGGCGGGCTGTTGGCCTGCGACCTGAACACCAGAATCGGCGTGCGGGAACTGTGGGAAGACAACACCATAGAGGGTTTGGCGCACACCGAAGATGGCCGTGAGGTGCATTACCACTGGTCTCATCATCATGACGTGGAAGCCGATGTGGGCGTGGTGCAGGCGTTTTGCCGGGTGCTCAACAGCGACGGCACCACCGAGGAATTTATAGAAACCCACCGGGAACGCGGCTACGACCCAGCCGATCTAGAGACGCTGCTTGGCGCGGCAGGCTTTGACCGCTGGGAAGTGGTGGAATACCCCGACTTTGCCCCGCCCACGCCCGAAACGCCGCGTGTGTGGGTGTTTGCCTGGGCAGGCGCATGAGCGGCCTGACTGTGCCGGGTTTAACTGTACTGGGCGCTGGGGGCTGGGGCACAGCATTGGCGGTGAACGGCGCACGCGCTGAGCAGCCCGTCACCCTCTGGGCCAGACGCCCCGATTTTGCCGCCCGCCTGGCCGAGGTGCGCGAAAACCGGGAATATCTGCCGGGCAGCTTGCTGCCCGAATCGGTGCGCCTGACCTCTGATCTAGCGGAAGCGGTGGCGGGCGCAGAGTGGGCTTTGGTGGTGGTTCCCAGCGTGGGCGTGCCCGATTTGCTGGCCGACTTGCCCCGCACTCTGGGCGTGGTGCTGTGTGCCAAAGGCCTAGCGCCAGATGGTGGACGCCTGACTGACTTGGCCCGCAAGTTGGGCTTTGCACGGGTGGCCGTGCTGAGTGGCCCCAACCACGCCGAGGAAGTGGGCCGGGGCTTACCCGCCGCGACGGTGGTTGCCAGCACCGACGAACCTTTGGCCCTCGCCGCGCAAATGGCCCTGATGACGCCCAGCCTGCGCGTGTATACCAGCACCGATGAGGTGGGCGTAGAACTCGGGGGCGTACTGAAAAACGTGATCGCTTTGGCCGCTGGCCTGGGTGACGGTCTGCAACTGGGTGACAATGCCAAAGCCACCCTGATCACACGTGGCCTGAGGGAAATGGGCCGCTACTTACTGTCTCAGGGCGCACAGGAAGAGACGGTGTACGGCCTGAGCGGATTGGGCGATTTGGTCGCTACCGCCACCAGCGCGCACAGCCGCAACCGCGCCGCCGGGGAAGCGATGGCACGCGGTCAGACTCCGGCGCAGGGGGGAAAAGTGGTGGAAGGCCTCCGCACCGCAGGACTGCTGGACGCCTGGGCCACCGCACACGGCCACGACCTGCCGATTGTGCGGGCCGTCGCACGTGTCGCCAGCGGAGAATGGACGCCCGTTGTGGGCCTGCGCCACCTGATGGAACGGGACGCCAAGGCCGAGCATGATGAATGACGCTGCTCCGATGGACGCCGCTTTGCTGGCCACTGCCGAAGCCTTTGCCCTCCCCTATTACGCCGAGGCCCACCGCGCCTACCACAACGCTGAGCATGTGCGGGCCGTGCTGCACGCGCTGGACAGTAGGCAAGTGCTGACTCCTGTGCTGGCGTTAGCCGTGTGGGGCCATGACCTGATTTACGATCCCCGAAAACACGACAACGAACAACGCAGCGCCGATGTATTTGATGGCTGGTTGACGCAACAGGGCGCACCCGCTGATCTGGGCGCCGACATCCACGCCCTGATTTTGGCGACCCGCCACGCTGAGCCCGCCACCACACGCGCTGAAGCCCTGTTGATAGACGCTGACCTCAGCATTCTGGGAGCCGATGCCGAAGCTTTTGCTGCCTACGACGCCGCCATTCGCCGGGAATATGGACACGTACCGGGGCTGCTGTACCGTGTGGGCCGCAAAAAAATCTTGCGCGGCTTCTTGGAGCGGGAGCGGATATTTACGACGCCTGAATTTGCGGGGCTAGAGGCGCAGGCGCGGGTGAATCTGGCGGGGACGATAGCGAAACTTTAGCAGCCAACAAAAAAACCGCCCCCCTGCGGGGACGGCTTTTGCTGTGCTGGACTCAGTCGGCGGCGGTGCCGTGACTGCCTGCCGCTGCGGTGGCGGCTTTTTCCAGTTCTTTTTCGCGTTCCAGCTTCGCCTTGATTTTCTTCAGACGGAAGCTTTCTTCACGTTCGCGCTGATCGAGGACGCCGCGCACAAAACGGATGTCGTCCTGAATGCCGGGAATGACCACTTGCTCTAGGGCGTTGACCCGGCGCGAGGTCTTTTTAATCTCCTCGCCGATGCGCCGCAACTTGGTTTCGGTGGCGGCCACCTTTACGATGGCTTCCATCACGCCGCCAAAGTCGCCTGCGGCCTGAATGGTGCGTGCGCCGACGTTGATCGGGCTGAAGTTCACGCCAGTAGGACGGGCGGGCACCTCGATCTTAGGCACTTTCACGCCGTAAATGCTCTGAATTTCCATCTGAACGGTGTATTCACCGCCCGTCGCCAAGCTCAGGCTTTCCACGGCTTCGGGACTGTCCCATGCTTTGGCCCCAAACAGGCTGGTATACGCGCCCTTGCTCACGCCGCTCAGTTGCTCACGGGCGGCCAGCGCGTCTTTCACCAGAGCAAAAAACTCTCCGATGAGGGCGTCACGCTTACGCTTCAGCAGGTCTGCACCGCTAGAGGCCGTTTTCAGGCTAGCCTTGCTGGCGAGCAGGGCGCTGCGGGTGGGGCTGATCTGTCCTGCCATATAGATTCACCTCCTTCGTCGCTCAAATCGTAGAGCGTGGATCGTGGTCAACACTAGTCTACGATCCACGTTCTAGCCTCTATGTTCTATTTAGATCCGGTTGCCCCGCCACATTTCGTCCACCTTGGTACCGTAGTACTTGTCGATGGTGTCTTTGCTGAGGCGCGTCAATTGGCTCTGGGGCAGCTTGGACAGAATGCCCCACGCCACCGTCAGGCTCTCGTCGATAGAACGATCCTGGCCGCCCTGCCCGATGAAGTACTGCTCGAAATCATCGGCAAAGCGCAGGTACAGTTTGTCGGTGTCGCTGAGGGCATCTTCACCCGTAATTGCCACCAATTTACGCAAGTCGAGGCCGTTGGCGTAAGCCGCAAACAGCTGGTCGGACACGTTTTTGTGGTCGGCGCGGGTCTTGCCTTTGCCGATGCCGTTGCCCTGCAAGCGGCTCAGGCTGGGCAGCGGGTTGATGGGCGGGAAGATGCCCTTGGTGTTCAGCGCCCGGTCAACCACGATCTGGCCTTCGGTGATGTACCCGGTCAGGTCGGGGATGGGATGGGTAATATCGTCGTCGGGCATGGACAGAATTGGAATCTGCGTGACCGATCCGGGTTTGCCCTGTACCACGCCTGCGCGTTCGTAAAGGCTTGCCAAGTCGGTGTACATATAGCCGGGGAAGCCGCGTCGTCCGGGGATTTCCTCGCGTGCGCCGCCGATTTCACGGAGGGCTTCACAGTAGTTGGTCAAGTCGGTCAGGATCACGAGGACGTGATAGCCGTGCTCGAAGGCCAGGTACTCGGCGGTGGTGAGCGCCATACGGGGCGTCAAAAGGCGCTCTACGGCGGGATCGTCGGCGCGGTTCAGGAACAATACGCTGCGGGCCAGTGCGCCCGTGCGCTCGAATTCCTGCGTGAAGAAGCTGACTTCGCGCTGGGTCAGACCCATGGCCGCGAACACCACGGCGAAGTCGCCTTCGTGTCCGGGCACCTTGGCCTGACGGGCGATCTGCGCTGCCAGTTCGTTGTGCGGCAAACCACTGCCCGAGAAAATGGGGAGCTTCTGACCACGGATCAGCGAGGTGTTCACGTCGATGGTGCTGATGCCGGTCTGAATAAATTCTTCGGGCTTGGCACGCGCCGTGGGGTTCATGGGCTGGCCGTTGATGCTCACGCGCTTCTCGGCGACCACCTGGGGCAGACCGTCAATCGGGCGACCCAGGCCGTCAAAGCGGCGGCCAATCATTTCCTTGCTCACGCCGAGGCGGGCCACGTCTTCAACGAGGCTGACGCTGGCGGTGGCGAGGTCCAGACCACGCGTTTCTTCGAACACCTGAATCACGGCGTTTTCATCAGATACGCTGATGACCTGTCCGCCGCGAATCTTGCCCTGACCATCCTTGATTTCGACGATTGCGCCGTAAGCGAGGTCGGAGGCCGCATTTACGAACAACAAGGGACCGGAGATATAGGCCACATCGTTGTATTCCTTCTTGAGCAGGGTCATACCTTGACTCCCTTGAAGGTCGTGTCGAGTTCGGCCAGCACGTCATCGCGGTAGGCGGCAAATTCGCCTTCGGGCGTGTATCGTGCGCGGCCCAGTTTCTCGATCACGGGGCTTTGAATAATTTCGTCGATGGTGGCTCCGCCCTTCAGCGCAATGTCGGCCTGATCGTAAAACTTCAGGAACATCTGCATCAGACCGTAGTTTTTGGGCATGGAGGCGCTGGCGTCAACGGGGTCGAAGCCGTTTTGCTGCAGGAAATCCTGACGCAACATGCGGCCCGCTTCGATGATCAGACGCTCGTTGTCTTGCAGGGCGTCGGGGCCGACAAGTTGCACCACTTCTTGCAGCGCGGCTTCTTGCTGAAGCAGGTTGCCGATGCGCTGGCGCAGTTCGGGGAAGTCGGGGCCGACGTTGGCGCGGTACCAGCCATCCAGAATCGGTGTGAACAGGCTGTAAGAGCCGTTCCAGTTGATCGCTGGGAAGTGGCGGCGGCGGGCCAGGCCAGCGTCAAGACGCCAGAACGCGCCGGTAATACGCAGGGTGGCCTGAGTCACGGGTTCAGACATGTCGCCGCCTGCCGGCGAAACTGCGCCGATCACGCTGACTGCGCCTGTTTCGCCGCCGAGGGTGGTCACCGCTCCGGCACGCTCGTAGAACGCCGCGAGTTTCGCACCGAGGTAAGGGGGGTAGCCTTCTTCTGCGGGCATTTCTTCAAGGCGGCTGGAGATTTCGCGGAGGGCTTCGGCCCAGCGGCTGGTGGAGTCGGCCATCAGGGACACGGAGTAGCCCTGATCGCGGAAGTACTCGGCCAGCGTAATGCCCGTGTACACGGACGCTTCACGCGCCGCCACCGGCATGTTAGAGGTGTTGGCGATCAGGATGGTGCGGTGCATCAGCGGGCCGCCCGTCTTGGGGTCAACCAATTCGGGGAACTCCACCAACACGTCGGTCATCTCGTTGCCGCGCTCGCCGCAACCCACGTACACCACGATGTCGGCGTTGCCGTACTTCGCCACGCTTTGCTGGGTTACGGTTTTGCCCGATCCGAAGGGGCCGGGAATAGCTGCCGCGCCGCCCATCACCAGAGGGAACAGCACGTCCAGAATGCGCATTCCGGTCAGGAAGGGCAAGCTGGGGTCAAGCTTTTTGGCAACGGGACGGGGCGCACGCACGGGCCAGTAGTGGGCCATGCGGAGCTTGGTTCCGTCTTCCAGTTCAGCAATCGTATCGTCGATGTTGTAGTCGCCTGCTGCCGCCACCCAGCGCAGCTTGCCGCTCTTTTCGGGGGGCGTCAGGATCTTGTGCGTGAAGCTGAATTCGGGCACGGTGCCGAGGATCGAAGACCCGATGACCATGTCGCCCGCATTCACGCTGGGCGTAAAGGCCCAGGTTTTGGTGCGGTCAAGGCTGCTGACTTCGATACCGCGAGCGATAAAGTCGCCCGAAGCTTCACGGATTTTGTCCAGAGGGCGCTGAATGCCGTCATAGATGCCGTTGAGCATGCCCGGCCCCAGTTCGACGCTGAGGGGCAAGTTGGTCGTGACGACGGGTTCGCCCACCGTCAGGCCGCTGGTATCTTCGTACACCTGCACGAAGGCCGTATTGCCGTCCAGTCGAATGATTTCTCCGACCAGACGCTCGGTGCCTACGCGCACGATGTCGTACATTTTCGCGCCGTACATGCCGTTGGCGATCACGGCGGGGCCAGCGATACTCTGCACGACGCCTGCTTTGTTCTGCGTCATTCGTTCTCCTTGAGAAGGTCTAAGGGTCTAGGGTCTAAGAGTCTAAGGGCAAAAAACTCAACCATTTGTGGGTCTTTTCCTTAGACCTTTAGACCCTTGGACACGGTATTTCTTAAACAGGGTTACAACTTGATGTCAAAGCCGATGGTTTCGCGCACGAGTTTACCCATGTAGGCTTTGGCGTCCACGGTATCGGCACTAAAGGCGTCGGCCAAGCTGGGAATAGGCAAGAGGATGGGCAGATCCCGGCCCCGCATGATGCGGGCGGTGGCGGTGGCTGGGTCGGGAATCAGGCCGGTGTCGATGGCGATCAGGCCGTAGCGGTTGCCGGTAATCAGGGCTTCCAGTTCACGCAGGGCGCTTTCCGGGGTGGCCTCGATGACTTCTGCACCCGCCAAGCGGTAGCCGGTGGCCGTTTCGTTGTCGGCCAACACCGCCACGCGCTGCAAGGTGCCGCCTGCTTGGGCTTTGGCGGTCATGCCTGCACCTCTTTCCGAATAGATTCAGCACTCAGGTTATAAAACTTCCCGCGTGCGATCAGGCGCAGTTTGGCAATCTCGATTTCTTTGCGGCGCAGGAAATCAAGGATGATGCCCACACCTTCGGGGTCGCCCGCCGCCACATTACGGGCGGCATTGTCGAGCGCCGTCCGCGCCGCGACTTCGGCGTCCTCCAGGGTCGGAGCGTCCAGAATGCCCACGATATCGGGCACGCCGCCTGCGTCCCCGCCTGCCAAGCGTGCGTAGCCGCCTGCGTCGAGGTGCCCGCCCGCCACAAACAAGTTGGGGTCGAGGGGTTGGCCTTTGCTGGCGCGGGCAATCAGCGCATTGGTCACGTCGATTTCCCGGCTCAAGTAACGGCGCAGGCTGGTATTGCGGGCCACGTTCAGCGCGTGGCGGTAGTAGCCCTGATCCAACGTCACTTCCAAGTCCAGCAAGCGGCCACTGGCAGCGTAAGCACTGGCTCCGTCGCGCATCGCCTTGGCCAGCGGGTGTCCACTGAGGGCGATGGCGGCGGCGGCGGCAGCCAAATCACTGCTCTGAGCAGCGGTTTGCAGGGCAGCAATTTTGATGGTGCCGCCCGGAATCAGGCTGTCCAAAATGGCGTCTGCGCCGCGTCCACCGACCACACCACGCGCCACGGTCTTGAGGTTCACCAGATCCCACTTCATCAGCAGGGCCTGAATCTCGCGTTTGGCGTCGCCATCGGCAAAGTTCAGTACCTTCTGGGTGGTGGCAAACAGGTTGGCAGACAGGGCGCGGTCGAGTTCGGGCAGACCCGCACCCTCGGTCGTGGTTTCACGCATGTTGGCGGCCAGTTCGGTTTCGGTCAGCACACGCAAAAATTCCTGATAGCTGCCCGACGAGAGCGCCGAGTCGAGCGAGCGCCCGTCGAGCAGTTTGGTTCGCATGATGCGGACACGCGTGTTGATGTAAGCGTAATCGTCGGGCATGGGCGTCCTTTACTCGGCCAGCAGACGGCTGATCTGCGGGGCAAGTTCACCCTTCACGCGGTCGAGTCGGCCTGCGAGGGTATTGGTGATGCCGCTCTTACCACCGTTGGACAGCACGCGCACACCGCCCACGATTCCGGCGTTTTCACGCACGGGCAGATCAGTCACGAGTTCGCAAGCCACCATCACGTCGGCGGGGTTCACTTCAACCGCGTCGGCGTTGGGAATGGCTTCGCGGGCCTGCCAGATTAACCGCGCCAAAATCTCGCGGTATTCGGGAGCAGCGATCACTTCTTGCAAGTGACCTTCCACGAGGCTGTACACCTGCGCCATTCCGTGTTCGCCCGCTTTGAGACGAGACGCACTCAGTTCGAGTTCGGCGGCGCTGCGTGCCCGCACGAGACCTGCTTGACGCTGGCTGTGCAGGGCGCGGGTTCGGCTGTCCAGCAGGGCTTCGGCGCGGTCTTGGGCGTCTTTCAGGATGGTGGCGGCGCGGTCACGGGCTTCGGCGCGGATGCGCTCGATTTCCGATTGCGCCTCCTGTTCGAGAAGCTTGTCGAGCGCCATATCAGTTCAGGATGAACAGGGCGAGGAAGCCGAAGATCACGAGCGTTTCAGGGATCAGGAAGTAGAGCAGCAGGCTACCGGCCTTGCTGGGGTCTTCGGCCACTGCGCCGACCAAGCTGGAGCCGATGCGGGCCTGCGCGATGCCGGTGCCCACTGCGCCCAGACCGAGGGCCAAACCTGCGCCCACTGCACGCAACCCACGGTACAGGTCATCGTTGGCAGCCGCGCCCGCTTCTTGGGCAAAGCCGGTGGTGGCGAGGGCGAGAACGAGGGAAGCGAGGACGATCTTGTTGTACTTGGTCATAGTGGACACTCCTGAAATTATTTGACCTGCCCGGCCCCAGCATTGACGCTGGCGCTGGCGCTAAGGCGGCGAAGAGGATTGTACGCGGGGCTGGTTTCGGCGTTGAAGCCGGTGGGATTGAGGAATTCGACCATATGCAAACGGAGGGGCTGAATCACGTGGCCGATCAGGGTGAGGGCCAGCACGAAGAAGTGCAGCGCCGCGCCGAGAATCACACCGATGATGATGCCGAGGAAGCCGATATTTTCGTACAGGCTCCAGCCCACGTCGGTGCAGAGTTTGGCCAAAATTGCGCTGACCAGACCCACGGCGAAGATACGGGCGTAGCTGACGACCGCGCCGCCCTGCGAGAGCAGTTCGATGGGCAGCAGCGGATACTGCTTGATGACCCGAATCCAGCCAATTAGGAACAGGGCAAAGCCCACGTACATCAGCAGAATCAGGGGGTTAGAGAAGTTGGAAAACTGGCCGAAGTTCTTGCCTGCCTGGGTGGCGAACGCCATCAGAATCAGAGCGCCCACACCGCCGAACAAGGCGATGCCTTCCCAGATATGCACGGCGTCTTTGTGCTTGATGCCCTGCTGAATACGGATGCCCCAGCCCCACAGGACTTGGACGATGCCGAACAGCAGCGCGAACACGAGAGCCACGTTGGAAAAGTAATCGGTTTCCAGGCGTGGGAACACGGTGGGAATCAGGCCGTAGTGCTTTTCGCCCTCATGGGCTTCGGCCACGATTCCGGTCCAGCCCCACAGGTTGTTCACGATGGCCGGATCGACGTAGAACAGGTGAATATGCTCGCCAAGCGTGCCGAACAGTTCGCCGGTCAGGACACCCCACACGATGGCCCAAGCTGACATCACGTTGGTGACGAAGCCGAGGTCTTTGAGGGTGGCGGGCGGTACATACGCCCCGAAGAAGCTGAGATCCCAGCCCTCGTTGCGCTTGGCCTTGCCCAGCAGCCAGAGGCCGAACAGCAAGAACAAGAAGCCGTAACCGATGTCGGCAATGATGATCCCGAAGAACAGCGGGAAAAACACGGCGATGACCCACGTGGGGTCAAAGGTGCCGTATTTGGGCAGGCTCATCAGACCCATGACGAGGCTGAAGGGCCGTACATACCCGTTGTTTTTCAGTTGCACGGGAATGGTGGCGTCGTGGTGCTCGTCGGCTTCATGGAACTCGAAGCTGACGGCGTCACCGAATTTGCCCAGCGCGGCAGTCAGCGCAGGCACGCGGTCGGCGGGAACGTAGCCCTGCATGGCAAGGCTGTATTTGCCGCGTGCCGATACCGCCCGCACATCATGAATGGCGACCCGGTCTTTGAGGGCGTCGCGCACGGCGTACAGCGCGGGGCCGTGCGTTTGCGCCAACTTCTCGCGGGTGCCGTTCAGTCCGACCTGACGGTCTGCGCCGCCCTTCTGAATCCGCTCCATTTCCGAGGCGGCTTCTGAGAGGGGCATGTTGTCGAAGCGTCCCGGCAAGCGCAGTTCACCGAGGCGAACCTTGCCCAGCGCGGTGCGGGCGGCGTCGCGTTCCCCTTTCAGGGTAGCGATGACGCCCACGCGGTTTTGGCCCACAGGCTCGGTGGCCAGCAGGTAGCGGTCTTTCAGCGAGGCTTGCAGCGCCGCGTCCAGTTCGGCCACGTTATCGGCGGGCTGAAGCAGGAATGGCACCAGGCTCACGCGGCGGCTGCGGTCTAGCCCGCCCACGATGTGCGACAGGGCACGCACCGCAGGGCCGTAAGCAGCTTCGGCGTCTAGATCGGCCTGAAGCGCCTGACGCTCTTTGGCAAGCGCACCGACCGGAACGGCGGCAGCTTCCACTACGTTTTCCCACTCGCCCTGCGCGGGCAGGGGAGCGGGGGCGGGGCGGTAAGCGCCGAGTTCGGCAATGGTACTTTCGGCCCGTGCCAACAGGCGTTCGTCTTCGCGGCGGGCCAAGGCATCTTGACCGACCAACGAACCCGTGTTGAGCGGGCCGCCCGTGATGGGCTTGAGGTGCAGCACCCCGGCGTCTTGCAGGGCCGTGATGACCGTTTCGCTGTCCCGCTTGCGAACGGCAATCACAACCTGCTGCATGGGGTTGATCACGGCAACACCGCCTTCAGAATGTGTTCGGCAGCCTGCTGTACTCGTAAACTGGCCCGCTCACGCGCCGTGTGTGCGTCGCCCTCAGCCTGCGCGGTGGCGTCTGCACGAATGGCGTGCGTTTCGGTGTTCAGCTGCCCGTCATGTTCGGCCTGCATGGCCTGAGCACGCGATTCTGCGTCACGGAGAATACGGGCCGCTTCCTGCTCGGCAGCCTCGACCTCCCGCTTCGCTTCCTCGCGGGCCGCTTCGATCTGGGCATCTAGCGCGGCCTCACGGCTGGCCAGTTCACTCAAGACTCGACTTGAAGCGTCCAAATCCCCTCCTCCTTTACCATCGCGGCTCAAGACACCCAAACAGACCACCCTAAAAACGATGGCATGAAAGGGGCCTGGAGCTGTGGTGGCCCGACCCTTAGAATGACGTCAGACTCAGCAAGCATCCTAACACACGCCTCCAATTGCACTGAGGGGGCATGCGTCCCGGTGAAGGCAACTTGATAAGACGACTGGCAAAAAGTACCGTCAGGTTGACTACGGTTGCGCCCCAGCATCCATAAGGCTTCCCACCAGCCTCCAGACAGCAGGCACAGCAGCGCCCGCCACTGGGGATGCGGTCAGTGGCGGGCTAAACGTGGAAGTTCGGATTTGGGGGAGAGGAGGCGTTAGGGCGAAAGGATGCTCAGGTATGGAGCAAGCTTAGATACGGGGCAGGGTTCAGTCGCCGCCGACGAAGACAGGTGCGCCGAGGCCAGTTTCGCTTTCGCTGTAGCCCTGCTCGCTGTGGGCGCTGATGTCGATGCCCGTAATTTCCTGGCTGGCAGGAATCCGCAGCGGCATGATCAGGCTGACCAACTTAAGCAGCAAGAAGGTGCCGAGGCCTGTAAAGACCACCGTAAACAAGACGGCCACGAACTGGGTACCCATCTGCTCGGCAAAAGGCTTGCCGCTGCCGGTTGTCCACGCCAGCGCTCCGGTCAGCAGTGCGCCCACGATTCCGGCCACGCCGTGACAGGCGAACACGTCTAGGGCGTCGTCGGCCTTGAGGCTGGACTTGAGCTGCACGGCCCAGTAAGAAGCAGTGGCGGCCAGCAACCCGATAACGATGGCGGCCCACGGGGTGACGAAGGCGCAGGCGGGCGTGATGGCGACCAAACCGACGACCAGGCCGGTGGCGGCACCGACGGCAGTGGGCTTGCCGTTGCGGGCGCTTTCCCAGACCAGCCAGCCCAACATGGCGGCGGCAGGAGCGATGAGGGTGGTAATAAAGGCGAGTCCGGCGGTCTGGTTGGCGGCGAGGGCCGAGCCAGCATTGAAACCCATCCAGCCGAACCACAGCAGGCCCGCGCCCAGCAGGACAAACGGCACGTTGTGGGGAATGTGGGCGGTGCGGCCATACCCGATGCGGGGGCCGACCACGAACGCCGCGACCAACGCACTCACGCCAGCAGCGATGTGAACCACGGTGCCGCCTGCAAAGTCCAGTGCGCCGTCTTTAAACAGCCAGCCGTCACTGCTCCAGACCATGTGGGCCAGCGGCGCGTAAATAAACAGACTCCAGAGGCCGCCAAACAGCAGGTACGCACCGAAACGCATGCGCTCCACGACTGCGCCGGAAATCAGGGCCAGAGCAATAATGGCGAACATGCCCTGAAATGCGGCGAATACGAAGGTGGGAATAGTGCCGCTGAGTTGGTCTTTGAGGCCTTCTAAGCCAAGGTTAGAAAACCCACCGAAGAAGGCGTTGCCACCGGAACCAAACGCGATGGTGTATCCGGCCAGTGTCCACAGCACGGCCACCAAGCCAATGGCAACGAAGCTCATCATCATGGTGTTCAGGACGCTCTGGGCACGGGTGAGGCCGCCGTAAAAGAAGGCCAGTCCGGGCGTCATCAGCAGCACGAGGGCCGAGGCGATCAGCAGCCAGGCGGTGTCGCCCGTATTCAGTTCGGGGGTGGCCGTTTGTGCGAGGGCCGCGCCGCCGAGCAGCAGCAGGGTGGGCAGGGTCTTGTTCAGGTTCGTCATGTCTCTCCCTCCGGGGTTGGGGGCGTACTTAGTGCCGCTTAAAACGTCGGCGTCAGTTTCTTTTCGGTGACGGGCGTCAGGGCGGCGCTGTCTTCTTCGCCCGTACGAATCCGCACCACCCGGTCAAGGGTCTGCACAAAAATCTTGCCGTCGCCCACTTCGCCTGTGCGTGCACCCCGGCAAATGGCGTCTATGGCCGCCTGCACAAAGGGTTCAGAGACAGCCATCCGGAACTCCACTTTGTCGCGGAATTCCACCATCACGCGGGTACCCCGGTAATGCTCTACAACTTCCTGCTCGCCGCCGTGCCCACTGACCCGGCTGAGGGTGATTCCGCTGATTCCAGCTTGAAATAAAGCTTCCTTGACCTGTTGCACCCGCTCGGGGCGCACAACCGCCGTGACTAGTTTCATGGCGTCTCCTTTGCACTGCTCAATTTGCAGGCCGTCAATGTTGGCTCGGTGCATCCCTGCATGGGTTCAGTGTGAGCAAGTCTGTGCAACTTGTCAACGGAAATATGAACATTCAGCTAGATTATGGCGGTCAGTTTGCACAAGTTGTCCAGAAAGAGAATCAAACATGAAGATGACCTGCCAATCCGTCGCCAAAATAGTGAACATTTTGCCGCCAAACGATTGATAAGTATCGGTGCAGCAGCGAATGCCAGCACGAAAAAGGGAGAGGCCCCGTAATGGCTCCTCTCCTCTGCTGACTGTTCCCCTGTTGACTGCTCACAGTGTACGGCGATATTTACAAAATCCGGCGGCCCCGCACCCGCGCCCAGAGGCGGTAGGCAACCACCAGCACGCCCGCCAAGCCCAAGACCGCCAGCACCGGGGCGAAGATCGCCAGCACGCTGATGGTCAGACTGGCCCCATCTTCGGCGGTGCTGATGACCGGATTGGCGAGGCCGCCCGTGGTTGCTGTGGCTACTGGGCGCATGACCGTGCGCGTGGCCTGCACACCGCCCGCCACAATCAGGCCAAGTGCGAGGCTCAGGGTCGGGGGCACATCGGCCACGCCCGCCTGAGACGCGAACAGGATGGCCCCCGCCGCGGCATTGACCACGCCGCCGAACAGGTGCAGCACGTGATCTACGCCGGGAATCTTGTCGCCCACAAAGTCCAGCAACCCGATGACGCCCACGCCGACCAGCACCCACACATTGCCCAACAGATCAAAGGGCTGCGACAGTTCCAGCACGCCAAAGCGCGAGAGCAGGCCCACGACCAGCAGCGGAATATAGGCATTCAGGCCCGCCGCCCCGGAGAGGCCCAGCGAAGAAAGGAGTCCAGTGAGTAGTTCCATACGGCTCCTATACGCGATTGGGGGCGGGAATGTTGCGGGGGCGGTCTAAGGGTCTAGGATCTAAGGGCAGATCAAGGGTAGTTTTGTTGTGTTGCGAGGGCAAGGAAACTAAATCAGAACAGGAGAGAGACTCTGCGCCTAACTCTCCGACACCACTCTCACCGCTGCCGCCTTCTCCGGTTCAACCTGCCCCGCATTCACTTTGACCGGCTCCACTTTGATTGGCTCTGGCTTGGGCCTCAGATCGGTGCCGTTGTATTGCGCCTGGCCTTCTTTCAACCCGTGTTGCGTCCAGACTTCGGCGGCGTTGGCCCCCAGTCGGATCAGTTCGGCCAGCGTATCGGCTTCTTCGTCGCGCCAGCGGCTCAGCACCCAGTCGGCGGGATCCCAGCCAGCCGGGGGCCGCGAAATGCCGATCTTCAGGCGTGGAAAGGCTTCGGTGCCCAGCACACGGATCAGGTCACGAATCCCGTTCTGGCCGCCATGCCGCCCGCTGGGGCGAAACTTTAGAAGTCCAAACGGGCTGTCGAGGTCGTCCTGAACGGCCAACAGTGCATCCGGCTCCAACTTGTAAAAGGACATCAACGGGGCCACAGCTTTGCCCGATGCATTCATAAAGGTCAGCGGGCGCACCAGCAGCACTTTGGTTCCGGGTGCAGGCCCCAAACGAATTTCGGCCAATTCTGCGTCTTTCTCTTTGCGCCAGGTGGCTCCCCAACGCCGCCCCAGTTCATCCAGCACCAGCCAGCCCACGTTGTGCCGGGTGCGGGCGTACTGCGTGCCGGGATTGCCGAGGCCCACGATCAGGCGCACATCACGCCTCCAGAGAAGTCAAGATTTCGCGCCACCGCGCCTCTGTTTCACGCACGCGGTTGTCGTTCTTGGCCCGCAAGTAGCCTGCCCGGAAGTCAGCAAAGCGGGTGTCAGTATCGGAAAAGAGGAGCCCCAGCGCCTGCTTTGCATCGGCCACATTGCGTTCGGTCATGGGCGTGCCTTTGGCGTCCAGCACCTCATCCAGCGTCGCCATAAATCCCGACAGGGGGCGCAACCATTGAAAAGAAGGGTGATTCATGACCAGCGAATACAGCGCGAAAGGGCCGCCGACTGGCCCGTTCAGGAACTCGTATTCACCTTTGGCAAAGTCCAGCAGCGCCGAATGGAAATGCCGCAGCGCAGGGACCAGCGCCGTCAGTTTGGAGCGAATGCGATCATCAGAAGCCGTCATAGGGTCAGGTTATCAAGGGCGGGCGGGGAGGGCAGCTTGCAGAATGGTAGGGTCGAAGGGTCTAGAGTCGAAGGAAGGTCAAGGGCAATCGCTGGCGCTCACTCCCCCGCAAGGGGAGAGGGAGAAAACAGACCCACATCGTTCCCACCCCTCTGCGTGTAAGGCCCCAAGGTGCATGCAACGCGCGGGCCAATTCCAGCTTCAAGACGACTGGCAATTCCGCTTCAGGTGAACGAACAAGCCGAGCCTGAATGCGACAAGATCAATCCTGCCTAGGGTCTGTAGGCCAAGGGGCAGGGATACGCCTCCGTCTTTGGGTTGCGTTTGGATCATCAGCTGTGTCAGCTGTCAAACCAGAACACCATTCGCAAATCGTGGGGATCGTCCACGAACGCTTGAAGCTGCGTCAAACCTTCGGTCACAAACCTCGTGTCTGCAACTGCATCACGGTAGGTCACCATCTCCGGCCGAGCCTCTCGTGCGTCTTGATCAGCAATGGGCTCCAAGCGCACGAGAGGCGGATCCCAATCAAACGTCAACAGCTCGTGCAGGGAAAGCCACGATGGACTGTGCACCTCTGGATAGTGCTGTGCTGCCCGCCAAGCATCGCGAACTTCATCACTCACGTCGTCTGGGATCCCACGGCACGGGGAGATCGGGCGCACATTCATTCGGTTCCGCACACCACCCAGGATCGCAAAGAGATCGTAATCGCGACCGATAAACAGCGGCAAGCGCCAGTAGGCTTCTTCCTGTTCCGGAGTGGCCGTGTCCCAGTCCAGATCTGGGAGCACCTGAATTCTTTTCCAGCCGTCGTCTTTTCGAACCTCAAAATGCTCGTGTAGATCACAACCCATGGCGTTGACGATGACAGACTTCGGCCGAATTTTTCAGGCTACTGAAGGTGCAGTCAAGCTCTCCACATCTCAGAGCCACAAGAGGATCGCCGCCACTTGGAGCCATGCTTGATAACTCCGGGCCCGTTTGTCATAACGAGTCGCGATCCTGCGAAAGTGTTTGAAGCGGTTGACCAGGCGCTCCACTTTGTTCCGCTCTTTGTAGACAGCAGGATCGAAGCACAGATCAGAACCCTGGTCTTTACGCCTGGGAATCGTGACTCGAATGCCACGGCTGTGCAGATACTTCCGAACAGTGGTGTAGCTGTAGCCTTGATCGCCCACGATGCGATCAGGACGAATCCGCGGCGGCCCCGTCCGGCGCGTACCACAGCACCTTCTCCAGCAGAGGTTGTAGGTATTTGGATTCATGCCGTTCTCCACCACTCAGGACGAACGCCATGGGCTTTCCGTGCCCTTCTGCACGTAGATGGATCTTGGTGCTGAAGCCACCCCGGGATCTTCCCAGAGCTTCTTCGGCTTGGCCTCCACGTGCGCCTGCAGCACATGGATGTGCTCGAACTACAGTGCCATCGACAAAATGCATTGACCAGTCAAGCTGACCTTTCCGGTCAGCCTGGCGTTGCAATTCGGCCCAGACCTGCTGCCAAAGGCCTTTGGCAGTCCAGCGACGGAACCGACTGGCGATCGTGGTCCATTTGCCGAAGCGCTCTGGGACGTCGCGCCACGGCGCACCTGTTCTGAGGACCCAGAGGATGCCACTGACGATGGGTCGATGCTCTAAATAAGGACGTCCCAGACCGAAGCGGGCTGGGAGGAGGGGTTCCAGACGTTGCCACTGTTCATCCGTGATTTCTTCGCGCCACAGCACGAAAAGATACGCTCATTCCCTCAAATTTCAACCCTTGGCCTACAGACCCTAGTGCAACGACAAACCTCCCCTGACCCACTTGGAGGTGGGGGAAAGCTTGGAAGCATGCCGAAAAGACAAAATTAAATCGCAGAGCGCAAAGCCTACCAGCCCATAGACCCCGGCCCGCCCTTAAACGGCCCCACCACATCTGGCGTGATCCAGCCGCCATAAAACCCGCCCGGCTGCGGCGTCACGCGCTCGCCGTCTACGCGGCATTCGTCCATTTGGCCCGCGTACACGGCCACAAAGCCAGCAATAGCAGCAAAAGCAGGCGTGGGCCGCTCATAGCTCCAGCCTGCGCGGGCCACTGTTTTTCCGCCTGCCGAGAGCGTCCAGTAGGCCGCCTCGCCCTTCCATTCGCAAGAGCTTGCGCCGTGCGCCTCGTGCAGCACACCGGGCAAAAAGGTGGCGCGGGGCAGGTAATAGCCAGGGGGATGACTGGTTTCCAGAACCCGGTAGGCCTGGGTGGTGTCGGCAATAACAATGCCTCCCAACACGATTTCTATGCGTTTGGGGGTACGCTCCAGGCGGGGCGGGCGCGGGTAGGCCCAGACGCTTTCCTGGCCTGCACGGGCAACAACGGGTTTCGGAGAACGCAACATGGCTCAGCTTGCGCCGGGGTGGGGGCAAATGCCGTCAGCGAGGCTACGAAGTCGGGCGCCCCTTGACTTAAAGAAGTCGGGAAGCCGATGGTAAGCCATGACCACGCTGCTGGGTGCATTACAGGTATTACAACCGACGCTGGAACAGACCGTGAATCTGGCCGAAATAGAGGCGCTGGGCCGCGCCGCGCTGGATCAGAACGCGCTGGAATACTACGCCAGCGGCGCAAACGACGAGGTAACGCTGCGGGAAAACCGCGAAGGCTTTCGCCGCCTGAAACTTCGGCCGCGCATGTTGGTCGACGTGTCGAACGTGGACACCCGAACCACGCTGCTGGGCCTGCCCGTGCAAATGCCGATTGCTGTTGCCCCCAGCGCCTTTCATGGTCTGGCACACCATGACGCCGAACTGGGCACGGCACGCGGCGCGGCGGCGGCGGGCACGGTCATGACCCTCAGCACCTTTTCCAACACTCCGATTGAGGCGGTGGCACAGCAGGCCAGCACAGGTTTTTGGTTCCAGTTGTACCTCTACCGCCAGCGTGAAATTAGCGCTGAAGTGGTGCAGCGGGCCGAAGCTGCCGGAGCACGGGCGTTGGTGCTGACCGTAGACGCGCCGTTTTTGGGTCGCCGCGAACCCAACGAGCGGAACCGTTTTGCCCTCCCGCCCCATCTGGGCGTGCCCAACGCCGGAACACGGCAAGAATTGGCCGGAGTAGAAACAGGCACAGGGTCGCAACTGGTCAACTATTTTCAGGGACTTGTAGACAAAACCGTGACCTGGAACGACCTGGCCTGGCTGCGCGGCGTGACCTCCTTGCCGATTGTGCTGAAGGGTATTCTGACCGCCGAAGACGCTCAATTGGCCGCCCAGCACGGCTGCCATGTCTGGGTCAGCAATCACGGCGGGCGGCAACTGGATACGGCCGTCAGTGCCATAGAAGCACTTCCTGAAGTAGTGGACGCGGTGGCAGGCCGCACAGAGATTTATCTGGACGGCGGCGTGACCCGTGGAACGGATGTGCTGAAAGCATTGGCCCTCGGCGCACAGGGCGTCTTTTTGGGCCGCGCTGCGCTGTGGGGTTTGGCGGCAGGTGGGGAAGTAGGTGTGGCCCGTACCCTGACGTTGCTGAATGAGGAACTGCGACTGGCGATGGCGCTATGCGGCAAGGTGAACGTGGGGGAATTGGGACGGGATTTGATTCGGACTTAATCCACCTTCTTTCGCCGCCCACGCAACGCCTTTTCACTCTCCAGCAATCGCTTCAGCGCCACCTCGCTGCGGGTCAGGCCGTCCAGTTCCGGGGGCAGTTTGGCGGCGCGGGGTTCGTAGTCGTCCAGCACCTTGCCCTCCAGGTAGCGGTCAAAAATGACAGGGCAAATGTAGCTGCCCCGCGTCACGGCGGGCGTGTTGCCCAAGTCGGCGGCCACAACTTCCACGCATTCCACGAGGGTTTTGCGGGCGGCGCGTTCGCTTTCCGGTGCGCCCGCTTCGGCCAGATATTCGGCGGCCAGCAGAGTTCCGCCCCACGTTCGGAAGTCCTTGGCGGTAAACGGACCGATCACTTCCCGCAAATAAGAATTGAGGGCAGGGGCGCGGATGCGGATGCGGGTGTCGTCCTGCACGCCCTGAAACAGCCACGGCCCCGGCAATTGCAGCAGGCGCTCTATGTTGGCGGCCAGTGTGCGGTCTTGGGTGGCTTTGTGCTGCGTGACCCCGTGTTTGCCGCGAAAATGAAAGGTCACGGTGCTGCCCTGCACCTGCACATGCTTTTGCCTCAGCGTACTCAGGCCGTAGGTTTTGTGGTCGCGGGCGTAGGCGTCACTGCCCACCCGGAAACGGGCCACATGCAGCACCCGGCTCATCAGGGCCATGACCTTGCGTGGCGGCAACCCGCTGAGGCGCAGGTCAGTGGTGGTCACGGCCCGCAGGGTGGGCAGCGCTCCGGCAAAACGGGTTAGGCGTTGCCATTTTTTCAGCGCCCCGATCTGTACAAAATCAGGGTGATAGCGGTATTGCAGCCGTCCGGCAGCGTCGCGGCCAAAGGCCTGCAATTCGGCGTCCGGATCGGGCGATACGTACACATCGGTATAGGCAGGCGGTACAGCCAGCGCGGCAATGCGGGCCAGGCCGTCCGGGTCGGTATACGGGTCGCCATCAGGAAAGGCGTAAGCAAAGGCTTTCGGATCGTGGCCCTCGCGCCGCAGGTATTCGTCTTGGAGCAGTTCGGTGCGTCCGGGCATTCTTAGCCTTCCGTCTGCACTGCTTCGGCCTGCATGGGCAATTGCCACTGAATGGGCGTCTGACCAGCTTCTTGTAGCGCCGCATTCGCCCGCGAAAAGGGCTTGCTGCCCATAAATTTGGTCACACTGAGCGGGCTGGGGTGGGCGCTCTCCAGAATGGTGTGCTGCTGCCCCGTAATCAGTTTGGTCTTTTTGCGGGCATACGCGCCCCACAGCACAAACACCACACGCTCCGGCTTGGCATTCACGGCACGGATAATTGCGTCGGTAAACTTTTCCCAGCCCTGCCCGGCGTGGCTGTTGGGTTCTCCGGCCCGCACGGTCAACACGGCGTTTAGCAGCAGCACGCCCTGTGCGGCCCAGGGCGTCAGCGAGCCATGTTTGGGAATCTGAAAGCCCACGTCGCCCTGCAGTTCCTTGTAAATATTGGCGAGGCTGGGCGGCGGGCGCACACCGGGCCGCACGCTGAAGCTCAGGCCGTGCGCCTGCCCCTGTCCATCTGGAGTGCCGCCGTGATAGGGATCCTGGCCTAACACCAACACTTTTACATCGGCGTACGGCGTGAGCTTCAGCGCCGTGAACATCTCTCCGGACGGCGGGTAAATGGTGGCAGTTGTGCGCTCACGGGCCACGTACGCCATGAGATTCTGAAAATACGGTTGGCTGGTCTCACCCTTCAGCACGTCGGCCCAGTCGCCGGGCAAGGTCACGGCAGATGCGGCTGTTGATGCTATGGGGGCGGCGGCAGCATCGTCGAACAGGCTGGGTTGGTCGCTCATGGCAGGCAAACTCCTTAGGCGGCAGTGTGTCGCCTGACCCAAACCGAAATTGTGGGTTTCCGTTCAGCGCACAAAAGGGTCAAGGAAGCTTAAAGCCCGGCAGCAAGCGGGCCGCCCCAGTACAGAGGGCGGCCCATGAAGAGGTTGAATGAAGTGAGTTTAGCCGATGGTGGCGCGGAAACAGACCGTAAATTTTGCATCAGGAACCAGCACAAAGGCTCCAGGACTGACCGTCACACGTCCACTGTTCAGGGCACCAGCATCGGTGTCGGCAGCGGAGGTGAGGAAAACATCTCCTGTTGGGTAGGTCATGCGGATGTCCTGTCCAACTCCATACGCTCCGACTTTGAAGGTGGTATTGGCGGGCACGGTGGTGCCAACGGCGGAAGCGGTACCCAAAGCGAGTGCTGCCAATACGGAAACGAACGACCAAGACTTCTTCATGTGTTCTCCTGTTTACTGCTCGGAATTAGTGACTTGCCTGTATACAAATGAGTTGACGATTGAAAACTTGTTTGACGATTAGAGCGAAATGGTTGAAGCAGAACTCATTTGACTTTCACGCGGAAGCTGAGCTTCAACGATTCGTCCTTCTTGAGGGTGGCGACCGTCCAGCGCACGTTGGTGTACATGTTGGTGGGAGCGGCGACTTGCTTGGTTACGCTTTTGCCGTTTTCGGTCACGGTGACCGTGCGGGTGGGCGTGGCGGCATATGTTTTGCCGTTGTCGATGGAGTACAGCAGCTTCCAACGCTCGTTGCCGGGCGTGGCCTGCCCACTGAACTCGGTGCCTTTGGGCACAGGAATACCCACGTACACGGTATTCAGGGACTTGCCACTGATGTTGGTCACGGTTACTTCTTCACGCAAGATGTCGTTGGGCAACACCGTTTTGGGGCCAAGCACCACTTGCTCAGTGGTTTTGCCGTCTACGGTGTTGATCTTGATCAGATCCTGAGCCAAGACGAACTTGATGACTTTGTTGACGGTGCCGCTGCTGGCTGGGGTCTGTGCGGCTGCCATAACACTGAGGCCAAGCAGTACGGTGGGCATAAGAACGAGAGTGCGTTTCAAGGTGGAATCCTCCTGGGGAGCGAAAAAGACCGACAGGTGTGGAAAAATCCACAGTTCTATCGGTCGCGCCACTCGCTCCACACCCAGCAGGCGCCCGTATAGGCTGGGTGATTCATGGCTCCGGAACAGCTAGTTGTATGTCGGAAACTTCACAAACCGCATCGAACGATAGCTGTTTGTTTCTGACATTCCTGTCACGCCCTCGACAGGAAGTTAGGGTGGGTGAGTTTTTCTTGAGTGAAGCATGAGTTTCGCTAAAACACGAAAAACTTTACTTCCTAGCTACAAGTATCATCCCGGTCAAGAGATGGGTTGTCAAACCCCCAAACGGCCTGTAGAGGCCTTGGCGACGGGTGTACCACTACCCCCATCAAACAAATCTATTTCCTCTATAAACCGGTTAAACAGGTAGCGGCTGTCGTGCGGGCCGGGGCTGGCTTCCGGGTGGTACTGCACCGAAAACACCGGGTAGCGCGTATGCGCCATGCCTTCCAGCGTGCCGTCGTTCAGGTTGATGTGCGTCGCCACAAACGCGCCGTTGGGAATAGAGTCGAGGTCTACGGCGTACCCATGATTCTGAGAAGTAATCTCTACGGTATTGGTCAGGAGGTTTTTGACTGGCTGATTGCCACCCCGGTGACCAAATTTCATCTTGAAGGTTTTGCCACCTGCCGCGAGGCCCAAAATTTGGTGGCCGAGGCAAATGCCGAAGGTGGGCAGCAGGCCCATCAGTTCCCACGCGGCTTTGTGGGCGTATTCCAGGGGGGCGGGATCGCCGGGGCCGTTGCTGAGGAACAGGCCGTGTGGCTGGAGCGCCATGATCTGTGCCGGGGTGGTGTGGGCCGGAACCACGATGGGTTCGATGCCCACCTCGGCCAGCCGCTCGATGATGGTGTGCTTGATGCCGAAATCCATGAGCACCACGCGCTTGCCGCTGCGGAGCGTGGGGAAGGCGTAGGGCAGCGCGGTGGTGACCTCGCGGGTCATATCAAAGCCGTCGATGTCCTGATGGCCCTGGGCGCGGCGCACATACACCTGCTCCTCGGCGGGCGTAAATTCCCCGTAAGAGTCTTCGGGGTGGGTGTAGGAGCGGTGAGCAATAACGCCCTTGACCACGCCGCCCGAACGCAACCGGCGCACCAGCGCCCGCGTATCGATGCCCTGAATGGACACGACGCCGTACTGCTGCATAAACGCCTCTAGGGATTGCTGGGCGCGGTGGTTGCTGTAGGTGCCGGAAAACTCGCGGGAAATAAAGCCGCGCACATACGGCTTATTGGATTCCATGTCGTAAATCGCCACGCCGTAATTGCCCACATGTGGGTAGGTAATGGTGACGATTTGCCCGTTGTAGCTGGGGTCGGTCATGATTTCCTGATACCCGGTCATCGAGGTATTGAACACCACTTCGCCGACCGTTTCGCCCCGGTGACCGTAGGCGTAACCCCGATAAACGGTGCCGTCTTCCAGGGCTAAAATCGCCC
This sequence comes from Deinococcus sp. QL22, assembly GCF_023370075.1. Lineage (NCBI taxonomy): Bacteria > Thermotogati > Deinococcota > Deinococci > Deinococcales > Deinococcaceae > Deinococcus > Deinococcus sp. QL22. Next base: position 1,053,930 of record NZ_CP097149.1, read on the forward strand.
GTTCCTTTTTCAACATGCTGATTAAACTCATGCTTGGCCTCCTCCATTCGCGCCTCTCCGGACGCAGTTCATGGCGCGTGCCGCATCATAGCGGGCATCCGAGTGGGCGATACCCGCAAGAGGCACAACTCCGCGCCTAAAGATGTTGTATTCATACATTCCAAAAAAGAGGCTGCCCCACCAAAACGCAGTCGGGACAGCCTCTTTTGCTTACCGCGCCCATCGCCGGGGCGTATTTTAATGCATCCAAAATGAATAAGAAAGCCGAAGTCGTTTAGTCAGGGGATCAGTCTGGGCGCCAGGAGCTTACCAGCTGAAGTTGACGTTGGATTTGCTGACGATCAGGTTGCCGCTGACACTGCTCTGGGCCGTCATGCCGCCGTAGCGGTTGATCAGGTCGGTCATGACGGCGCTCACAGGCTTGAACATACCCGCCATTTCGCTGTCCATCTGCTCTTTTGGCAGGGCGTTGGTGAATACGCCCATGACCTGTTCTTCGGTCACGTCTTCTGGGTTGCGGGCGTACTGCCAGCCTGCCCCACCCTGAGTCTTGAGGGCAGCGGCCACAAAATCGGCGTCTTCGGCCAGCACGGGGGCGTCTTCGGCCAGGGCGGCATCCAGCGCCTCCTGGCTGTAAGCGGTGATCAGGTAGCCGTCGCGGAAGTTGTAGACCATCTTCAGGCCGCCGATCAGGTCGGTCAGGTCGTCCACGCTGCCGAGCGCGGCGGCCAGTGCACCTGCCTGCGCCCCGCTAGAAAACTCGCCCATGTCGCCCATACCGGGCAAATCGGTCATATCCGTGTTCTTGAGCAGATCGCTGAGGCTTTTGGCCAAGCCTGCCAGCGCGGTATTCACGGCGTCTGCATATTCGGGCATGTGTGCTTCGGCGGCAGACAAATCGGACACGCGCTGATAGGTAACGCTGTAATCCAGGGCACTCAGGGGGTTGGCGGCGTCAAAGCCTGCGGCCTGCGCGCCGTCTAGCGCAACCTGGGCGCACTCGCTCCCGAGGTACTTCGCCGAGCGCTCCAGGTGGCTGGCGAGTTGGCTGTCGGTCAGGAAGCCCACCGGGTCGAGCAGATCGATGCGGCTGAGCCAGCGGGCGGCGTAGGCATTACTTTCCGGGGCGCAGGCAGTCACGGCCACTGTTTCTACATCGGCAGGAATGATGTTCTGCACGGCAAAATTGGTGGTGGTGGTCAGCATGCGGGTCAGCGGTTTGTCTTTACCGTCCAGGTTGACCGCGTGCGCCGATTGCCCGGTCAGGCCCGCCGCCGTGGTGGTCAATCCGGCTGAATATTGGCCCAGAGTGTCCACGGTGTCCACGATGGGCGAGAGCAGGCGCGGCAGGAAGAACCGTGATAACTGGCTGCGGGCGACTTTGGCGGCGGCTGAAAAGTTGACGAAGAAGGACAGCTCCTGCTCGCCTTTCGCGGCGGTAGGAGCGGTATAAACGGCAGAATTCAGCAGGCGAGGGGCGGTGCTTCCGCTGAGGCGGCCCAGGTAGTTCATCAGCAGGGTTTTGTTGCTGGACATGTACACGAGGCCCCGAGACTGCCCCACGAACATACGGCCCTGACGCGAGAAGGAATAGAGGCCGACTGTTGCGCCGGGCTTGTCGGGCAACATGTCGCTCAACATCTCGTCAGACAATTCATCGGTGCGCGAGGCGGCCAGCACATGCAGATCGAACGGCTTGCCGGGTGCGCCTACGGTAAACACGCCCAGCGCGCCTTCCTGCCCCAGCGAACCTTTGATAATCTGCTGAAATCCGGTGAGGGTATCGGTCAGGTCGGCCATATCGGGAGAGTCTTCACCAACGGTTTCGATCACTTGGCCCACCAGACCAAACAGGCGGTCTATGGCCCCGCCTGCTTTCTGGGTTTCCAGCGTCATGAGCGCCCCGGCAGGCATATTTTGGGTAAGCGTGGCAGCCTGTGCCCCCGAACCGAGGGCGGCAAGCAGCAATGTGAGTGAAAGAGTTTTCTTCATAATCCTTATCTTAGCCGGGGCATGGGGCCAATGGAGGCGCATATCTTTTCCCGTCAGTCCAGATGCTTCAGGGCTTCCCGCCGCGCTAGTCCGGTCAGGCCCAGCGTTATCTACTGCGGCCCGCACCCACATCGGATCGGTTTTGGCGTACTCGCGCAATGCCCAGCCGATGGCCTTCTGAATAAAAAACTCGCGCTCGTGCTGCACGGCGCGGATGGTATCTACCATTAGGGCTTGATCGGTGTTCCTCTTGGCCTTCAGTTGCGCCAGTACTGCCGCCCGCCTTGTCCAGAGGTGGGGGCTGACCCGCCACAATTCCACTCGCTCTCGCCGTTGCTCCGTGTTTGCAAAAGCTCCAGCCAGCAGCGGTGACAGTGAATCCAGCACATTCTAGTGATCAGTGGCGGGCAACAGGCCTTCCAGAAAGGGCAGGTCTGCGGGGCTGGGGCGACTGAAGGCCACAACATCGAGCGCCGTGTAGCGTTCTTCCCGAAATTGGCCTGCCCACAATTCCGTTACAGCGGTAAAACGGGCCGTGCGATCCGGCTCCAGCTTCAGCGCCGCCCGCACCACTTCGCGCCGTGCCGGAGTTTGCACGCCCATAAACGGTTGGACGCCTTTCATGTAGGCAAACATCCCTGCCGCAAGGGCAGGATTGGCCCGATCATGCAATTCCTGCCGAATTCGCTGTCCCAACTTGCTTTGGGCCAGAGCTTCCGTCAACCCAATTCCCTATACATAGCAATCTCGTTGCAATTTTCAAAGAAGGCGCAGCGTTGGCATTCGCTCCAGACTTTGGGATGCAGGTTGGTCTTGTCTATCCGGACAAACCCGCATTTTTCAAAGAATCCCTGCTGATAAGTCCAGGCGAACAGGGCAGGCAACGCAATTTCACGCGCCTCCTGCTCGCAGGCTTCCACCAATTTTTTGCCCAGCCCGCGCCCCTGCATGGCCGGATGAATGGCCAGCCCGCGTACCTCGGCCAAGTCGGGGGCCAACATATGCAGGCCGCACACCCCTGCCAAGCCGCCGGGGTTACCCGCATGCGGTTCGGCCAAGTACAGGTGAAAATCGCGGATCGTTTCGGCCAGCAAAGCCCGCGAGCGTACCAGCATCAGCCCCCGCGCCGCCCAATAGCCGATCAGTTCGTGAATCGCGTCTATGTCGCTGAGGCGGGCCTTGCGGGTGCTGAGGGGAGAATCGGGGTGCAGGTCGGGGACGGCGATGGAGTCCAGAGACAGAGTCATGGGTGGCCCCCAAGACTGGATCGAGGAGGGTGAACCGTGGGGAAAGATTCAGACCAAACCACGATCCACGATCCACCCACTACGCCCGCCCTTACGCTTTGCTTGCGCCCGTATCCAGTGCCCGCATCCATGTGGTTCCGCCGGGGCGCTCGCTCTTGGCTTTGTAGGCCTGAATTTGCGGCGCGTTGGGCAGGTCGCCCATAACGACGGCCAGCGGCACCTGCGTAAACCCAAAGGTGCCCCAGTCGCCGCCCTTGCTGAACATATAAATGGCCCGGTCGCCCCGTCCCTGTGCATATTCCACAGCGCTCATGACCAGGCGTCTGCCCAGCCCGCCGCCCCGCGCTGCGGGCAAAATCGCCGCTCCACGCAGCAAGGAAGCCGTGTCGCCGTGCTCCAGCCCAATGGCTCCTACAGGTTGCCCGCCGCGCTCCGCGACCCAGTAAGTAGTGCCTTCGGCCAGCGCCGCTTCGGTGCTCAGGCCCGCTTCTTCCATCACGCGCACAATGGTTTCTTTGTCTTGGGCATTGGCGAGGCGAATTTGAACAGATGAGTCGGTCATGGTGAATGCCTCCAATTAAGGGAATGAACGGTGCGTCGGGGGAGCCGAACAGGGCAGCCGGGGCGCTTGGGTTTTGCGTGGCGACAGCATAGCGCACCGCGCCCGTTTGGGAACGCTCCCATGTGCGTACAGGACTCTCATTTGCCACCTGTTTCACTGCCCCGCGTTCTCCTGCTGTACCAGTTCTAACTTCCACGCCTGCTCCTCGTGTATCCAGCCCCGGCACAGGCCGCTTTTGACCTGTGGCGCGTCGGGCAGGGCCGCCGACAGCTCATCGCCGCCTGTCGGCACGAAGCCGAAGCGCCGCCAGTAATCGCCCGCCTCCTGACTGAACAGATACACGGTATGGTCGCCGCGCAAACTGGCCTGCGTGAGTGCGCTGCGGACTAGGGCGCGGCCCAATCCCTGAGAACGCGATTCGGGCAGCACGGCAGTGGAGCGGATCAGGCACACGCCCTGCCCATGCTCCAGGCCGATGCAGCCACCGGGAACGCCGTTCAGGTCGGCAATCCAGTAGGTGCTGCCTTCCGGTGTGAGGCTGGATGTGTGCAGGCCGCAGCGGGTCAGCAAGTCCAGAATCACGGAAAAATCGGCGGGCAGGGCTTCGCGCAACTTCACGTGCTGCTGGGTCAGGAGAAGTACGGCGGGGGTGGGAGTCAGTTCAGTGGCAGTCATGGGCACTCCTTCAGGTTCAGAGATGGGCACGGGGGCGGCGGGGGCAGATGCTTCGGCTAAACCTCGTCGTCGCTCCTGCTCCTGTGCTTGGCTCGCCACCTGCCGGAAAAACCAGCGCAGGCCCACGCCCGCCGCCGCGTCGGTATTCCAGCGGGGAATGACGTGCAGGTGTACGTGCGGGATGTGTTGCCCACCCGCCGGGTTCACGTTCCAGCCGACTGTGTAGCCGTCGGGCTGTACGGTGGCATCCAGATGCGCTTTCACTTTGGCAAGAAGTTCGTGTGTAGCAGCGGCTTCTTTTGGCGTGAGATCGAATACGGTGGCACACGGGCGCTTGGTCACGATCAGGCCGGAATACAGCAAGCCCTCGGCGTATTGGGGTTGGAGTTGGCTGTACACGCAGAGTTCGTTTTGGAGGGTGAATCCATCACCAGACAGGCGGCCATCTGCGGTAGGCAAGAGCGGATTCTTCGCCGGGTTCGCCAAATGTTGCGCCCATTCCTGCTGGCGTTTGGTCAGCAACGTGCCGTCCAACCTCACCGTCACATCCATCATCAGCCCTCTAACTTCTTCTTGGCATCGGCTATCGCTTCCCGCACCCGCTGGGGGGCAGTGCCGCCGTAGCTGGCGCGGTTTTTCACGCTTTCTTCTACGGTCAGATTCTGGGCAACTTCGGCATTCAGCAGCGGGTGGGCGGCCTTCAATTCAGCGTCAGTCAGTTCCCAGAGTTGGCGATTTGAGCGGGAAGCAGTGCCTACCAACCCGCCCACCACCTCATGTGCCTCGCGGAAGGGGACGCCCTGCCGGGCCAGATAGTCGGCCACATCGGTTGCCGTACTGTAGCCCCGTGCTGCAGCCGCCTTAGTTTTTTCAGCGTGCCAGACGGTCTTGGGCATCATATCGGCATACAGGCGCAGCACGATGCTGAGGGTGTCGTAGCTGTCAAAGACGCCCTCCTTGTCTTCCTGCAAATCCTTGTTGTAGGCCAGCGGCGTGCCTTTCACCACCGTCAGCAGGCCCATCAGGTTGCCGAACACGCGCCCCGCCTTGCCGCGTGCCAACTCGGACACATCCGGGTTTTTCTTCTGGGGCATGATGCTGCTGCCCGTGGTGTGGGAATCGGGCAGTGTAATAAAGCCGAATTCAAAGGTGGAATAGAGGATCAACTCTTCCGACAGGCGCGACAGATGGGCGCTGAGAATGGCGCAGGCGCTGAGGAATTCCAGCGCGAAATCTCGGCTGCCCACGCCGTCCAGAGAGTTGGCGGTGGGACGGGCAAACCCGAGGGCGGCGGCGGTAGCGTGGCGGTCAATCGGCCAGGGCGTGCCTGCCAGCGCCGAACTGCCCAGCGGGGATTCGTCCATGCGCTCGGCAGCGTCGCGCAGTCGCCCTTCATCGCGCTCCAGCATCGCCACATACGCCATAAACCAGTGCGCCAGCAAGATCGGTTGAGCCACCTGCAAATGCGTGTAGCCGGGCAAAATTACCCCAGCTTCCAGATGCTTGTCGGCCTCGGCAAGCATCACGGCCCGCAGCGCCCGCGTTTTTTCGGCCAAGTCCAGCGCCGCCTCTTTGGTAAACAGCCGGAAATCCACCGCCACCTGATCGTTGCGGCTGCGGGCGGTGTGCAGCTTGCCTGCCACCGGGCCAATCCGGTCACGCAGCGCGGCTTCCACGTTCATATGCACGTCTTCGCGGTCAAGTCGCCATTCAAAATTCCCGGTGCGAATGTCGGCCAGCACAGTATTCAGGCCGTTCGTAATCTGCGCGACTTCCGTGTCGTCCAGAATGCCCACGCTGCCCAGCATCGCCACATGCGCCAGCGATCCGCGAATATCCTGCTCGGCCAGGCGCTGATCGAAGCCGACAGAGGCGTTGAACAGCTCCACGAGGTCATCGGTGGCTTCGGCAAAACGGCCACCCCAGAGCTTTTTTGATTGGGTTGAATTGGTCATAAAAGAACCTCTGTTGTTATAGGCATCACTGCTTTCACCAACACCACGGGCGCAGGACTCTGCGGGCTGGCATGTGCGTACACCGCCGCCGAATCCTGCCTGTATCCCAGCCGTTCGTAAAAAGGGATAACATCTAAATTGAATTGCGAGACGGCCAGCAGCACACGCCCGTAACCTTGCTGGACGGCCAACTCTTCCACCGCCTGCACCAGCGCCGCGCCGATGCCATGACCGCGTGCTTGGGGCAACGTGGCGAGTTTATTCAGTGTCAGGGTGTGCGAACCATCGGGGCGGAAGCCGACGCAGCCCACCGCTTCCGCGCCTGCCCAAGCCAATAACCCGCCTGCGCCAACGCCGAACAGGGAGTGCTCCAGATCGGCAACGGTGGTACGGCTCCAACTCGAACGGGCATCCATGCCCGCCGCCATCATCACGGTATGAAACGTCGGCACTTCGGCGCGGGTGACCTGGCGCAGGGTGTATGTCATGCCTCAGCCTCCAACACGATCCGCATTTCGTTGGTGGCCGTAAAGCCCAGCTTCTCGTAGAGAGGCCGCCCAAACTCGCTGGCATGCAGGCTCATGATGCGGATGCCGCGCCGCCGCGTTTCCTCCAGGGCCATCCGGGTCAACCGTTGCGCCAGGCCCAGGCCCCGGTGCTGAGGGTGCGTGTACACGTTCAGCAGATAACTGCGGAGCGGTTGCGGATCAATGAAGTGCGGCGGCCAGTCGAGAATCATCAGGCCCGCGCCTGCCACAGCCACACCGTCATGTTCTACGATCCAGCCCAGATAGGTGCCTGCCGAAAGCCGCGCCTCCACCCAAGGCGCAAACTGCGCGGTGTCTTCGCTGTATTCCACGTTCATATCAGCAAACATGGCTGCCCGCTGGGCCGCGATCAGGGCGGCGTCGGCAGGGACAGCCGGGCGCAATACGTATCCAACAGGCAAGGTCATCCGCCCGTGCGCTCCCAGATTTGATTCAGGTGATGCACCTGATGGGCCACGAAATCCTCAGTCAAGAAGCCCAGCGTGACGGCCTCTCCCCCACCCACACGCAGGGTATGGGCCAGCGAAGGCGGCGGCAGATGCGCGATGACGTGCGCCAACTGGAGGTGATAGGCCGCCCACAGGGACACCAGATCGGCCCAGGCCCGCGCCCCGTAAGCGCCCGCCGTCACCCAGTCGTTCTGGGCGTAACCGGGCAACTCCAGGCCGTCCTGCACGCTGGCCCGCACAAAACGGGCGTGGTTGTTCACGCCGCTGTCGATCAGGTGGCCCAGCACTTCTTTGGCGCTCCACACGTCGGGCATAGCTTTGGCGCTGGCCTGCGCGTCGGTCAGGGCTTGCAGGCGGGGCAGGGTGTGGGCCACCAGATCAGTCAGGATCATGGGTCAGTCCTTTTTGGCGGCCTTCGCCTTGACCCGCGCCTGCACGCGCATTCGCAGGGCGTTCAGCTTGATGAAGGCTCCGGCGTCGTGCTGGTTGTAGTCGCCGCCCGCCTCAAAGCTCACCAGGTCTTTGTCGTACAGGCTCTTGGGGGCTTTACGGCCCACCACGATGCAGTTGCCCTTATACAGCTTGATGCGCGCAGTTCCGGTGACGCTCTGGGCCACGTGATCCATGTAGACCTGTAGCGCCTCGCGCTCGGGCGCAAACCAGAAGCCGTTGTAGACCAGTTCGGCGTATTTGGGGGCCAATGCGTCGCGCTGGTGCAGCACCTCGCGGTCAAGGGTCAGGCTTTCAACGGCGCGGCGGGCGTGATAGAGCAGCGTGCCACCGGGCGTTTCGTACACGCCGCGCGATTTCATGCCCACAAAGCGGTTTTCGACCAGATCAAGGCGGCCAATCCCGTGCCTGCCGCCGATTTCGTTGGCTTTGGTCAGCAGGGCGGCGGGGCTGAGTTGCTCGCCGTTGATGGCGACGGGATCGCCGTTCAGGAACTCCACTTCCACGTATTCCGCCTCGTCGGGCGCGGCTTCGGGGGCCACCGTCAGCTTGAACATATGGGCAGGCGGCTCAGTCCACGGGTCTTCCAGAATGCCGCCCTCGTAGGAGATATGCAGCATGTTGGCGTCGGTACTCCAGGGGTCTTTTTTGGTGGTGGGCACCGGAATGCCGTGCTCGTGGGCAAAGGCTTCCAGGTCGGCGCGGCCCTGAAATTCCCAGTCTCGCCAGGGAGCCACCGTCACGATGTCGGGCTGGAGCGCGTAGGCCGTCATTTCAAAGCGCACCTGATCGTTGCCCTTCCCCGTCGCGCCGTGCGACACTGCCACCGCGCCTTCCTTCTGGGCAATTTCCACCATTTTCTTGGCAATCAGAGGGCGGGCAATAGACGTGCCCAAGAGGTAATAGCCTTCATACAAGGCGCTGCTCCGGAACATGGCGAACACGTAATCGCGCACGAATTCTTCGCGCAAATCCAGCGCGTAGGCAGCCACCGCGCCTGTATTCAGCGCCTTCACGCGGGCTTCTTCTACCTCGTCGCCCTGCCCCAGATCAGCGGTAAAGCACACCACGTCGTAGTTGCGCTCGGTTTGCAGCCACTTCAGGATGATGGAGGTATCCAGCCCACCGGAGTAGGCGAGAACGATCTTTTGCTTGGGCGCAGTTTGTGTGGGGGCAGGGTCTTGGGTCATGGCTTATTGTCTCCGGTTTGGGGCAGGGCGGGGGCGAAGTTGATTGAGCGGGCAACACGACAACCCCGGCGCAGCGCGTCCGGCCAATCCTAGATTCAGGAAGGCCGGGGCTTTAGCGTCGGGGGGAAAGGAAGGTCATAGCGTATGGTTATGCGCGTTTAACGCATAGGTATGCAGAGGGTAGCAGGCGCAGGGGGAGGGGTCAAGCCACAGGACGGGGTGAAAATTAAAAAGACCGCACGGGGCGGCCTCTTTGGGGAAGGAAGGACTGACTTAGCGGAGCTTATAGTTTGCGCCCAGGCGGATGCCGAAACCCAGGCCGATACTCGCCCCGCCGCCGCCCAAGATCACGCGGGGGCCAGCCGAAGCCTCTGCAAAGGCGCTCCACCGATCGGTAAAAGCGTAGTTTGCACCGCCCAGGACGTTGGGATACAGAGAAACAGCAGCGGCAGAAGCGCTGCCGTTGGTGGCGAGAGCTGCGCCCAGGCCCAGGCCGCCGCCGTAGTAGGGCTGGAATGCGCCCGTCGTCAGGGGGGCGGTGTGACGCAAGTAAGACAGGTCGCCGGACAAGGCAATAGCACCGCTGGAACCGAACAGGCCGATCAGAGGCAGGCCCACGCCCACACGGTAAGAATCGGTGGCGTTGATGTCGCGCTCGTATTGGCCGCCCACGAAAAAGAACCCGATTTTTTCGGCGGCGCTGGCGTGAGAGGCCGCAGACAAGGCAGCGAGGATAGACAAGCTCAAGAGTGTTTTGTTCACTGGGGCACTCTAACGGCCTTCATAAAAAAAGGTGAGAAGACATTGAGCATCGGGTTGATGACCTGTCTAGATCCTTGGCTCAAAAGCAGCAAAAAAACCGCCCCACGAAGCAGGGCGGCCAGATCAGAATCTAAGACTCAGGGCAACTGGTAGTTCAGGCCAACGCGTGCGCCGAAGCCGAAGCCGATGCCCGTGCCGCCGCTCGAGATCGTGACGCGGGGGCCAGCCGAGCCCTCCACGAAGATCGAGATGGGGTCAGCGACCTGGAATTTCAGGCCGAGGATGCCGTTGGGGTAGACCGACACCCCGGTAGGGCTGCCCAAGGAGACATACGCGCCGAGGCCGAGGCCGTAGTAAGGGCTGAGGCCGCCCAAGTCCTGACCAGTGATGTCGTTCAGGTAAGCCACGTCGCCGCCGATAGCGAGTGCGCCACCCTGAAACAGGTTCACGGCGTCGAGGTTCAGGCCGTACCGAACCGCCGAGGTCGCGTCGAGGTCGTTCTGGAGGTGAACCGTCAGGCCTGTGCCGATGGAGCCACCAACATACGTGGCTGCCGAGGCAGAGGAGGCGGCAGCGAGGAGAGCAAGTCCGATCAGAGCCTTCTTCATAAACGCAAGTGTAACGACGCTCGCCATGTTGTGAAAGCCGGGAACCTTTAAGAAGCCTGTACATTCTGGTGGCCAGGTGGGGTGGGACAGTTAGGCAGGGGTCTGCACGGCGTACTTGCCCAGGCTGTCCAGCGCCCGCTCTATTTCGGCCTGAGACTTGCAGAAGGCGAGGCGCAACAGACCCTCTGGCGCGGCGTGCTGGGCATAAAAGGCCGCGCCGGGAATAACGGCCACGCCTGCTTCTTTCACCAATGTTTCGGCTGTCCAGTGGGAATGCCGGGCCGTAAGAAAGTACGTACCACTGGGCAAAAATACGGTAGCCCCTAATTCCCGCAGCCCGGAGGCCAGCAGGTTCATGCGCTGGCCGTACCCTGCCCGCAGCCCTGCATAAAACCCCGACTCGCGGGCCACCGGAAGCGCCGCCGCCACCGCCACCTGAAACGGCGTGGGCGCACAAAACGACCCATTTTGGCGAATGGCCGACAGCAGAGACGCAAGCCCCGGCGGGCAGGCGATCCAGCCCACGCGCCAGCCTGTCGCTTCCAGGCGTTTGCCCGCGCTGCCTACCGTAAAGGTGCGTTCGGGGGCCAAGTCACGGAAAGACGTGGGCTTGTCTCCGAAATACAGTTCGTCGTAGACCTCATCGCTGATGATCCAGAGGTCGTGGGCGCGGGCGAGGGCCACCAGTTCGGCGCATTCGGCAGGGCTGAAGACCGTGCCAGTGGGATTGAACGGACTGTTCAGCAGCAGCGCCCGCGTATTGGGCGTCACGGCGGCTTTGAGGGCGTCCAGATCCAGCGTCCAGCCGGACACATCGTCCAGGCGCATGGGAACCGTGACGGGCGTGGCTCCTGACAACCGCGCCTGAGGCAGATACACGTCGAACACCGGCTCCAGCATCAGCACCTCATTGCCGGGGCCATACAGCGACAGGGCCAGCACATTCAGCGCCTCGGTTGCGCCCGAAGTCACCACCACGTCTGCACCATCTATGCCCAAATCGGCCCCAATCGCACCCCGCAAAATGGGCAAACCTGCCGGGGGCGCGTACTGATCCCAGCGGCCCAGTGCGCCCCGCGCCGCGTCCAGCAGGAAGGGCGGGGGCGCGTCGGAGGGGAAGCCCTGCCCCAGGTTCACCGCGCCGTAGTGCAGGGCGAGGCGGCTCATCTGAGAGAAGATACTCTCCGAAGAATTGCGGGCGCGGGGCAAGAGTTCGGGCATACGTGCAGTCTGGGCGCAAGTGGGGCGCGGGGAGCCGGGTAGTTCAGACAAGGGGGAGAAAACCGAGTTGTAGCGGTCAGCTATCTTGGATGACGTGCCTCCCTTCCTGCGCGGTCTGACCCTCGGTCTCTCCCTGATTGTGGCGATTGGGCCGCAAAACGCCTTTGTGCTCAGGCAAGGCCTGACGCGGCAACATGGGCTTTTGGCCGCCTTCGTGTGTGCGCTGGCCGATTCGCTGTTGATCACGTTGGGGGTGCTGGGCGTCGGTGCATTCTTGGCCCGCAGTCCGGCCCTGACGTTGGTAGGCACGCTGGCGGGCGCGGCCTTTTTGCTGTGGTACGGCTGGCGCTCCTTTCTGTCGGCGCGGAAGCCAGTCGCCCTCGAAACGGCAGGACAGGCGCAGCAGTCGCCCCGCGCCGTGTTGGCCACTGCTCTTGCCTTCAGCTTCCTCAATCCTCACGTGTTCCTCGACACCCTCGTGCTGATCGGCGGAGCCAGCGCGGGCCTCAGCGACAGCGGGCGCATGGGCTTTTTGGGCGGCACCCTGTTGGCGTCGTGGCTGTGGTTTTTCGGGTTGGCACTGGCCGGGCGGCAACTCGCCCCCGTCATGAACAACCCGCGTGCATGGCAGGTCTTGGACGTGCTGATAGGCGTGATGATGTGGGCCATAGCGGCGGGGCTGGTATGGGGGGCCGTGCAGGGGAAGTAAGTGTGATGCGCCAGCACTCCAAGTTACTCTGACTCGTTCTAGCCGATTCGTTCTAGCCAGTTCGTTTTATCCGCTCTCTTCAGCGGCCACGGCAACGCGGTTACAGGCCCCGAATTTGGCCTGATACATCAATTGATCTGCCCGTTTAGGGTCTGCGCGGCGGGTTCTTCTGGCAACCGCACCGCAGCCCCAATACTGACCGTAATGGGCAGGCCATTGGGATAGAGCCGCTGAAGACCCGCCCGCAGTTGCTCGGCCCACACCGCCACGCCTTCATCGGGGGAGTGCCGCAGAACCAGAAGTTCTTCGCCCCTCAGCGCCCGACCTGAATACTCTGGTGGTTGGACGCAGGGGCGCTCGTCAGGCTCGCCAGATACTCTCCGAGCCCCTGTAATACCGCGTCACCCTGCTCGTGCCCGTAGGTATCGTTGATGGATTTGAAATGGTCGATATCCAGCAGGGCCATCAGCGCAACTCCCTGTTCGAGCTGCAACATCAGACCCCGGCGGCTCAGAGTACCTGTGAGCGGATCCGTTTCGGCCAATTGTGCACCGACTGGGTCGCCTGTTCGGCCAGCATCACTACCCGTTGATACTCTCCCACCAACATCAGCGGGATCAGGGTCGTCAGGGTGGCCAGTTCGGTCACGAGGAGGGCGGAATGAATCTCACTTCACGGAAAGCGGGAGAGCAGCAGCCAAGTCAGCAGGATATGCAGAGAAAAGGGATGGCGAGCAGGGAAGGGAGCGCCCGCTACAGCACCATCAGGCTGAGCATTACGGCCCCCAGCAAAAACACTGGGCCGGGCGTGATCAAGAACTCACAGCTGGGCAACACAGCAAGGATGAGGTACAGAGAGTCCCACAAGATCGTGTACGCAAAGACCCCTGTGACCATCAGCGGTTCAATCAGCCGAACCCAGTTAGGCCAGTGCAAACAGAGCAGGGCGATCAGCGCCACCAGGAAGCCGAAGGCATTGATAAACAGCTGAATCTCGGAGATGCGCGGATCTATCTGCGGCAAAAAGGCCGTGATCACCAGCATCAGCAACGACATCAGCAGACACGCAGTGAATGCGCCGCTTAGCACTGTGAAGTTGCGGGGTATCTTTTCACTGTCGCCGAAGGGACGACTATTCTGCGAGCCAGACGAGTACGCTCCCGGTTCTTCTCACTCACCCACCTTTCTGTGCCTCAGCCGTGTAGGGCCTGAGTCGTAGGGAGCCGTGCCAACGCTTGTGCTCAATTTCCGATTTCAGCCTTCATTATATGACCGAGCTAACAGTGCGGAGGAATACTTGCCCGCTGCATAACCTTGCATGCTGCTCCCATCCGCTCTGCCCTCAACCATGCCATACTCTTTCTCTGGAATGCCTAAGCGAACTGACCTCCAGACGATTCTTATTCTCGGTAGCGGCCCTATTCAGATCGGGCAGGCCGCCGAGTTCGACTATTCGGGAACGCAGGCGCTGAAGGCCCTGAAAAAAGAGGGTTACCGCGTGGTGCTGGTGAACTCGAACCCGGCCACCATCATGACCGACCCGGATCTGGCCGACGCGACCTACCTAGAACCGCTGACGCCCGAATTCGTGGAGCGCGTGATTGCCAAAGAAAAACCGGACGCCCTGCTGCCCACGCTGGGCGGCCAGACCGCCCTGAATCTGGCGATGGAACTGCATGAGCGCGGCACGCTGGAAAAATACGGCGTGGAACTGATCGGCGCGGGCGTAGAAGCCATCAAGAAGGGCGAAGACCGCGAACTGTTTCAGGCCGCCATGAAGAAAATCGGGATAGAAACGGCACGCGGCCAGATGGTTCACAGCATGGAAGAGGCTGTGGAGTACCAGAAACAGATCGGCCTGCCCATCGTGATTCGGCCCAGTTTTACGCTGGGCGGCACAGGCGGCGGCATCGCGCACACCTACGAAGAATTCTTGGCGATCACGGAAGGCGGCCTGCGCGACAGCCCCGTGACTTCCGTGCTGCTGGAAGAAAGCATTCTGGGCTGGAAGGAATACGAGCTGGAAGTGATGCGCGACACCGCCGACACGGTGATCATCATCACGAGCATCGAAAACTTTGACCCGATGGGCGTCCATACCGGTGACTCCATCACGGTGGCCCCCGCGCAGACCCTCAGCGACGTGGAATACCAGCGCCTGCGCGATCAGTCGCTCGCCATTATTCGGGAAATTGGCGTGGCGACGGGCGGCAGCAACATTCAGTTTGCCGTAGACCCGACCAATGGCCGCGTGATCGTGATCGAGATGAACCCCCGCGTGAGCCGCAGTAGTGCGCTGGCGAGCAAGGCCACCGGATTCCCGATTGCCAAGATTGCCGCGCTGCTGGCGGTGGGCTACCATCTCGACGAACTGACCAACGACATCACCCGCGTCACGCCCGCGTCGTTCGAACCCAGCATCGATTACGTGGTGACCAAGATTCCGCGCTTTGCCTTCGAGAAATTCCCCGGCACCTCGGACGCGCTGGGCACGCAGATGCGGAGCGTGGGCGAGGTGATGGCGATTGGGCGCACTTTTAAGGAGAGCCTGCAAAAAGCCATGCGCTCGGTAGAATCCGATGTGCGTGGCGCGTTCGCGGCCATGAGCATTGAGGAATTGCGCGGCCTGCTCTACGGCAATCCTCGCCGCTTGGAAGCGGTAATCGAACTCTTTAGACGCGGCGAAACCCTAGAGCAACTGTTCGACGCCACCAAGATTGACCCCTGGTTCTTGGCTCAGTTGGCCGAAATCGTGGCCGCCGAACGTGAAATTGCGGCGCTGGGGCCGATGGCCGAGTGGAAATACGAGCTGTGGCGCGAGATCAAACGCCTCGGCTTCAGCGATGCGCGTCTGGGTGAACTGGTGGGTCTGAGCGAGCTGGACGTGCGCCATATTCGTAAGGAAGCCAAAGCGACGCCCGTGTACAAGACGGTGGACACCTGCGCCGCCGAATTCGAGGCCCACACGCCGTATCACTACTCCACCTACGAATGGGAAGACGAGGTGACGCACACCGACAAGCCCAAAGTGGTGATTCTGGGCAGCGGGCCGAACCGGATCGGTCAGGGTGTGGAGTTCGATTACGCCACCGTTCATGCAGTCTGGGCCTTGCAGGACGCGGGCTACGAGACCATCATGATCAATTCCAACCCGGAAACGGTCAGTACCGACTACGACACGGCAGACCGCCTGTATTTCGAGCCGCTGACCTTTGAAGACGTGATGAACATCGTGGAGCACGAGAAACCGGTGGGCGTGATCGTGCAACTGGGCGGGCAGACGCCGCTGAAGCTGGCCGCACGTTTGGCAGCGGCGGGTGCGCCGATTATCGGCACGTCGCCCGAAACGATTCATGAGGCCGAAGACCGCGCCTCCTTCAATGCGCTGTGCGAGCGACTGGGCATCCGGCAACCGCTGGGCAAAGTGGCCGCCACTCCCGCCGAGGCCCGCGCACTGGCCGCCGAACTGGGTTTCCCGCTGATGGCCCGCCCCAGTTACGTGCTGGGGGGCCGCGCCATGCGCACGGTTCGCAGCATGGAAGAACTGGTCACCTATCTGGACGAGGTGTATGCGGCGGTGGAAGGCCAGCCGAGCATCCTGCTGGATCAATTTCTGGAAGGGGCGCTGGAACTGGACGTAGATACGCTGTGTGACGGCCAGATTGCGGTGGTGGCCGGGATCATGGAACACGTGGAAGCTGCCGGAATCCACAGCGGCGACAGCGCCTGCGTGCTGCCCCCGGTGAGCCTGAGCGCTGAACTGTTGGCGGAAGTGAAGGCGACGACGGAACGACTGGCCCTCGCGCTGGGCGTGCGCGGCCTGATGAACGTGCAGTACGCCATTAAAGACGGCTTGCCGTACATCCTGGAAGCCAACCCCCGCGCCAGCCGGACTGTTCCGTTCGTGTCCAAGGCGATCGATCACGCGCTGGCCAAAAGTGCCGCCCGGATCGCTGTGGGCCACACGCTGGAGCAGATCGGCTTTACCGAAACGCCGACGCCTGACATGTACAGCGTCAAGGAAGTTCACCTGCCGTTCCTGAAATTTGCAGGCGTGCAGCCCATTCTGGGGCCAGAAATGAAGAGCACGGGCGAGAGTATGGGCATAGACGCCGATCCGTATCTGGCGTTTTACCGGGCGCAATTGGGGGCCAAGAACTACCTGCCGCTGTCGGGCACGGCGCTGCTCCTGGGGAGCGGGCTGGATGAGGTGGCTGCCACGCTGGGGGGTGCGGGCCTGAGCATCATCAGGGAACGCGACGGCGAGAAGTTGCCTGACCTGCTCATTGACGTGACCGAATCCAAATTGCTGCGACTGGCGCTAGAACGCGGTGTGCCGATTGTGTCCACGCGGGAAGGCGCGGAGTGGACAGCGAAGGCGATTGCAGCGGCCCGAACAGTCGTGGCACAGGGGGCAGAGTTGGGAGTTAAGAGCCTGCAGGAGTGGGTCGGGTGACTCCGCAACTTGCATGACACCGAAGATCGGCAGTATTGGTTCAAGCTGGGTCTGGAGAAAGAGCACGCCTTCGTGACCCACTTGGCCCCACGACTGGGCCTCGATCTCCAGATCAATCCAGCCAAATTGGACAACCCCAAAGCCATCGATTTTGTCTATGGGGCCACAAGGAATCAGCCGCTGCCCGCCGACCTGAAGACCCAGAACACGCCTTTTTTTACAGCGGGGCGCAAGGGCAAGAATCCGGGCCGCACAGTCACATTCAATCTCAAAGACCTGCTGCACTACGAGCGGCTTTACCCAGAGGCTGTGATCTTTTTTCATGTGCACTGGACGACGCTGAGCCAGAGCTTTGGCGGGCAAACCTACACCGTGCTACCCCTGAACGGGGTGTGGCGGGCCACCGTGTCAGCCTTTCAGCACTGCTGGACGCCGGGAAGCCCTCAACGACCCACGCGGCAGCCTGTTCAGAGACTTTTTGCGCCTCGTGGACGGCTTGCAACCCCGTTTTTTCGTGATGGAGAATGTGCGCGGGCTGCTGTCGGCTACCCTCAAGCACCGCCCGATTTCCGAACGCGGCCCGGCCCAGGCCTCCCCAATCCTGACGCCCGAAGAGCAGCGCGGCTCGGCTTTTGAAGTCATTCTTAGTGAGTTTCGGCGCATCGGCTACAGCTTCGAATATGGCCTGCTGAACGCGGCAGATTACGGCACGCCCCAGACCCGTCAGCGCGTGGTGATTTTGGGCAGCCGCGACGGAGAGGCGCTGAGTTTGCCTGCGCCCACCCACAGCAAAGTCGGCCTGCATCTTCCGAAGTGGCTGACCCTGCGTGACGCCCTGCACGACCTGCACGACCCGGAACCCCGCTTTCAGCCGTACAGCGAGGCCCGCCTTAAGTTTCTGCGCCTCGTGCCTGAAGGCGGCAATTGGCGCAGCCTGCCCCCCGAACTGCAGATGGAAGCGATGGGCGGCGCGTACTCTTCCGGCGGTGGCAAGGTCGGCTTTTACCGCCGTCTAAGTTGGGATAAACCCGCGCTCACCGTGACGACGAGTCCGGCACAGAAGGCCACCGACATGTGCCACCCCATGCAAGACCGCCCCCTCAGCGTGCGCGAATCGGCCCGGCTCCAAGGCTTTCCCGATCACTGGGAATTTTGCGGCAGCCTCAGCGACCAATACCGCCAAATCGGAAACGCCGTGCCGACCCAGCTTGGACAGGCGATTGGCACGGCGCTGATGGTTGCTGCACGTGGGGAAACTGCATCAGCGCAGGCTGGCGCACCACGGGTTGAAATTCCGGCGTAGCTCACTGATTGACGTCCTGCCCAACCCCCTCTTCCCCTTCTCTTCAGATTCCCCCAATGCGTCCCATCAGCCCCACTTCATCTGGGTGTGACATCTTTCTCTCATGAGAACTTACGTCCGAATGGTGGCATTGGCGGCAGCTTTGATGGGAATGTCCGAGGCGGCGACAGCGCTGACCACGGCCACTGCAAACTTGCGGCGCACGCCCACCACCACAGGCGCGGTACTGGGAACCGTGCCCAAAAACACGCTGGTGCTGGTGGCCTGCTCTGGGTCTACCCAGTGGTGCCGCACGACCTATAAAGGCACGGCAGGGTATGTGGCCCGGTCACTGCTGAAACCCGTGACTGGCAGCGCCCGCCTGACCGGAAACGGAACCGTGTATTACCGCACCTGTACCCAAATGCGCGCGGCAGGCGTGGCCCCGGTCAAATTGGGCGAGCCTGCCTACCGCACGGCGTTAGACCGCAACCAGAACAGCATCGCCTGCGAACGCGGCGAGTAACACCAAGCTGAGAAGAGGCCGCCCCGATGATGTGGGCGGCCTTCTCGATGGTGCTTTATTTGCTGAACAGACCCGCAAATTCTCCGTAGCCTTGCGCTTCCAACTCCTCTGCAGGCACAAAGCGCAGGGCCGCCGAATTGATGCAGTAGCGCAGGCCGCCCGCCTCCTGTGGGCCGTCGGGGAAGACGTGGCCGAGGTGAGAATCTGCGGCAGTCGAGCGGACTTCGGTGCGGGCATAACCGATCTTGTAGTCGGTGTTTTCGGTCAGGGCCTTGCCGGGAATGGGGCGCGTAAAGGAAGGCCAACCGCACCCCGCGTCGTACTTGTCGAGGCTGCTGAACAGGGCTTCGCCCGATACCACATCCACGTAAATGCCCGCGCCGTCGTGATCCCAGTATTCGCCCGTGTAGGCCCGCTCGGTGCCCTCGTGCTGGGTCACGCGGTACTGCTCTGGCGTGAGGTTCTGGCGCAGTTCTGCATCTGTCGGCTTCTGATAGGTCATGAAATCAGTGTACGGGGCGGGCCAAATCCGCTTCGTAAGCCTGCTCTCTGCCGGGGCTGTGCGGACGTGCCAGACTGAATGTATGACTGCCCTTCCTGCTGGCCCCCAACCCCTGCGCATGGATATCTGGTCGGATATCGCCTGCCCCTGGTGCTACGTGGGCAAGCGGCGATTCGAGGCGGCGCTGGAAGGTTTTGCTGGCCGGGACGCCGTAGAAGTGGTCTGGCACGCCTTCGAGCTTGATCCCTCTGCCCCAGTGGAAGAAACCCGGCTGATGCGCGACATTCTGGGCAGCAAGTACGGACAGGGCGCGGCGGGAGCGCAGGCCATGCTGGACAACATGACCCAGACCGCAGCGGCAGAGGGGCTGGAATACCACTTTGAACGGTTGGTGCCCACCAATACCTTTGATGCCCACCGGGTGATTCATCTGGCCGGCCATGAAGGTAAGCAGGACGCCATGAAAGAACGCCTGATGGCCGCGTATTTTACTGAGGGCAAACATGTGGGCAGCCGCGATACGCTGGCGCAACTGGCCACCGAAGTGGGGCTGGACGGGGCAGCGGTGCGGGCCGCCCTGGACACCGACGTGGCCGCCGCCGAGGTTCGGCAGGATCAGGCACAGGCGCAGGCTTACGGCATCAGTGGCGTGCCGTTCTTTGTGCTGGGCGGCAAATACGGCGTCAGTGGCGCACAACCCGCCGAAGTGCTCCGCAGCGCACTGGAGCAACTGTGGGCCGAACTGAACCCCGCTCCCCTGACCATGCTCAGTCCGGTGGCTGGGGCTGTGGTGGCGGAAGGCTGCGAAGACGGCTCCTGCGCGGTGCCAGAGCGGGAAGTGGCACAGAAAGCCTAAGCAGTCAAAAGCACCTAGTACAGCGTTCAATTAATACGAATGGTTTCATAGTGGCATCCAAGGGTTCGTCGGGCGGCCTGAGTCGAGAACTGCCAGTTGAGCGTGATGGCCGCGCGTGAACGCGCGGCCACCCACGCCTCGACTTCGGAACGAAGTCGTTCCAGCGAAGGAATCCGCCGATGTCAACACTGCCGCTGAAGAGCGCTGAATTCCAACTCCGCCATGTTTAACCAAGAGGCGTGTTTCGGCGTGTAGATCCACTCGAATCGGCCCATCAACCGGTGGGCCTGTTCTGGGGACATCCACTTGTAGAAGCTGCCCCCATGATGGGTATTGAGGTTGTCCTGCACCAGGGTGATCTGTACCGCTGCTGGGTAGGCCCGTTCCAGCTCCTCCATGAATGCCGTGTATTCCTCGGCCGTTCGTCGGGCACACACCTTGACGAACCGTCGACCCGTCCGAGGCTCCACCGCGAGCAGCACCGCGCCGCTCCCGAATCGTTCGTATTCATAATCTTGCTTTGCAACTCGTCCCGGTTCCATTGGAACCGGGGCCATCACGTCGCCGATCAGGAAACAGGGCTGCTCATCGAAGCACAACACCGGGAAGCACTCATCGTAGGGCCGGACATACACGTCGAGGACACGCTCCATCTCACACAGGAATTTTGCCGTCAGCTGCGCGATGCACCACTGCCTTTTGCGGTGCGGCTGGACCGCGTTTTTTTCAGGATGTAGAACACCGTGGACGGCGCAATGCCGTCCACCACGTTCAATTCCACGGCTTTTTCAGCCAGCAGGCGAATACTCCACTGGGCATGGCCTGTCGGGGCCTCACGGCACGCCAGTGCCGTGATGGCCGCCCGATCCTGGCCCGTAAATTTCGCGGGTCGGCCGGTATGCGGGGCATCATAGAGCGCCGCGTCCAACCCTCCGAGCACGAAGTGTTTTCGGATCGACTGCACCATCTGCACACTGATCCCCAGGGCTTCCTTGATCGCCAGATCACCCAGTTGCCGATGGGCCATCAGCAAGATCTGAGCGCGGGTCATGACCCGCGCCTTGTGGGTCCCTTTCGTTGTGATGGCTTTGAGAGTCTGTTCCTGCTCAGGGCTCAAATCCACTTTGTACAGCAGAGGGCGAGGCATAACTAACTCTACTAAATTGCAAAACGCTGTACTAGAAAAAGCACCTGTCATTCCCACTGGACGACAGGTGCTTTTTCTTGTGTCAGATGAACAATTACGCCGGGCCGGGTGTTAATTCTCCACTGGGCGCGGGGCCGTCGCCACCGCTGATGGGCGGCGCTTCCAATTCCGGCAGTAGGCCGCCTGCCAGCACGGTTCGCACGTCGTCTCCGCTGAGGCTTTCGCGGATCATCAGTTCGTCGGTCAGGCGGTGCAGCACGTGGGCATGCTCGGTCAGCAGGGCGTGGGCGCGGTCATACTGCGAATTCAGAATCAGGGCCGTTTCGGTGTCGATGGTCTGGGCCGTGTGATCGCTGTAGTTGCTGGGCTGGGGGCCAAAGCCGAGGTAGTTGCTGCTGTCCTGCGCGAGCGCCAGTTGCCCCGCGCCCGACATACCCCATTCCGTGACCATGCGGCGGGCAATGGAGGTCGCTTTCTGGAAATCGTTGGCCGCTCCGGTGGTCACTTGCCCGGTGGCCACGTCTTCGGCGGCGTGTCCTGCCAGCGCCACACAAATCAGGTCAAGCAGGGCAGCGCGGGTGTGATGCATCCGGTCTTCGGGCGTGTACAGGGCCGAACCCAGAGAACGGCCACGCGGCACGACGGTCAGCTTGTGGGCCTTGTCTGCGTGGGGCAACAGTTGAGCGGCGAGGGCATGTCCAACTTCGTGGTAGGCGGTCACCTTGCGGTCTGCTTCGCGCACAACGAGACTGCGGCGTTCCGGCCCCATCAGCACCCGGTCACGCGCCTCGTCCACATCCCGCCCCGTAATCCGCGTGCGCCCTTCCCGTGCGGCGAGCAATGCCGCTTCATTGAGCAGGTTTTCGAGATCAGCCCCCACCATCCCCGCCGTTCTTCTGGCGACCAATGCTAGATCAACGCTGGCATCCAACGGCTTCTTGCGGGCATGAATCCGCAGCACCATTTCCCGCCCCCGCACATCCGGCGCGTCCACCACCACTTGACGGTCAAAACGTCCGGGCCGAAGTAAGGCGGCGTCCAAAACATCCGGCCTATTGGTGGCCGCGAGAATAATGACTTCCTGTCCACTGCCGAAACCATCCATTTCGACGAGCAGTTGATTGAGCGTCTGTTCGCGTTCGTCATTCCCGCCTTGCAAACTCACGCCACGTTTGCGTCCAACAGCATCAATCTCGTCGATGAACACGATGCAGGGCGCACTCTTCCTCGCCTGCTCGAACAGGTCACGGACACGGGCCGCACCGACGCCGACGAACATTTCCACAAAGTCTGAGCCGGAGATGGAGTAGTAGGGGACTTTGGCTTCGCCTGCGACAGCCTTAGCGAGTAGGGTCTTGCCACTTCCGGGAGGGCCAACCAACAGCACGCCGTGTGGGATGCGTGCGCCGAGTTGGTGGTAGCGCTCGGGGTGGCGCAGGAATTCGACGACTTCTTGTAAATCTTGCTTGGCCTCGTCACACCCGGCCACGTCGGCAAAGGTTTGCTTGATCTGGCCCTCCGCGATCACCGCCGCTTTGGACTTCCCAAATTGGCTGGCTGCATCGGTGCCGCCGCCTTGCCGCCCACGCAGCAGCAGCACGATCAGGCCGCCAATGAGAGCCAAAGTCAGCAGCGCACTGATGACCGTGAGGGCGCTGATGCGGGACGCCTGCGCGTAGGTCACGTTGACGCCTGCCGACTGCAACGCCGTCAGGGCAATCAGCGGATCAGCGGCTACGGTGCGGGTGCGGTACTCACGCCCGTCGTCCAGCACGCCACTGATGGCCGCCGTATTGTTCTGGAACGACACCACCGCCGTCTGCACCGTACTGTTGTTCAGGGCATCGGTAAATTCGGTGAGCGGCAGTTCGGTGCCCCGGCCACGCGGCGTAACAACACTGATGAGCAGCAGCAAAGCCACTACGCTGGCCGCCAGTCCCCACATCCAGTTGGGACGTTTCATGGGTGCGGCCTCTGAGAGCTTGGGCTGCACATCTGCTGGCTGACCACAGGCGACATGCATCAGTCTATGCCGACAGCGCAGAGTGAATATGGAAGAAAAGGGGGAAAGTTCGGGCCGAGGCTCTGCCTTCATACCGTCTTGAAGTTGAGCGCACCACACTCAACTCTATTGACTGTTCTCAACTGTGGCCCTATGATGATCCAAGTTTAGAACTGCTGTTCTTGCAGCGGCAGAATCTTATCCATTCAAGGAGTCAAATACATGCCAAAAGCAGTCGGAATCGATTTGGGAACCACCAACAGCGTTATTTCCGTGATGGAAGGCGGACGCCCCGAAGTGATCGTGAACGCCGAGGGCGCACGCACGACCCCCAGCGTCGTGGCGTTCAAGGGCGACGAGCGTCTGGTGGGTCAGATTGCCCGCCGTCAGGCCGCGCTGAACCCGCAGGCGACTATTTTTGAAATCAAGCGTTTTATTGGCCGCCGCTGGGATGAAGTGTCTCAGGAAGCGGGCCGCAGCCCCTTTAAGGTGAAAGAAGGAGCGGGCGGCAGCGTGCGGGTGGACGTGAACGGCAAGGAATACGCCCCCGAACAGGTCAGCGCGGAAGTGCTGCGGAAGCTGGTGGCCGACGCCAGTGCCAAACTGGGCGAGAAAATCGTGGACGTGGTCATCACCGTGCCCGCCTACTTCGACAACAGCCAGCGTGAAGCCACCAAGCAGGCGGGCGAAATTGCAGGCCTGAACGTGCTGCGCGTCATCAACGAGCCCACCGCCGCAGCTCTGGCCTACGGACTGGAGCGCAAGGGCAACGAAACCGTGCTGGTCTTCGACCTCGGCGGCGGCACCTTCGACGTGACGATTCTGGAACTGGGCGACGGCGTGTTCGAAGTGAAATCGACTTCGGGCGACACCCACCTCGGCGGCGCGGACTTCGATCAGCGCATCGTGGACTGGCTCGCCACCGAGTTTCAGAAGGAAAACAGCTTCGACCTCCGCAAAGACCCGCAGGCGTTGCAGCGCCTGATCGAAGCCTCAGAGAAGGCCAAGATCGAACTGTCCAGCGGCTCTGAAACCACCGTGTCCCTGCCCTTCATCACCTTCGATCCCGAAACGCGCACGCCTCAGCACCTGGAGCGCACGCTGACCCGCGCCAAGTTTGAGGAATTGACTGCTGATTTGCTGCGCCGCGTGCGTCATCCGGTCGAGCAGGCGTTGGCGGATGCCAAAATGACCGCCAGCGACATCGACGAAGTGATCTTGGTGGGCGGCTCGACCCGTATTCCTGCCGTCAAGCGGATCGTGAAGGACATCACGGGCAAGGAACCCAACGAGTCCGTGAACCCCGACGAAGCTGTGGCGCTGGGCGCTGCCGTGCAGGCGGGCATCATCATGGGCGACAGTAGCCTCGGCGACATCGTGCTGGTGGACGTGACCCCGCTGACGCTGGGCGTGGAAGTGAAGGGCGGCATGATCGCCCCGATGATCACGCGCAACACCACCGTGCCCGCTAAGAAGACCGAGATCTACACGACGGCGGCCAACAATCAGCCCGGCGTAGAAATCAACGTGCTGCAAGGCGAGCGCCCGATGGCGAGCGACAACAAGAGCCTGGGCCGCTTCAACCTCGAAGGTATTCCCCCGATGGCCGCCGGACGCCCGCAGATCGAAGTGACCTTCGACATCGACGCCAACGGCATTCTGCACGTGACGGCCAAAGAGAAGACCAGCGGCAAGGAAGCCAGCATCCGCATCGACAACACCACGACTCTCGACAAGAACGATGTAGAGAAGATGGTAAAGGAAGCCGAGCAGAACGCCGCCGCCGACAAGGTTCGCAAAGAGAAGGTGGAGAAGCGCAACAACCTCGACTCCCTGCGCGTGCAGGCCCTCAGCCAGATTGAGGAGAGCGCTGGAGCAGAGCAGAGCGCCAAAGACGCACTGAAGGTTGCTGCCGACGAGGCCGAAGAAGCCATCCGCACCGATGACGACACCAAGATTGCCGACGCCCAGAAGAACCTGGAAGAAGCACTCCGCACATTCATGACGGCGGCTCAGCAGGCCGCGCCCGCAGCAGACGGCGGCGGCGTGGACTTGGGCAAAGACAAGAAAGACGACGACGTGATCGACGCCGATTTCAAACCGGCTGACTGAAATTCTCGGAGTCAAGCCTGAGCTTGACCGAGCGGAGCGAGTACCGAACAGAGTGCGCCGCAGTGAGAATGGAGAGTTTTCGGTGATTTTCCGAAAAATCGCAATGTCAACTGCGGCGCACTCAAGCGTCCCACTCCAGAAAGCAAGACCTGAAACGGGGAGAGGACGGCCTACACGCCACCCTCTCCCCTATTGGATGCCGCCACACCCTAAACTGACCCCCAATGTTCCGCAGACGAGGTAAACCCATGACCCAGAACGACGACACCAGAGATAACAAGCAGGCCGAAGCGGCCCAGAAAGACGCCAAGACGATTGATATGGACGGGCTGGATATTCCAGAAACCGACACTGACAACATGGAAGAAGATCTGGAACTCGGTGCCGACATGATGGATGAGGACGGCGGCTTCCCCGGGATGGACGAAAATATGTTCGGGCAGGTGCAGGAAATGATGGCGAAACTACAACAGGCCGACGAGTTGGAGAAGGAAAATGCCGACCTGAAGGGCCGCCTCGCCCGCCTTGCCGCCGACTTCGAGAGCCAGCGCCGCCGCCTACAGGGCGAAGTGGACGCCGCGCAGGGACAGGGCATTGCCAAGGCCGCCGAAAGCCTGATGCCTGTGTACGACGACCTTGACCGCGCCGTAAGCATGGGCGTGGCCGACCCCACCAAACTGATTCCGGGGATGCAGGCCGTGCAGGCCACCATGCTGCGCGTGTTCGGCGGGCTGGGTCTGGAAGTGACCGGGCGCGAGGGCGAAACCTTCGATCCCCAGTGGCACGAGGCGCTGCAAGTGGTTCCCGGCGACGACGACGACGTGATCGTGCAGGTCTATCAGTTGGGCTTCCGCATGGGTGACCGCTTGGTGCGGCCCGCCCGCGTGGTGGTCAGCAAGCAGGGCTGAGGCCACCTATGACTGCCCCTGATTCCATGCCTTCCGACCCCATGCACGGCGTTACGCTGGCGCAGATTCTAGAGCGGCTGGTGGACGCTTATGGCTGGGAAGGTATGGCAGACCGCGTGCCCGTGCGCTGCTTCGAACTGAACCCCAGCATGCAGAGCAGCCTGAAATTCCTGCGCCGCACACCCTGGGCGCGGGCCAAAGTAGAGGCCCTGTATCTGGAACTGGTGCTGGGCGGGGCTGGGTTTACGGGGCGGTAGGCTCCGGGATTCCCACAACAACACGTCTAAGGGTCGAGGGTCTAAGAACCCCCCGCGCCGGAACGCTAGAGGGTTCGAACAGCACGAGCACCCTCGACCCTTTAGCCCTTAGGCACAGCACCCTTAGACGCTCTCAGACTTTAAAAGGAGACGCCCCACATGGCCTACAAAGACTATTACGACGTGCTGGGCGTGTCCCGCAGTGCGTCCGACGCTGACATCAAAACTGCTTACCGCAAGATGGCCAAGCAGTTTCACCCCGACAAGAATGCGGGGGACGCGGCTTCTGGCGAGAAGTTTAAGGAAATTGGCGAGGCGTATGCCGTACTGAGCGACCCCGAAAAACGCAAGGTGTATGACCAGTTCGGGCACACCGGACAGGTTCCCCCCGGCTACGGGAGCGGCGGTGGCTTTCAGGGCGGAGATTTCGGGGGTTTCGATGCCAGCCAGTTCAGCGACTTTTTTCAGGGCTTGTTTGGCGGCACGGGTGGGCGGCGACCCGGTGCGGGCGGGGCAGGCTTTCCCGGCGGCGCTCAGGTGAATCTGGAAGACCTGTTGGGCGGCGTGGGCGGCACTCAGGGCAGAAGATTCGTGCAAAACGTGGAAGGCGAGTTGCAGGTCACGCTGGCCGAGGCGTTCTCTGGCTCCGACGAAGTGATCAACGTGGACGGCAAACGCCTGAGCCTGCGCGTTCCCCCCGGCACCCGCGACGGCGCTCGGCTGCGGCTGGCAGGGCAAGGGCCGGGCGGCGGCGATATTCTGCTGACCATCCGGGTGCTGGAAGATGGCCGCTTTGATCTGGACGGCGACGACCTGACCACCAACGCCGAAGTGCCTGCACCTGTGGCCGCGCTAGGCGGAGACATTACCGTGCAAACGCTGAACGGCAAAGGCAAACTGAGCGTGCCCCCCGGCAGCAGCGGCGGCCAACGCATGCGTCTGCGCGGGCAGGGCTGGCCCAAAAAAGATGGCGGGCGCGGCGACCTGTACGTGCGCCTGAACATCACGCTGCCCAAAACGCTGACCGATGAGGAAAAAGAGTTGTACCGGAAGTTGCGGGAGTTGCGCAAAGAAGGGTCAGGGGCTTGACCCCACAGCAAGAGGCTTGACTCTTGGCCCCGCACCTGCATAACTGAACGCCATGCCTGAACTGTCCACGCTGGCTCTGTTTGCCGTCGCCGCCCTCGCGCTGCTGATTATTCCTGGCCCCGCCGTGCTGTACATCGTGGCGCGTTCGGCGCATCAGGGGCGGCGGGCAGGGTTGCTGTCGGTACTGGGAGTCCAGACGGGCGGGCTGGTGCATGTGCTGGCGGCCACTGTCGGTCTATCGGCCATCGTGTTGTCGTCGGCGGTGCTGTTCAGCGCCCTCAAATATCTAGGGGCCGCGTACCTGATCTACATCGGCATTCGCACACTGCTTGCGAGGGATGAAGTTGCCGACAGCAGCTTGCCCCTGCCCAAAGTTCAATCTATGTCGCAGCTGTTTTGGCAAGGCGCATTGATCAACGCGCTGAATCCCAAGACGGCGATGTTTTTTCTGGCTTTCCTGCCGCAGTTCGTTCACCCGGAGCGCGGCCCGGTGGCCCTGCAAACCCTGACCTTTGGCCTGCTGTTCATCTGTTTGGCTGTGTGCAGTGACGGTCTGTATGCCCTGTTGGGCGGCAGCCTCGGCACTCGCCTACGGGGGAATCCGTTGGCGGCACGGCGGCAGAAATACGTGACCGGCGGCATTTACGTTGCGCTGGGTATGGGAACGGCAACAGCAGGACACAAGTAAAGGCACGACAAAAAGGGCCACTTCTCTACAGCGGAGAAGTGGCCCTTCTGGTATCTGGTTTAGGTCGTGGGTTGGCTAATGCCCTGAAGCGCCTGCTCATCGGCGCGGCCTGTGGCGTTGGTGGCGAGGTCGGCCAGAGCCACGATGCCCACCACTTTGCCGCCCTCGGTAATCGGCAGGCGGCGCAACTGGCGGTTCGACATTTCCTTTGCTGCGTCCTGCACGTTGCTGCTGGCATCCATCGTAAACACGTTGCCGCTGGCATAGTCGGTAATGGCGCTGCCCAGATCGTGCCCATACGCCACCGCCCGAATCACGATGTCGCGGTCAGTCACGATTCCAACCAGGCGTTCGCCGTCCATGACCAGCACGTTGCCGATGTCCTGCTCACGCATCAGGCTGGCTACTTCCTTCAGGGTTGCGCCGCCGTCTACGGTGGTCAGGTCACGGGTCATGATGTCTCGTAAGGTCAGTTGCGTCATGCCCGTACCGTACTCTCCGGGCCAGTGGAGGGTATGGGAGCAACCTAAAGGCGGTCTTGGGCAGGCTGAAGCGGGCGCAAAGGGAAGGCTCAGAGCAGTCTCAAAACGGGTTAAGGGCAGGTCTTCCAGCCAGCGCGGCGCGAACCAAAAACAGCAGAGGCCAACGCTGGGGCTGGCCTCTACTTGCTGATTTGGATGAACCTAGAGTGGTGCTCCCTTATACGGATTCCGTCCAATTCCCGGACTCCGTATCCATTCCCACTCGCTCCCCTCGGATTGAATCCCAAAAACCGGGATTCAATCGGAATTACTTCATCAGCCAGTCGAAGCTGGTCTTGATCAGGGCGCTGCGGCTGCCGGGCGTCAGGCCTTCCAGACCAAAGCCCATGTTCACAGTGCGGTATGCGCCTGCATTGTTGATGACGATGGCTCCGGCATTCTCGTTGGTGTTCTGAGCGGTCACGCGGGGGCGCTGCGTAGGCTGCTGGCCGCCGAGCACCTGGTTCAAAATGCCGCCGATGATGTTGGCTGCCAGTTTTTCTACGAGTCCACGGGGGTCTTGCACCTTCTGGGTGGCGCGGGTGCGGTTCTGGTCGACGCGGATGCTCTGGGCGGTAATGGTTCCGGCGGTCGCTCCAGCGGTTCCCCAGCCTGCTACGGTGCTGCTGCCGTTCAGGTCGGCAATCACGTCGGGGTAGAACTGGTTGGCGGCGCTGCCCTGAGCGTTCAGGGTAAAGGCGGTGCTGCCAAAGGCTCCGGTGGTCACGAACTTGGGCGTGCCGCTGCTGTCGGCCACAAAGCGGGTTTTCAGGGTCGTGCGGTAAAAGTCGCTGCCCCCGATGTCGTAGCCCACGTCCTGGCCAGTCAGCAGCAACTTGCCGCCGCCTGCGAGGTACTGGCGCAGGGTGTTCTGGTCGGCGGCGGTCAGGGTGTTCTGGTACTGCTCACCCGTGGCCCACACCACCACGTCATAACTCTTCATTTCGCTGAGGGGAATGGCTCCCAGCGTCTGGGTATTCCAGAGGAAGGCAGAGGCTGCATTGGCCTTGATCGCGTCGCGCAGGGCCCCCGTGACATCAGCGCCTTGACCCATATCGTCATCGACAAGCAGGACTGTGGGCTTCTTGCCGCCGCCACTGGGTGCGGGTGCAGGAGCCGGGGTCGGGGCAGGCGTGGGAGCGGGGGCCGTACCGGGGCGGTCTTTGATGAAGCAGCCCTTGCGAACGCCTACCAGGGGGTCAGTGCCCCACTCGGCCACCGTGCAGTTGAAGCCGTCGGTGGCGACTCCCGTGATGTATTTGCCGTTGTTGCCGAACGCCGCGTCTTTCTGGCCGCTGAAGTTGCACTTGGAACCTTCGATAGCGCAGAGGGTGTATCCGGCAGGCCCAGTGGGGGCGGCTGCGGGCGGGGTAGGCGTCGGGGTGGGGGTCGGAGTTGGCGTGGGGGTGGGGGTCGGCGTTGGGGTCGGCGTAGGCGTGGGAGCCGGTGCAGGAGCGCCCACGTTCACGCCCAGTTTGCCCAGTGCACCGGGCACACTGATGACGCCGTAGCCCACGTTGTTGTTCTTGCTACCCGCGTTGCTGGCGCTGGTGTACAGGGCGTTTTTAACTGCGTCTACGCCCGTGCCGGGTTTGGCGCTCAGCATCACGGCCACCGCGCCCGCCGCAATGGGACTGGCCTGAGAAGACCCGCTGAGTGCGCCGTACTGTCCGTTGGGGAAGGCGCTGGTAATGGCGACTCCGGGGGCGGCAATATCTGGCTTGATGAACACGCCGTTGATCGCGCCCTGCCACGCCACCGGGCCACGGCTGCTGAAGCTGGCGACCTGGCCATTCTGGTCGACTGCGCCCACACCCACCGCGTCGGGGAGGTTGCCGGGGCTGCCCGTGCTGCCGCTGGCGGGGCCAAAGTTCCCGATGGCGAACACCGGAACCACGCCCGCCTTGATCATGTTCTGCACAGGCACGATGAATTCATCGAAGGTGCCGGGAATGCCGAGGCTCATGTTCACCACGTCGGCTCCATCATCGGTGTCGGCGTTGTTGTCGGGGTCGAGGACGTACTGCATGCCCGCGATCACCTGTGCAAATGTGCCCTCGTTGTTGGGGAGCACCAGCGCACTGATAATTTTGGCGCTGGGGGCCACGCCCACCGTGTCGCCCACCAGCAGGCCCGCCGTGTGCGTGCCGTGGTTAGAGGAATCGCGTGCTTGCGTACCAATGCGGTCACCCTCGGCATTAAATTCGGCGAAGGCGGAAATCTTGCCGTTCAGTTGCGGGTGAGATGGATCTACGCCGCTGTCGAGGTGCCCGATGCGGATGCCCTGACCCTTGAATCCGGCGGCCCAGGCCTGCGGTGCACCGATGCTCTGAAGATGCCAGGGCGTGCCCGCAGGCGCGGAAGCAGCGCTGAGAGCCACGGCCTTGGGAATCTGAACTTTAAAGTTCTCGAACACGTCTGACACGAAGGGCAACAGGGCCAACTGGCGTGCCTGCACTGGGGTCATGGGCAGGTACACACTCTGGTCAAGCCACAGTTGGGTGGCCCGGCCCGACGCGATGGCCTGATTCAGGAACCCAGCAGCAGGGCCAAGTTGGGCAATTTTGGCTCCCAACTGGCCGCGCAGGTTCTTGAACAGGGCGCGGCCCCGTGCGTCGTTCACGACCTTGAAGCGCACGATGACGCCCACTTGGGTCTGGTCGCCTTTTTTGGCACGGGCCAGCAACGTCGGAGACAGGCCCGCCGCCTCTGCTGTAGAAACGCCGCCTACAGCAAGGGCCGTGCCGAGCATCATCATTCGGGTCAACTTATTCATGATTGCAGCCTAACGGCCCGGACGTGACGCCCCCTGAAGCAGTCATGAGGAACCCTTGAGGTGAGGTCAGAGACTCATCAGGCAAATGGGGAAGGCAGACGGGGAACATGAAGGAAAGTGCGCGGGTGCGCGGGGCGGAGGGGTCCCCTGTTGTAGTGCCAAGTGCAGGAGCACAGAGATTTTAAGGCTCGGCCAAAGCGTAGTTTCACCAAGCAACACGCCTCCCGAACTTCCCATAGCGCACAGGCGTCCCAATCAGCGCGTATAGCCCAAGATCAATTCGCCCTCATTGAGGCTGCCCTTGAACATACTGAACCGGTCATAACTCAAAATAATCTGCCCACTGTTCAGCAGCAGCAGTGTGAATTGACCACGAATACCGTTTTGGGTCACTGGATCGTTGGCCCTTAAATTCCACTGGTAGCCCAGCTTGACATCCAGCCGGTCTGCGCTGCTGCTGCTGGGCGTCACGGCGTTGGGGCGAGCGCTGAAACCTTCTCTTACGCGCAGTTCACCCGTTTTGAGGTCAATGCTCACGCCTCTTAGCACCCCGTTCATGCCCGCCGTGTCGCCAAAAGTCAGGCGGCCATTGTCTCGGGTCACCGGTAATTTCAGGCTTTTGCCGCTGGGTGCGAGCGACTGCTGAAACACCAGGTAGCGCTTGAATTCATCCTGTGTAATGCCGAGGCGTGCATCGTAGGCAGGCGCTTTGCCCTGCGACACAGTTACGATGACCGTCCGCAGGGCATCGGGACTGCCGCCTACGTTGGTCACGCGGCGCTGGAGTTCAAACAGCGACAGGCTCGAACGGCGCTCCAGAATCTGGGTCGCCTGTCCGGCCTGTGGTAAAAGTGAAGCAAGTTTGGCCTGCCACCCAGCGGGCAGCGGCGTTGACCCCTGCGTGGTAGCGGCGTGGGCAACCACGGCCACCAGACTGGTCAGGAGGAAAGGAAGGAGGGGGCGGGCGGCCTTCATGCCAACCGCCAGAATAAGCCGCGTGGGTGAGAATTCTCCCGCGCCAGCCTGACGCACCCCTCAGACTCGGAGTGAATCCCATACACACGGGATTCACTCCGACTTGCAAATCTGCGAAGCAGAGCAGAGCGAGCGGGAAAGGGGATAGCTGGCCGGGAATTGTACGGAAACCAGACCCGTTGGGGTGTCCTTCTGGGGGGAAAGGGGCTAAACCCACCGGCCCGCCCCACCTCTCTTATTGGTGCGCTTACGCCTTGCCGACGCTACCCAGCACGCGCATTTTGTGCTCGATGACCTGGCTCATCACGTCGCGGGCGGGGCCGAAGATTTTGCGGGGGTCGAATTCCTTGGCGTTGGCGGCCAGGGCTTCGCGGATGCCCACCGTGCTGGCAAGGCGCAAGTCAGTATCAACGTTCACTTTGGCGATGCCGTGCTGCGTGGCTTTCTGAAGATCTTCGTCGGCGATGCCCGCTGCCTCTCCGATAACGCCGCCCGCTGCCCGGAAGCGCTCGATAATGTCGGCTGGCACACCGCTGCTGCCGTGTGCCACCAGAGGAATTCCCGTCAGGCTGGCAATCTTTTCGATGCGGGCATGGTCGATGTAGGGGCGGCCCTTGCCCTTAAACGCGCCGTGGCTGGTGCCGATGGCGATGGCGAGGTAATCGGTTCCGGTCTGCTCGATAAACTGCACGGCTTCTTCGGGATCGGTCAGGAAGGCGTCTTTTTCGTCTACGACGATATGTTCTTCGATGCCGCCCAAGCGCCCGAGTTCCGACTCCACGCTGATCCCCATGGCGTGCGCGGCTTCCACGACGCGGCGGGTTTCGCGCACGTTACCTTCAAAGGAGTGGTGAGAAGCGTCGATCATGATGGAGGTAAAGCCCATGCGAATGGCGTTGAGGGCCGACTCGTAGGAGGAACCGTGATCGAGGTGCAGGGCGACGGGCACGGAGGCGCGGGTCGCCAGATCCTTGACGATGTTGGCGAGATCCTGGCCGCCGTACTTGATGGCCCCCTCGCTCATCTGAACCATCACGGGCGAGCGCAGCTTTTCGGCGGTGTGAATGATCGCCTGCGTAATTTCCATGTTGTTGGTGTTGAACGATGCCACGCCGTACTTGCCTGCGCGGGCGGGAACGAGAATGTCTGAACCGGTAACGAGCATGGTGGTGCCTCCTGAAGGTGGCCGGGAGTGGCCTGAATGAACTTGAGCGGAAACTTCATCTGGGCCTGGTCTGAGCAAAGAGAACGCCCGGCCCGAATGTACTCACCAACACTGTACGGCTAGCACTGTAACCGCCTTAAGCTGGCCTGTGTGCGACTTGACCAGCCCACTTAGAGATTTGGACTGCGTTCAAGAGAAAAGGTGCGGCGTCCACCCCACTCAGACAGCCGCGCCTTTTCCCGCCACTGCACCCGGACTCCGCACAGACGGCCAGCCTGCCGGGGCGCTACGATAGAGGGCATGACCGCGACTGTGCCTCCATCTGTGCCCACGCCGACTACCGCTCCGCTGGATTTCACTGCCATGCTGAGTGACCGTGCCCGCAAGATGACGGCCAGCGCGATCCGCGAGATTCTGAAAATTACGCAGGAACCCGATGTGATCAGCTTTGCGGGC
This sequence comes from Deinococcus sp. QL22, assembly GCF_023370075.1. Lineage (NCBI taxonomy): Bacteria > Thermotogati > Deinococcota > Deinococci > Deinococcales > Deinococcaceae > Deinococcus > Deinococcus sp. QL22. The sequence continues at coordinate 1,088,015 of NZ_CP097149.1, forward strand.
GGCCTACCTGCCCCCGAACTGTTTCCGCTAGATGACGTGCGGGCTGCAATGGACGCCGTGATGACCCGCTACGGCGCGGCGGCCCTGCAATACAGCACCACCGAAGGCCACCTGCCCCTGCGCCAGTTTTTGGCCGAGCGTGCAGGCATCACGCCGGGGCATGTGCAGATCATGACGGGCAGCCAGCAGGGGCTAGATTTGCTGGGCAAAATCCTGATCTCCGAGGGCGACATCGTGCTGGTCGAAAGCCCGACGTATCTGGGGGCGCTGCAATCCTTCCAGCCGTATGGCCCGCAGTACATGGAAATGCCCACCGACGAGGAAGGCATTGACGTAGACGCGCTGGAAGGGCTACTCCAGGGACTGAAGGCAAGCGGCAAGCGGGCCAAACTGCTGTACGCCATCCCCAATTTCCAGAACCCTACCGGGCGCACCCTCAGCAAGGAGCGCCGCGAGCGCCTCGTGAACCTGACCGCCGAACACGGCCTGCTGGTCATCGAGGACGATCCCTACGGCCAGTTGCGCTTTTCGGGCGAACCCGCGCCCAGCCTGTATCAGATCGCGCTAGACCGGGTGGGCGGCGACCCCGACCACAGCCACATTATTTACAGTGGCAGCTTCAGCAAAACGCTGGTGCCCGGCCTGCGTGACGCGTGGGTGCAGGCCGCCCAGCCGATCATAGAAAAGCTGGTGCAGGCCAAGCAGGGCGCAGACCTTCATACGCCCACGCTGAATCAGATGATCGTGACCGAACTGCTGCCCACCGTGCTGCCCCGCCAGATCGAACTGATTCGCAAGGCCTACGGCGAACGCGCACAGGACATGACCCGGCACATCAAGGCGCAGTTTCCAGCGAGCGTACACCACACGGTTCCGCAGGGCGGCATGTTCCTGTGGGTCACGCTGCCAGAAGGCGTGGACACCCTGCCGATGCTGGCCCGCGCCGTGGAGCGCAAAGTGGCCTTCGTGCCCGGCGCTTCGTTTTTTGCGCTGGGCGGCGGCCAGAACACCATGCGCCTCAGCTACAGCAACGCCACACCAGAGCAGATAGCGCGCGGAGTGAAGGCGTTGGCGGAGACGATTTCAGAAACTGTGAAGTGAGTTCCTGAGCGTAGAGGGTGGATCGTGGGAAGGGCACACAAGCCTTCATCCACGATCCACCCTCTGTTTGATTCTGCTTACAGCCTTCCGTCCTTCGGATTCACGCCGTACACCGCGCCCCACGGGTTGTACACGCTTTTTAGGGTGTCTTTGCTCAGCACGGCCCCGCTAGGTGATTTGATGGTGCGGGTGATCAGGCTGGTCATGCCCTGCATCGGCGTATCCAGCAGGCGGCGGCTGCCCACCGCCACGCGGTCATCGGGGCTGTAACTGGGGTTGGCGGGCGCTTTGAAGTTGCTGATCACGGGTTTGCTGACGGCAACTGTGCGCCCTGTGTTGGCCCCGAACACGTCGAAACGCAGGGTCTGGGCCTTGGTGTCCCACGCGGCCTGAATGAACAGGTGCTTGCCCGTGTCGTTCTTCATTCGCAGGTTCTTGCTGGGCGCGTACACGGTGGCCTCGTAGCCCACGGGGTCGTAATAGGACACGCGGTGGCTGTGTTCGTGGCGCTCGGTAATCGGCAAACCTGCCTGATACAGCGCCCTGAAAATGGTGGTGCTGACCTGACAGATGCCGCCGCCGTCCTCTTTGGTCAGGGTGCCACCGCTGATGACGAAGCCCTTCACGAACCCGGTGCTGGCGTCGATCTGACCGATTTCCTCATTGAAATTGAACTCATGATCCGGCGCGATGAAGAAATTGTCGAGTTTGCTGGCTCCTACCAGTACGTTCTTGACACGGAAATCGGGACTGCCCTTGTAGCTGCTGCTGCCGCTCGCCACATGCCGTAGCACCCCGCGCCCGGCGAGTACTTTCACGCTGCGTTCGGGCACCACGGCCTTAAACACCACTTCGGCACTGTCTTTGCCCGCCATAATCGCCTTCAGCAGGTTGGATTTGGTGGCGTCCTTGTCGGCAATCCATCCAGTTTGCTGGGTCGCCACCCACGAGCCGCCCACGTTCCGGAAGCTGGCCGGGCGGGGAGCGCGGGCATTGATCTGGTCAAACATCTTGTCCAGCACGGGGCTGAGCGTGGTGCTGACCTTGCCGTTTTTCCTGCTGGTCGCAACTCCGGCGACGGGCAATTTCCAAGATTTGACGATGCTGGCGTTCTTGACTTCGCCCTTATGAATCTTTTGCTCTGTAGCACGCAAAATCAATTTGAATGGAGCGTCGGCAGCCTGAGCTGAGGCCCCTGCGCTCATATAAACAGGGCACAGGCCGAGGGTCAGAAAGAAGGGCAGGCGTGTCATATATCCCTGATGCTGAGGCCGAGCAGCTGACGCGGCGTGAGGCCCGCTTGGGGCGGCATTTAACTGTCGGGGGGCCGGGAGAAAAGGTTAAGGAATCAGCCCCTCCAACTCCGCCAACCGCGCCGCCAACGCTCCGGCATCTGCCGCCACCAGATTCACATGCCCCAGCTTACGGCCCGCCCGCCACGTCTTGTGGTACAGGTGCAGATGCGTACCGGGCAGGGCATCTATAGCGTCCCAGTCGGGATCCAGAGATTGGCCCTCCACATAGTCCCTTCCCACGATATTCACCATGGCGGTGGGGTGCAGGGGCCGCCAGTCGGTAAGCGGGAGACCCAGCACGGCCCGTACCTGTGCTTCAAATTGGCTGAGGCCGCCGCCGTCCTGGGTCAGGTGGCCGCTGTTGTGCACGCGGGGAGCCACCTCGTTCACGAGAAGCTCTCCACCTTCCAGCACGAAGAATTCCAGCGTCATTAGGCCTTCTAACGCCCAAGCCTCGGCACAGGCGCGGGCCAACTCACGGGCCAGCGGTTCCAGCGTCGCCGCACCTGTGGCCGGAAAAACACTGGTGCGGAGAATGCCGTCTCGGTGGACATTTTCGATGAGGGGGCCAAACGCCACCTGCCCGGCAGCGGTGCGGGCCACGCTGAGGCTGACCTCTCGCACAAAGGCAACCAGGCCTTCCAGCACGCAGGCCGCGCCATTCGTTTCCGCCCATGCTTCGCTCAATTCCGCGTCTGTATTCACCCGCGCCTGACCCTTCCCGTCGTAGCCTAGTTCGGACGTTTTCAGGATGCCGCGCCCACCCACCGTCGCCAATGCACCTTGCAGATCGGCGTCGGATTCGATGACCACAAACGGGGCGGTTTGCACGCCCGCCGCCCGCAGCGCCTCTTTTTCGCGGGCACGGTGCTTGGTGCGTTCCAGCAATGCCGCACCCGGACGCACCGGAATCTGTCCGGCCAGGGCTTCTAACGCCTCGGTGGGCACGTTTTCAAATTCCAGCGTCACGGCGCTGCATTCGGCCAGCCTTGCCAGGCCCTCGGCATCGGTGTAGGCGGCGTGCAAATGTTCAGCGCAGAGGCGGGCGGGGGCGTTGGGGTCGGGTTCCAGCACCACCACGCGCACACCCAGCGGCAGGGCGGCGAGGGCCAGCATCTGGGCCAGTTGGCCACCGCCGAGGATGCCCAGAGTCAGCCCCTCTCTCACGCTTCCCCCGCCTGTGGGTGGCCTTCAAACCAGGGGTCGTCCAGTACCGCCCGCGTCTGGGCGTCGCGGTAAGCTTGCAGGCGATCCCGCACGCCCGAATCGGTTCCGGCCAGCATCGCAGCGGCGAACAGGGCAGCGTTTTTGGCCCCCGCCACGCCAATCGCAAAGGTGGCGACTGGAATCCCGGCGGGCATCTGCACGATGCTCAGCAGGCTGTCCTGGCCGCTGAAGGCACGCGACTGCACCGGCACGCCCAGCACTGGCACCCGCGTAAACGCCGCCAGCATACCGGGCAGATGCGCCGCGCCGCCCGCCCCCGCAATGATGCAGGTCAGGTTCAGGCGCTCGGCCCGCGCCGCGTAGGTGGGCAGCAGCCCGGGCGTGCGGTGGGCGCTCAGCACGCGCACCTCGTAGCCCACGCCCAGCGCCGCCAGGGTGTCCAGAGCGCCCTGCATGGTGTCAAAATCGCTGCGGCTGCCCATGACCACGCCCACCTGTGGCCCAGTCTGCGGTTCAGTGTGCTGCCCTTCCAATTGCTCTGTGCCCTCTGTCCCGGTTGCCGTGTCCATGTCAGGGGGCATCCTAAAGCATCTGTCTGGAGGTGGGCGGGCCAGGGCGCGTTGGGAACGCGGAATCGGCCTGAATGTCGGGGTGCAGAGTTCGCAGGACGGCTCAGACCCGCTACAGTCGGGGTGATGGACGCTCTAGCCGATCCCGACTTGCCCGATTACGACTGGTTCTATGCCCGCACCCGCAATGGGCGCACGCGGGGGCCAGAAGTGGCGCGGGCGCTGCTGGACGCTCAAGGCTCGCCCGACGCCGCATTCACCTCTGTTCGGGTGGTGGGCACCAACGGCAAGGGTAGCACCTGCGCCATGCTGGAAGCCGGACTGATCTCAGCGGGCGTGCCTGCAGGCCGCTTTACCAGCCCCCACCTGATCCGGTTCGAGGAACGGGTGCGCGTGAACGGGCAGGAAGTGGCCCCGGCGCGGGTGGCGGCCTTTATCCGGCTGGCGCGGCGGGAAAGCTGGGACGGCGCGTTTTTTGACCTGTCGCTCTTGCTGGCCTGCACCGTCTTTGCCGAAACAGGCGTGCGCGTGGCTGTGATGGAAGCGGGCGTAGGCGGCGTGAGTGACGCGACGCAGGCGCTACACAACGTATCGGCGGTGGCGCTGACCAACGTGGCCCTCGATCATGTGGGTGTGCTGGGAGCAACAGTGGCCCAGATCGCCCGCGACAAGGCGCTGGCCGCCCGCCCCGGCGTGCCGCTGCTGACCACCGCCTCCGGAGAAGCTCTAGAAGTCATCCGTGACGTGTGTGAGGAGCAGAATGCACCGCTTTACACGCCCACCACGCATCCTACCCTGTTTGCGCTGCCGCACGCTCCGGCGCTGTTGGGGGCACACCAGCACAGCAACGCGGCTTTGGCTTTGGCAACATTGCGCCTGCTGGGATATGAAGCCGGGGCAGAAGCCGCCCTTGCCGCCCCTCATCCGGCCCGCTTGGAACAGTTCGGGCTGGAAGGCAAAACGGTGCTGATAGACGGCGCACATAACCCGCACGCTACCCACGCCCTCGCCGCCGCCGTGCCGCGTGCCGACGTGCTGCTGTTCGGCAATCTGGCCCGCAAAGACACCGCTGCCACGCTTGCGCCGCTGCTGGCGGTGGCCCCGGTGCGCGTATTCACGGCCCCCGGCGACCTCGCCACTTCGCCGCAAGAATTGGCCGAGCAGTACGGCGGTGAGGGCATCCATGACTCCGCTCGGGCGTTGGCGCGGGCGTTGGCCCTCACCCCGGCGGGCGGCACGCTGTTGGTGGCAGGCAGCCTGTATCTGGCCGGAAGTGTGTGCGAGTGGCTGAGTTCTGGTTTCACAGAACCGAGTGACGGCTAGCCACAGCGTTTGAAATTCTGTCCTTCACCGTCTTATCAAACGCGGTATGCACCCGCCCCAGCACCGGAGACCCTAGACCCTTAGATCTTCCTCCCACGCCAACCATGAACATTCCCCGTCTGACTTGCGCGGACAGCTCCCGGTGCGCGGGTGTAGGTTAAAAGGTGTGACTGTGCCGCCTTCCCGCCCCTCCGTTCCTAAAGCCAAAGCTGCGGCGCGGCTACCCGCCGGGGCCAAAGGCCGCGCTCCGCAGGTGTTGGCGACGCTGCACATGGTGTATCCCGATGCCCGCACCGAGCTGAATTTCTCCAGCCCTTTTGAACTGTTGGTGGCGACTGTTCTGAGCGCACAGGCCACCGACGTGAGCGTGAATGCCGCCACGCCCGCCCTGTTTGCCCGCTACCCCGACGCGCAGGCCATGAGCTTGGCCGAACCCGCCGATCTGGAACCGCTGATTCGCACCATCGGACTGTACCGGGGCAAGGCACGAAACTTGGCGGCGCTGGCCCGCTTGCTGCTGGAGCGGCACGGCGGCGAGGTGCCCAACGACTTCGAGGCGGTGGTGGCGTTGCCGGGAGCGGGGCGCAAAACGGCCAATGTCGTCCTCAGTAACGCCTACGGCTACCCCGCCATTGCCGTGGATACCCATGTAGGACGGCTGGCGCGGCGTCTGGGTCTGAGCGTGCAGACCAACCCCGACAAGGTAGAGGCCGATCTGGGGCGGCTGTTTCCGCGTGACCGCTGGGTATTCTTACACCACGCGCTGATTTTGCACGGGCGGCGCGTGTGCACGGCCCGCAAACCGGATTGCCCCGCCTGCCCCATGCGCGACTTTTGCCCCAAAGTGGGCGTCCTTTACGTTGGATCAACCCTATGAAAGTCCGTTTTTCCAATCAGGTGTGGCTGTTTTTGGCCGCCAGCTTCAGCTTCGGCATTTCTCAGGCTTTTGCGGCGCTGTTCCTCAATTTTTACCTGCGGGAATTGGGGCTGGGGGCGCAGTGGCAGGGCGTTCTGAATGCGTTGCCCGCCCTCACTCTGGCCTTGTTGGCGCTTCCGGCGGCAGGGCTAGCGCGGCGGATCGGCAATGCCCGCGCCCTGCAACTGGGCAGCGTGTTGGGGTTGGTGGGGGCGGTGGTGCTGGCCTCGGCATCCGGCCCACTGATGGCGGTGATCGGCGCAGTGGTGCAGGGCGCGGGCACGGCGGCGCTGGTGGTGGCCGGGTCGCCCTTTATGGCCGCGCACTCCACGCCGCAAAGCCGCGTCACGCTGTTTAGCGTACAGAGCGCCCTGATGACCGGAGCGGGCTTTTTGGGCAACCTGCTGGGCGGGCGCATTCCCGACCTGTACGCGGTCAGCACCGGAACCGAGGCCGATGGACTGGGCGCGTTGCGGGCGGCATTGTTGGTGGCTGCAGGGTTGCAAGCGCTGGGCCTGATTCCGGTGCTCAGTCTGCGGGCAGGCAACCACACACCGGAGCCGGGGGGCCGTACCCTCGCCGTGCAAGACCGCCGCACCATGACCCGCCTGGTCACACCCAACGTGCTGGTCGGGCTGGGTGCGGGGGCCACCATTCCCTTTCTGAACGTGTTTATCGAGGGCAAATTCAATATCAGCTATGCCAGTCTCGGCACGCTGTTCGCGTGGGCCAGCCTTGCCACTGCCGCCACTGCCCTGATTCAGCCGTGGGTGGTGCGCCGTTTGGGGCCGCTGCGGGCCGTGCTGGTGGTGCAGGCCAGCAGTTTGCCGTTTCTGGCCCTGCTGGGATTTGCCCCCGAACTGTGGATGGTCACGGTGGCCCTGTTTACACGCGGCGCACTGATGAACGCGGCCGGCCCGGTCTATTCCGCGCACGCCATGACGGTTCTGAGCGAAAGAGACCGCCCGCTGTATTCCGCCGTCAACGTGATTGCCTGGGACATGGGCTGGGCCATCAGCAGCATTCTGGCAGGCGTGGTGCGCGGGGCATTGCCCTTTAGTGTCGCCTTCAACGTGCTGTTCGGGTGGACACTGACCATGTACGCGGGCAGTGTGCTGGCTATTTATCTGGGGTTATACCGTCCGGCACAGCGGGCAGGCACGCTGGGGCAGAAACCGGTGGGTGGTGTGGGGGACTGAGCAGGGCCACGTTGCTCCCGTCTCAATACCTCTATTCAGCGCCCAAACCGCCGTTCCCGCCCCTGAAAATCGCGCAGGGCACGCAGGAAATCCACGCGCCTGAACCCCGGCCAGTACACGTCGCAAAAGTAATATTCGCTGTATACACTCTGCCAGAGCATAAAGCCCGACAGCCGGATCTCACCGCTGGTACGAATAATAAAATCGGGGTCGGGCGTGTCGGCGGTGTACAGATGGGCACTGATGTGATCCGGCTCCAGAGCGTCGGCGGCCTGCTCCAGCGTCAGTCCAGCTGCGGCCTGTGCTTGCAGGTGCAACTTCACGGCGTCCACGATCTCTTCCCGGCCCCCGTAGCCCACCGCGATATTCAGGCGCATGCCGTCGTAGCCAGCGGTTTTTTCTTCCAGGTCTTTCAGGGCGTCCAGCACCTGCGCCGGGAACGCGTGGTGCTGCCCGATGGCCCGCACACGCACGCGGTTGGCGTGAATGCGCGGGTCTGTAGCGAGGTTGCGGGCCTCTCGCTCCAGCAGACTCAGAATATGAGCCAGTTCTTCTGCGTCGCGCCCGGCGTTGTCGGTGCTTAGTACCCAGATGGTGGCGGCGGGAATGCCCAACTCCAGGCACCATTGCAGCACTTCATGGGCTTTGTCGGCCCCGAAGGAATGCCCCACCTCGCGCTGAACTCCGGCGGCGCGGGCAAAACGGCGGTTGCCATCCAAGATCAGGCCCAGATGACGCGGCAGCTTGCCATGCGCCTTCACTTCGCGTGCCAGACGCTGTTCGTAACCCCACAGTAAGGCCCCACGCGCCGCGCTCCGACCTTTTTGGGCGGTGGTCAGGGCCATCGTGAGGGCGCTGTTTTTCGGTTTGCCGTCCGTGCCGTTGCTCATAGGCAGGTCACGGGAGAGGAGGCAAACCGAGAGTGAAGAACCGGGGGCGTGCAGGAACCAGACATCGCTCCGCAGTTTACCGCCGCCGCCCGCCTACAACCGTCCGCCAAAAGGGGGGCAGATGAAGGCCTGGTTTACGTGTCGGAATTGCGGTCTACGCCACTGGCCCCCATCTGATCGGCGTCGCTGCCCTCTCCGGTCGGGTTCAGCATGCCGCTGTTGTCCATCTGCTTGGCGGGGTCGCTCTGGCCCGCGATTCCGGTGGGCAAGCCCTGCTGGTGCTGCTCGACCACGTTCTCGGTGGCCGCCGCATCTGCCGCCGTGCCCGCGCCGCCCTGCATGCTGGGATCCAGGTTGGTGTTGGCCCCGTGCGTGCTGGTGGCGTTTCCGGTGTGATTCTCCATCGTCTCGGGAGTGCTGCTGGTGGTGCTTGGGGTGCTGCTCGGTTTGCCTTCGCCCATGAGTGGTGCCTCCTATGTGTTGCTTGAAATCGTGCTGTTTGAGTTGGTGGTCTTGGCAGTCTGGCGCGTGCGGCGGCGCGTCGGATGGGGGCGGCATTGATGAGGTGCTTACGCAGCCGCCCCCACATGTCCAATCAACTGGCTCGTCCCCCCAACCGGAACGCCCGCTGCCCCCGGATTTGCGCCTATGCTCTAGGCTGACGCCGTGACTGTTCCCGTGCCGCCCACTGCTCCTGCTCGTCCGTCTCCGGCCCTGGATTCGTTGTCGTTGGCCGCCATTCTGGTCACCATCGTGTTCTGGGCGTCGTCGTTTGCGGGCATTCGCGCAGGGCTGGAGGCGTTTTCGCCGGGGCATCTCACGCTGTACCGCTTCTTGGTCGCCAGTGCTGCACTGGGCATATTCGCGCTATTCACGCGCATTCCGCTGCCGCCCCTGCCTGATCTGGCCCGCATCGCCCTGCTCAGTTTTTCGGGCATCACGCTGTACCACATCTGCCTGAATTACGGAGAAGTCAGCGTGCCCGCCGGAACCGCCAGCCTGATTATTGCGGCGGGGCCAGTCATCACGGCACTCTTGGCGACCCGTTTCGGCAACGAGCGGCTGAATCTGGTGGGCTGGATCGGCACCCTGATCAGCTTTTCGGGCGTGGCCCTGATCGTGCTGGGCAAGGGCGAAAGCGTGAACTTTACGCAGGGCGCCCTGCTGATTCTGGCCGCCGCGCTGTTTACCAGCCTGTATTTCGTGTTCCAGAAACCCCTGCTGGCCCGCATGAAACCGCTGCACTTTACGGTCTGGTCACTGATGCTGGGCACCATTCCCATGCTGATCTTCCTGCCCGGATTCGGCTCCGAGTTGGCCCGCGCACCGCTGGCCGCGCATGTGGCCGTCATTTACATCGGGCTGTTTCCGGCGGCGCTGGCCTATATCACTTGGTCGTTTGCGCTGTCGCGGGTGGGGGCCAATACCACCGCGTCGTTCCTGTATGTCAGCCCGGTGCTGGCCATCCTGATCGGCTGGCTGTGGCTGAATGAGGTGCCTGGAGTTATCAGTCTGGTGGGCGGCGCGATTTCCATTGCGGGCGTGATTTTGGTCAATACGTTGGGCAAGCCGAGGAAGGCATGAGCGTGTCCGCGTTCCCATCCAGCCACACAGTGTCTACCGACACCGCACCCATTCAGCTAGAGGATGTGACCGTGCGCCTCGGCGGCGAAACTGTGCTGTCGGGCGTCACGCTGGATGTGCGGCGCGGCGAGTTTCTGGCAATCATCGGCCCCAGCGGTGGCGGCAAAAGTACCCTGCTGCGCGTGATCGCGGGCCTGCTGAAGCCGCAATCCGGGCGGGTCGAGGTGTCGTCGGCCCCTGCCCTGGTCTTTCAGGATTACCGATTGCTGCCCTGGCGTTCTGCGCTGCGGAATGTGCAGTTACCGCACGATCTGGGCGTGGGAGACTTGGGCAAGGAGGGCGGCCTCAGCGCCCGCGAAGCCCTGCATCTGGTGGGCATGGACGCCTACGCCGACTATTTTCCGGCGCAGTTGTCGGGCGGCATGCGGGCGCGGGTGGCGCTGGCACGGGCGTTGGCCCAGAGCGGCGATGTGCTGCTGCTGGACGAACCGTTTGCCGCCCTGGACGCACTGGTACGAGAACGCTTCAACGCCGAATTGCGCCATCTGCACGAGAAAACGGGCCGCACCACCGTGCTGGTCACGCATTCCATCCGCGAGGCCGCCACACTGGCTGACCGGGTGGCCGTGCTCAGGGATGGGCGCATCGTGGATATTCTGGACACCCGCATCAAAGCCGTGCCGCCCGCCCCCACTGCCACAGAGGGCCGCCTGCGCGACTTGCTGGGCACCGGAGACAGCACCCGGATTCGCGCCGAGCGCCCACCACCCAAACCCCGTTTTCCCTGGGCACCCGCCGCCGCGCTGCTGGTGGGCCTGCTGGTGTGGGAAATCGCGGCCCGCGCCATCGGGGTGCCGCTGCTGCTGCCCGCGCCCGCGCATGTCTGGGGCGAGCTTCTCAAAACACCCGCCGAATTTGCCGAAGCGACGTGGGGCACGGCCCGAATTGCTCTGCTCGGGGCGTTGGTGGGCGGCGTAGCGGGCATTCTGATCGGCTATCCGCTGGGCAAACGGCCCGGTCTGGAGCGGCTGCTCAGTCCGTATGTCATCGCCTCGCAAAGTACACCCATCGTGGTGCTGGCCCCGCTGCTGATCACCTGGTTCGGCTTTACCCTCATTCCCGCCGTGCTGGTCAGCGCCCTCAGCGCCTTGTATCCCATCATGATCGCCACCATTGTCGGCGTACGCGAGGTAGACCGCACCTATCAGGAACTGTTTCTGAGCCTGCGGGCCAACTTCTGGCAACGCCTGACCCGCCTAGAATTGCCCGGAGCCCTGCCCGTGATGCTAGGCGGCCTGCGCCTCTCGCTGAGCCTCGCCCTGATCGGCGCGGTGGTCTGGGAATTTGTGAGCAACCAGAAGCCGGGGCTGGGCTTTCTGGTCAATCAGGCGCGGGCCTACTACCAGACGCCCCGGCAGTTTGCGGCCATTGCCCTCCTGATCTTGCTAGGTGTGGCGCTGTATCTAGGTGTAACAACGCTGGAACGCCGGGTGATGCGTCGGCGGGGGCGGGTGGGGTAGGCGGTCAGGTTTTACTAAGGGTCAAGAGGCTGAGGGGCTAAGGAAGGGCGCAAGGGCAAGCCTCTGCGCTCACTCACGCCATTCCTCTGTGAGAAAGGGGCCACCCAGCAACTGAACCCCCCCATACGAACCTGCTCTGATTCCCGAACATCCGTAAGGGCACTGGATGTTCGTCCATCGCTGCCAGCTCGTACTCTTTGCCACTCGCTCCGCTCGGATGATTCTCACGAATCATCGCAATTTGGTATTAGACCCTTAAACCCTTAGACCTAGCCCCAGATAGCCACATTGCCGACAGACCGCCCCACCAATGCGGCTACCCTAAGCAGCATGGAAAGGCCGCTGGTGTGTGTGGGTGCGTTGGTGTGGGGGCCAGATGGCCGGGTGCTGCTGGTGAGAACCACCAAATGGCAGGGCGCGTGGGGCGTGCCAGGCGGCAAATTGGAGTGGGGCGAAACGCTGGAAACTGCCACCAGGCGCGAGTTTTTAGAGGAAACGGGCCTCGTTTTGCAGGAGGTGCGCTACGCCCAGACGCAGGAAGCTGTGTTGTCCGGGGAGTTTCACAAGCCCTCGCACATGCTCCTGATCGATTTTTTTGCGCGGGCCGACACCTTCGATATTGCGCCTAATGAAGAAATAGAGGCTTGGGCATGGGTGGAACTGGCCGAGGCCCACACCTACCCGCTGAACTCGTTTACACGCACGCTGATTGATCTGGCGCTTCAGCAGAGGGAAGTGTGACTGTGACCACAACAACTGCCCGCACAGGTACGGCGCTGGTCACGGGTGCGGCACGCGGAATTGGGCGGGCGCTGGCAGTGGCGCTGGCCACCGAGGGCTTCAACGTAGCGGTGCATTACCGGGGCAGCGAATCCGATGCACAGGAAACGGCGCAGCTGTGTGAACTGGCGGGTGAGATGGCTGGCGTGCAGGCTGTCATTCTTCAAGCCGATTTGACCCAGCCCCAGCACGCGCGGGAATTGGTGCAGCGGGCGCACGCCACGTTGCCCGGTTCGCCGCTGGCCGTGCTGGTCAACAACGTGGGCAACTACGTACATAAGCCTCTGCTGGACACCACTGACGCCGACTGGGCCGACATGCTGGGCAGCAACCTGACCGCCACGTTTGCCACCTGTCAGGCCGCCGCGCCGCTGCTGCGCGAATCGGGCTATGGCCGGATCATCAATCTGGGTTACGCGGGGGCAAGCAATCTGGTGGCCCGCCCCGGCATCGTGCCCTACGTGATCGCCAAAGCGGGCGTGCTGCACCTGTCGCGGGCGTTGGCCGTCACTTTGGCGGGCACAGGCGTCAGCGTGAATGTGGTGTCGCCGGGGGTCATCGAAACCAGCATCAGCCAACCCCTGCGCGAGATTCCCGCCGGACGCCCCGGCACAGTGGCCGAACTCGTAGACGCCGCGCTGTATTTTGTGCGGGCCAGCGACTACGTGACCGGGCAAGAGTTGGAAGTGGCGGGGGGCTGGAATCTCTGAGAGCGGTGAGTGGGAAGGGCGTCTAAGAGTTGAGGGTCTAAGAAAAAAACTGCAACGCCATTTATTCTCTTAGCTCTTCTCCCCTCGCACGCCCTCAGCGTCCCTTCTCTGCCTTCCAAGTCCCGCCGTATCTATATTCCGAATTCCCTTCTTCGGCAGCGCGGCGGCAGGGCGGGCACAGGAAGACCCAGCCTTCTTCCTCTTTCCGAATAACTCGGTACATCACGGGCGACGGTTGGCCGCACTGGGCACAGGGTTTTTCTCGCACGCGGTGGGTGGCGGGCATGGCTCCAGCATAAGCAGGCCGGGGTTTGGGCGGGATGTGAACCGAATTCATGGCAATTGAACTGGCCTGGGCGTTCGTCAAGTTCCCACGCCACTGAAACCGCGCCCGCCTTGCGCCTAGACTCGCCGCATGACCGCGCCCGATCTGGCCCCTAAGTTTCACATCCACCTGCCGGACGGCTCCTGCTGCACCCCCGAGACACCTAAACTGCCCCGGTTCGCACACCTGCACCAGCACACGCAATACAGCCTGCTGGACGGGGCCGCCAAGCTGAAGGACTTGCTGAAGTGGGTCAAGGAGATCACGCCGAATGACCCCGCCTGCGCCATGACCGATCACGGCAACATGCACGGCGCGGTGCATTTTTACAACTACGCGGTGGGCATGGGTGTGAAGCCGATTCTGGGCTACGAGGCCTACGTGGTGCCCGGCTTCGGCACGCGCCGCGACAAGAAACCCGGTGTCAGCGGCGAGAAAGGGATTTTTCACCTCACGCTGCTGGCCCGCACCTTCGAGGGCTATCAGAATCTCTGCCGCCTCAGCTCTCGCGGCTACACCGAGGGCTATTACTACAAGCCCCGGATTGACCATGAACTGTTGCAGGAGCATTCCAAGGGCGTCATCGCCTTTTCCGGCTGCCTGGGTTCCGAGGTTCAGCAACTGCTGATGCACGGGCGCGAGGCCGAGGCGCGGGAGCGGATGCTGTGGTACCGCGACCTGTTCGGCGAAAACTATTACATCGAGATTCAGAATCACGGCATCGACCATCAGGCCCGCATCAACCCGATTCTGAAGGCCTGGGCGCAGGAACTCGGCATCGGCATGGTCGCCACCAATGACGGCCATTACGTGAAAAAGGAAGATGCCTCGGCCCACGATACGCTGCTGGCGATTCAGACCAAGGCCATGCTGGCCGACGAAAACCGCTTCCGTTTTCAGTGCGACGACTTTTACGTCAAGACTCTGGCTGAAATGCAGGTGGCCCTCCCCGTGGCCGAATGGGGCGAGGAACCTTTCGACAACACCGCCCGCATCGCCGCCATGTGTGATGTGGAATTGCCCGTCGGCAACAAGCGCGTGTACCAGATGCCCGCCCTGCCCATTCCGCAGGGCCGCACCATGTCCGAGGAACTGCGGGTGCAGACCTACCGGGGCACGGTCAAACGCTACCCGGCGCACGCCACCGAAAGTTTGCTCCGAGATTACGCGGTGCGGTCTCTGGCCGAATTGGGAACGGTGGATGCGGCCCGAGTGTTGGCCCGTGTAGACGGCTGCGACGCCACCACCTGCGACCTAGAAACCCTGCTGACGCTGATTGCCTTTCTGGGTAGCGAGTGGGAAGCACGCGGCAAGGCGGCAGGCGAGAAATACACGCCCTATCTGGCGCTGGAACGGATGGAAGCTGAAGCCGGGGCGGGAACGTTGCCTCAGTACGCGCACGAGGATTGCCGCAGAGCCCAAAACCGCAATTCAGACACGTCCATAGAGCTCGATCCCACTGCCGACGACTCCGAAACCACCCGCGCCCACCACCAGCACGCACTGACCATCCTGCGCCGGGCCGAGTACGAACTGAGCGTCATCAATAACATGGGCTTCCCCGATTACCTGCTGATCGTGGCCGATTACATCAACTGGGCCAAGGATCAGGACATCAGCGTGGGGCCGGGGCGCGGGTCGGGCGCAGGCTCACTGGTGTGCTACGCCATGCGGATCACCAACCTCGATCCCCTCGAATTCGATCTGCTGTTCGAGCGGTTTCTGAATCCTGACCGAATCTCCATGCCCGATCTCGATATCGACTTCAACGACGCCCGCCGCTTTGAGGTCATTCAGTACGTGCAGGACAAGTACGGCGAGGATAAGGTGGCGCTGATTTCCACCTTCGGGACGATGGCGAGTAAGGCCTGCCTGAAAGACGTGGCCCGCGTGATGGGGCTGGAATACGCCAAAGTCGATAAGGTGAGTAAGCTGATTCCGATCAAGTTCGGCAAAAGCTACTCGCTGGAGCAGGCCCGCGAATCGGTGCCCGACATTCAGCAACTGCTGGTCGACGACGCGCAACTGCTGGAAGCCTACGAGTTCGCGCAGAAGTTGGAAGGCCTGACCCGTCACGCCTCGGTTCACGCGGCGGGGGTGGTTATCGGGCGCGACAAACTGACCGACCTCGTGCCTGTCATGCGCGACACGTCGGGCGTGGGCATGGTCTGCCAGTACGACATGAAGGCCGTGGAAGACATCGGCCTGATCAAGATGGACTTTCTGGGCCTGCGAACCCTGTCTTTTCTGGATGAAGCCAAGCGCATCATGCGGGAATCACAGAAGATCGAGATCGACTTCGACGCCATTCCCTTCGACGACGAAAAGACCTTTGAGTTGCTGAGTCGGGGCGACACCAAAGGCGTATTCCAATTGGAAGGCGCGGGCATTGCCGACGCGAGCCGCCGCCTGAAGCCCCGGCGATTGGCCGACATTATCGCCCTGAGCGCTCTCTACCGCCCCGGCCCGATGGAAAACATTCCGACCTATGTGCGCCGCCATCACGGTCTGGAGCAGGTGGATTATGTGCGCGACGGCTTTCCCAACAGCGCTCAGTGGCTAGAGAAAATCCTGGCGGAGACCTACGGCATTCCTGTGTATCAGGAGCAAATTATGCAGATCGCCTCGGAAGTGGCCGGATTTAGTCTGGGCGGAGCCGACCTGCTGCGCCGAGCGATGGGCAAGAAAGATACGGCGGAAATGGCTAGGCAGCGCCAGATTTTTGTAGATGGCGCAGAAATTAATAAGGTACCGAAGGAAGAAGGGAATAAACTCTTCGACTTGCTGGATGCGTTTGCAAACTACGGCTTCAACAAGTCACACTCAGCGGCTTACGGCGTCATCAGTTACCAGACCGCGTGGCTGAAAGCAAACTACCCCGTCGAGTTTATGGCAGCCCTCTTGACGGTAGAGCGCCGCGATTCCGACAAGGTAGCCGAGTACGTGTCTGACGCCCGCAAGATGGATGTGAAGGTCTTGCCACCAGACATCAACCGGTCTAACGCCGATTTTGCGGTGGCAGGCGAGGAAATCTACTTCGGCATGTACGCCATCAAGGGCTTGGGAGAAGCGGCGGTGCTCAGGGTTCTGGACGAGCGCGAGCGGGCCGGAACCTTCAAATCTCTGGCCGATTTCTGCTCGCGCCTCGGCAGCAAGGTGTGCAACCGCAAGGCGTTGGAAAGCCTGATCAAGTCGGGGGCCTTCGACCTGTTTGGCGAGCGGCGGCAATTGATGGAAAGCTTGGAAGACGCGATGGAAGACGCGGCTGGCACAGCAGAAATCAACGCCCGCGCCCAGAGCGGCATGAGCATGATGTTCGGCACCGAGGAAGTGAAAAAGGAGCGCCCCCTCAGGACGGGCGTGGATGCCTACACCGACCTTCAGCGCCTCGCCATCGAGAAAGAAGCGTTAGGCCTGTACATTTCCGGCCACCCGCTGGAGCAGCACGAGGGTCTGCGCGAGGCCGCAAGTTGCCGCATCAGCGACCTAGATGCCTGGTTTACGACGCAGAAGGTGGCCCCCGGCAAACGCATCAAGGCTGTACTGGCGGGCATGATCGAGAGTGTGGTCAAGAAGCCCACTAAATCAGGCGGCATGATGGCCCGCTTCATCTTGGCCGACGAGTCCGGGCAGACCGAACTGGTGGCCTTTTCCCGCGCCTATGACCGCATTCAGGACAAACTGGTGAACGATATGCCCGCGCTGGTGATCGTGGAACTGGAGTCGGAAGACGGCGGCCTGCGGGCGATTGCCGAAGAAGTGGTGAGCGTGGAGCAACTGGGCGAAGTGCCCAAAGTCATGTACGTGACCATAGACCTTGAAACTGCTAGCCCCGACGCAGTGGGTGAGTTTCAGAGCGTGCTGGACGAACACGCGGGTAATATGCCGACCTACCTGCGTTTAGAGACGCCTGAACAGTTCGTGGTCTATCAGTTAGATCACGCGATGGGCAGCCCGCAGGCCATTAAGGTGCTGAACCAGACTTTTCCCTGGGCCGATGCTTATCTTGCCTACGATCAGCAAACGATTCTGGGACGGTTCGCGCCCAAGCCGCCCGCATGGATGAACAAGCAGGGCGGCGGGCGGGGCATGCAGGCTTGAGGGAAATAAATCAGCAGTTGGCCGATGAAGCCCTGACGTGGGGCTGGATGATGTGGGTGGGCTTGGCCTCGTGGACGGACATTGTTCCTTGGGCCGATGGCTGGATCATGCAGCTTGAGCATGGGCGGGACGAACTTACCGAAATCAGTCTGTATGCCCGCGCCCATGACTCTGATACGGCTCAGGCGCTCCGTGATCTGGCGCGGGCTGGACAGCCAGAAGAGGCGGCTAAATTGCTGGTGGAGCGGATGTTGACGCGGCTTGATGCGAGTGACAACCCTCATGAGTTGATTTACCGCCTCTATCAATTAAGCCAGATGGAATTAATGTCTGAGTTTGAACGGCCCTACGCTCTCCTGCCCGAAGAATTCAGCGACGCCATCTATGGTTTAGACCATCACCGTGAGAGTATCGACCCTGAACACGGCTGGCTGCAAAGAAATGCTGAAATAGATACGCTCTGGCTTAGACAAGAGGCACAGTCAGTCGTCTCAAAGTTGATTTAACTCAAATCCACGTCTGAGTCTATATTTTCAGCTGGCTCACCTATACTTTCAGCTCCTGGCATTTCATCCTAACTGCTGAAATCCCGCTCTTGTTGCGGTGGCTATTCGCGCTTAATCGGGCCTTGCATCAAAATCAGGGCAGAGTAGATTGAGTCGCCGGTCATACGACAGCGTAACAGCTTGAAAACTCCCCTCCACTCTTAGGCAAACTGCCGGGTCATCAGCAGCAATTTCAACTCGTGCGGACTCGTCGCCGTGTGCATGGCGTCTTCCTCGCTCATCAGGCCTGTGGAGACCAGTTCAGCCAGGTGCTGATCGAAGGTGTGCATCCCGCGCATGCCGCCCTCTAACAGGGCCTGCTTGATTTCCTCGGTGCGGTTGGGGTCTTTGATGCACTCGCGCACGGTGGGCGTACCCAGCATAATTTCCATGCCCAGCACACGTCCGCCGCCCAACTTGGGCAAGAGGCGTTGGCTGACCACACCCACAATCGTTTCCGACAGGCCCAGCCGGATTTGCTCGCGCTCGTGGGGGGCGAAAAAGTCGATGATGCGGTTCACGGTTCGCACGGCGTCCTGGGTGTGCAGCGTCGAGAAGACCAAGTGCCCGGTCTGGGCCGCGCTCAGCGCCGCTTCTACCGTCTCCTTGTCGCGCATCTCGCCAATCAGGATCACGTCGGGGTCCTGGCGCATGCTGGCCCGCAGTCCGGCGGCAAAGCTGAGGGTGTCGCTGCCCAATTCCCGCTGGGAAATCAGGCCTAATTTATCGCTGTGCATGATCTCGATGGGGTCTTCCAGCGTCACGATGTTCACGGGCTGGGTGGCGTTGATGTAGTCGATGATGCTGGCCAGCGTGGTGGTTTTGCCGCTTCCGGTTGGCCCAGTCACCAGCACCAGCCCGCGCTCGTGGCCTGCCAGAGCCTCGAAGGTGGCGGCGGGCAGGCCCAATTCAGCAAAGCTGGGAATCGGCTTGTTCTCGATGACACGCATGATCAGGCCCACCGAACCGCGCTGGTGGTAGGCATTCACGCGGAAACGGGCCACACCGGGCACACCGTAAGCAAAATCGGCGTCGCGGCGGGTCTGAAAGTCTTCCCACATGCCGGGACGCGGCATCATTTCGGTGGCGAACCCCTCCACGTGTTCGGGCGTCAGGCGGCTCTCACCAAAACGCCGGATTTCGCCGTTGATGCGGCCAGCAGGCGGACTTCCGGCCCGCAAGTGAATATCACTGGCCCCCTCACGAACCATCACGCCCAGCAGTTCCTTCAGCACAGTCATGCCCTGCACAGTAGCGGCGGGCGTCTTACAGCTTTCCCCCACTTAGAGGGGTGAGGGGGGTAAATTTGAGTCCTCCTCTCTCCACACTCTCCCTTGGCTCTGTCCTAACTGGGGCGGCCTGCTTTCAGCTTCCGGCTCTCTATGTCAGCGTGCTGGGTCAGGTATTGCAGCCAACCTTTGGCGGTCAGGGGGCCAAAATCGTTGTGTTCTATTTTCAGGTCGTCGTCGGGTGCCGCCGTATGTAACTCGCGGGCCAGTTCCACGCTGCGGGCGCGGGTCTGAGACAACAGGTCTTGCAGTTCGCTGAGGGTGGCCTCACTGGGCGGGCGGTAGGGGCTGTACTCGTCGCGCTCGTAGGGACGCTGGCCCAGCGCCACGCGCAGGCGGTTCTGGCCCCAGCGTTCGATGCCGATCATGTGCGCCAACACGTCCCGGTTGCCTGCGGTATCGGCGGCGCGGCTCGCCCGCCCGGTCAGCATCATGCCGCCGCGCTCCAGCCCCTGCCCCAGACCGGCGTAACTGGCATTGCGGGCGGGCCGTTCTATCAGTTGCGCGGCCACCAAGCCCTTGACCTGCTGGCCCACGCCTTCGCCGTCTTTGCTGCGGCTGCGGGCCAGT
Source organism: Deinococcus sp. QL22 (assembly GCF_023370075.1). Taxonomy (NCBI): domain Bacteria; kingdom Thermotogati; phylum Deinococcota; class Deinococci; order Deinococcales; family Deinococcaceae; genus Deinococcus; species Deinococcus sp. QL22. Next base: position 1,107,899 of record NZ_CP097149.1, read on the forward strand.
AGCGCCGCCACACCCACGGCCGCCACCGTGACCACGACAGGAACGATGGGAAGGGTAGGAGTGGGTTTGGAGGTCATGCCTGTCAGTCTAGGCGGTCTGCCCCCTGCGCGGAAGACTCCGCCGTGTCTATTACCCCACCCGGCGTCCCGATCAGCGCCGCGTGCGAGTCACCGGGGCAGGGCAACTGGCCCCGCAGCATCAACCCGTGCGCCAGGGTGAACTCCGGCAAGTCCAGATGCAGGCCGCGTGCGCCCCAGCCGAAGCCTCTGCCCACTCTGCCGCCGCTGTGGTCTGCGGCCACACACGCCAACACCGCCGCCTGTGCGCCTTCCGGTTTTAGCTTCGGCTCGCCGTGTACCGCCATTTTGGACAGGTTCGCGCCCCCAACATCGGTGATTCTCCAGTACCAGCCGTCTTTTTTCAGGTTGGGGACATACAACGTGATGCCCGATTGCAACGCCAGCTTTCGCAGCGGCATCAGCACCCGGTCTGGCCCTACGATCAACGTGTGCAGCGGCGCAACCCTTGGGTGCTTCAGCATATGTTTGGCGGCCTCCCGCGCCCCGGTAAAGTTGGGATGGTGGCCGTGCCGCGGCAGCGGAAACGCACACAGCCGTGCCCGCTCCAGCGCGTCCCAAACAGCGGTGCGGTGTGCGCCCGCTGTCGTGGTGGGTGTGGAAGCGGTCATCGGTACAGGGAGCATAGCGGGCCGGGGCAAATCTGCACCCTGCCCCCAGCAAGATTGCGTAGGGTAAAGCCGTGACTTTTCCTCTGACAGAAAAATTTACCGAGGCCCTGCAACTGGCGCACAAATGGCACTTTGGCCAGAATCGCAAAGGCACGCAGACGCCCTATTTGTCGCATCTGCTGGGCGTAGCGTCGGTGGCGCTGGAATTTGGCGCAACGGAAGCCGAAGCTATTGCCGCGCTGTTACACGACGCGCTGGAAGATGGGCCGGAAAATTTGACGGCGGATAAGAACGACCGGGAGAAGGTTCGCAAGGATTTGGAGACTCAAATTCAGGCCAAATTTGGTGCTGAAGTAGCTGCCCTCGTGCGCGGAGCCACGGAAGAAACGCCGCTGGTAAACGGCCAGAAACCGCCTTGGGCTGAGCGTAAACTGGATTATCTCGCCAAACTGGGTCATGAGGGAGCCAGTTCGCTCTTGGTCAGTGCCGCCGACAAGCTGCATAACGCCCGCACCATCCTGACCGACGTGCTGACCGAAGGCACGACGCCTGAAGCGCGGGAAGCCTTCTTTAGCCGTTTCAGTCAGGGCCGAGAGGGAACGTTGCAGTATTACCGCCTGCTGGCCGACGCCTACAGGCAGGCGGAGGGTGCGGCGGGGCGACTCCGTCTACAAGCCCTCTTTGCCGAACTGGAACGTACGGTATCGGCGCTGGAGGTGGCGTGCGGTGTCACGCCGGATGAGGTTCGGGGATATGCGCTGCTGCGTCCTGCCAGTTCTGACGACGCACTAGGGTTCATCTAACTAGAAAGAGGCCCCCGTCATAGCGTTGACGGGGGCTTATCGGTGGTGGATCGTGTAGGAATCGAACCTACAACCCGCTGATTAAGAGTCAGCTGCTCTACCAATTGAGCTAACGATCCAGAAAACCTTGCTTTGCACAGGAACTGTCTAAAAAGAGACAGGGCGAAAGGGAGTATAAGGATTGCCCCCAGCCCTGTCAAGGCGGCCTAAACAGCGTCTACTCTATTTCGGCGGGGTGCCCAGCACGGCGGCGCTGAGGCCGAGGCCAACGGACGGGCGGTGGCTGTGTTGATCGGCAGGGCCGAGACGACGGTACGGGAATCATGGGGAATCCGTAGAACAGACACGACGCCCCAGCGCCCCAAACTGCCCTAAACCTTCTCCCCCACCGGTTGAGCCAACTCTGCCAGCCTTTCGCCCACCTCTACAGTCAGTGCCTTGATGCCCCCACGCGATGGCAACGGCGGGCCAAAGCGCACGATCCAGCGCCGCCCGACCCGGCTGATACCGACAGGCAAAATTGGGGCGCGGCCTTTGGCGGCGATCAGCGCCGCACCGCCGTGAAGCTCCCCGCCGCCGCGTGTGCCTTCGGGGAAAATGCCGACTGTGCCGCCTGCCGCCAAAATGCGTAGGCTGGTTCGCACGGCCTTGACATCGCTGATATTTCGGTCTACCGGATAGCTGCCACCTGCCGTGATCAGCGGCCCGGTAATGGGGCCAAACAGTTCTTTTTTCGCCATGAACTGCATATAGCGGCCCGGCGGCAGGGCGCGGGCGATCAGGAACGGGTCTAGGCCAGAACGGTGATTGGCGGCCACCACCAGCGGCGTTCCGGGCGGCGGCACATGCTCGCGCCCGTGCACCTCTAGGCGCATGCCGCTGAGCAGTACGGGCAAATAAGTAATGTCGACAACAAAACGGTACACGCGGGGATTGACCACCGGGGTCAATTCCGATTCTTTGGGCTTGGGGGCCGGGGATGAAGCAGTGGGCGCAGGATGGGCGCGGTCAGCACCCAAGTGTTGAGAAGGGGCGGCGTCGCTCATAGGGGCAGCATACCCGTGCTAGGCGGTTTCGTCTTCCTTATTCGGACTGCGTTCCACCCAGACCTGGAGTAACGCTGGGGGTTCCACACCGCCTGGCCCGTATTTTTTCTCCCCACTTTGCCAGTTGGTCTAAAAACTCAACACAGGAAGCGTTCAGTAAGGATCATCCCTAGCGTCGTCCGGGTCTTCTTGCTCTGAGCTTTCTTGCTCTGGGCTGTCCTCATCGGCATCTGCCCCGGCCACTTCCGCGCCCCAGCTTCCGGTCAGCACCGCCCGCACGGCCTCTATGCGCTCATGGCAGGCGGCGTAGGCGGCTTTGGCTTCCTCTAACAGCGGCAGTACACGGTCTAAGTCGGCCTCGCCCGATTCCAGTTCGGCGGCAATCCGCGACAATTTCGCGTAGGCGTCGCGGTAGGCCAGAGGGGAAGAAACGTCAGGCATAGGCCAGATTCTAGCGCCGCAGGGGGTTAGGCTGAACGCTATGTCCGCCGATCCTCAAGACTTCGTGCCCCCCAACTACACACTCAGCAACCTCACACCCGAAGACTTCACGCACTTTGACCTGACCGCGCTGCCTGCCGCTGCCTGCTACAAGCTGGTCACAGGGGTCGTGGTGCCGCGCCCGATTGCGTGGGTCAGCACGTTGGGCGAGGGCGGGCATGTGAATCTCGCGCCTTACTCCTTCTTCGGCCTGATGGGGTCAGACCCGCCCGTCGTCGCCTTCGCCCCCGGTGACAGAGCAGACGGCGTGCCCAAAGACACCGCGCTGAATATTGGCTCTGGCGGCGAATTTACGGTGAATCTGGTGTCGGCGGAGTTGGCCGCCACCATGAACGCCACCGCCACCGACTTTCCGCACGGAGTGGGAGAGGCGCACACGCTGAATGTGCCGCTAGCAGACGGCGTGAAGGTGCGTGTGCCCCGTGTGGCTGCCAGTCCCGCCGCGCTGGAATGCCGCGAAGTGCAGACCATCCTGATTGGCCGCACCCGAATTATTCTGGGCGTGGTACTGGGCGTCACCCTCCGCAGCGACGCCGTGCAGGACGCCGAACGCCACCACGTAGACACCAATGCCCTAGACCTGATCGGACGCATGGGCGGGCGCGGCAGCTACGCCCTCACGCGGGAAACGTTCGTGTTAGACCGGGTGAGTTACGCGGAGTGGGAGAAGCGTCAGTAAGAACATGGTGGGTGGAACGTGGGAAAAGCGCGGGTGGGCAGAAAGATCAGACTTTTTAGTTCTGAACTTTGAAGCAACCCTAGAGATTCATTTCACATCTCCACGATCCACGATCCACGATCCACGATCCACGATCCACGATCCACGATCCACGATCCACGATCCACGATCCACGATCCACGATCCACGATCCACGATCCACGATCCACGATCCCTCTACACTTCCCCTATGACTTCCTCCCCCATCCGAACCACCCATCCCCTGCTCGATCTTCACCCCGAAGTGGCCGAGGCGCTGGCCGCCGGAAAAGCTGTAGTGGCGCTGGAAAGCACCATCATCAGTCACGGGATGCCCTACCCGCGCAATGTGGAGATGGCACGCGGCGTGGAAGACCTGATCCGCGCCGGGGGAGCCGTGCCAGCCACGATTGCCGTGCTGGGGGGCCGCCTGAAAGTGGGCCTGACGCCGGGTGAACTGGAACTGCTGGCCACCGACAAAAACGTGCAGAAAATCAGCACCCGCGACTTGCCGGTCACGGTGGCGTTGGGCGGGCATGGGGCCACCACCGTCGCGTCTACCATGCGAATTGCGGCGCTGGCGGGCATCCGGGTGTTTGCCACGGGCGGTACAGGCGGCGTCCACCGGGGCGGCACCCAAACGCTGGACGTGAGCGCCGACCTGATGGAACTGGCCCGCACCGACGTTTGTGTGGTCAGCGCGGGTGTCAAAAGTATTCTGGATATCGGCCTGACGTTGGAATATCTGGAAACGCAGGGCGTTCCGGCCATTACGCTGGGCAGCGAGGAATTCCCGGCCTTCTACTCGCGCTCCAGCGGCTTCCGCTCGCCCCTGACCGTGAAGACGGAGGAAGAAGCCGCCCGCGTGCTGCACGCCAAATGGTCGCTGGGCATAGGCGGAGGCGTGCTGCTGGCAAATCCGGTTCCTCTGGACGCCGAGATTCCCGCCGCCGACATCACCCCGCACATAGAGCAGGCATTGGCCGACATGGACGCGCTGGGGCTCACAGGCAAAGACACCACGCCGTATCTGCTGGGCCGCATCGTGGAAATTACCGGGGGCCGCAGCCTGGACACGAATATTGCGCTGGTACGCCATAACGCGGCAGTGGCGGCGCGGGTGGCGCGGGCGTATGCGGCTCTGCGCTGAGGCGGAACGCAAAAGCGTCTAACACGGAGTCAGACCTGAAAAGCTCAGCGCACAGAGGTCAAGGTCAGTACACTGCTCCCGCCCAATTGCAACGAGAAATTGACTTCTCCGGCGTCCTGCCCTTCCGGAGCCGTCAATTTGCCCTTCACTTCGGCGGCGTAGCTTTCGGTGCGGGTGGCACTGACAGGCAACCCATCGGGCCGCACGCGCAGTTCTCCGGAAAGGCTGTAGTTGCTGAGGGTCGTGGTCAGGTTGGCGCTCTGCCCGGTCACGATCTGCTGGCCCTGCACGATCCGGGCGGTGCGGCTGAAGACCAGTAGCCCGCTCTGTACGCCTTCAAAGCGGAGTTGCTGCTCCACGCTGATGGCCTGCGTTTCGCGGTTGCCCGTGCCCAGGCCTGCCAACGGATTGCTGGGCTTCAGGGTTTTGGTGCGCGTAAAGACTGTGCCGGGGGTCAGGGGTTTGCCCAGAATTCCAAATGCCGCCGGATCGAAGTTGGCAAGCAGATCGGCGTGCAGGGCGGCCAGCAGCGTATTCAGATTGCCCAGAATGCCCGCCAACGGGTCGGCATTTTCGGGCGATTCGTCGGGCTGGAAGATGAGCGTGGCACTCGCTCCCAACGTTCTCACGGAGCGCAGCGTCAATGGCTCTGCCCCCTCATCGGTCAGAATGGAGGTATACAGCAACTTGCCGGGCGTCCCCGCAGCGGGCAGCACCTTCACAAACTGCTTGAACGGCTGCACCGTCTCGCCCGAACGCGATTTCAGAGCCGTCTGAAACTGCGCCTGTGCGTCTTTGGCCTCGGCTTCCGGCACGCCCGTCAGGACAAAGTCGCCGCCGGTAAACGTGACCCGCGTGACCTCGTTGCCCCGGTATTCGCGCACCGTGCCGACTGGGGCCGTGAGGGTGATGGGCATGGTGGGCAGCGTTGATGCAGCGGGTAATGTGAATGCCTGCCGAACGGGTCTAGGCGGCGTGGCAGGAATGCTGCTCTGGGCCACTGCCGGAGCAAGCGGGGCCGAAGCAAACGACAGGGCCACAGACAGGAGCAACAGGAAACGGCGCATGCTGAAAGCGTAGCGCCTGCCTGCTGAACTAAGTTCCTCGCCGTAAAGCTTTAGCTTTACCGAGCGGAGCGAGAAACGAAGAAAGTACGGTGCCCTGGGAATGGAGCGGTTCCGGTGATGTTCTGGAAACGCGCAATGTTAAGTGCGCCGTACTTAAGGCTCTGTTCAGGCCAAGCTACCTGCGCTGATGTGGGTCGGTGTCAGGAACACCTGCCCCGGCCCCTGCAAGGTGTACACGAAGCCTTCTCCGCTTCGGGCGGCGTTACGAAGGCCCTTTACGAGTGCGCCCAACTGCGGGTTCATCGTGCCCGTGTACATCAGCATCATGTCGCCGTCTACGGTCACGGTTTCGCCCGCCTGCACGTCCAATACTTCTACTTCATGCACGCTGACCGGGCACTCGATCACAAACAGGCCCTCACCGTCCAACCGGGGCTGCATCAGGCCGTTGCCGCTCATGGCACCTTGCACCTTTTTATGCGTGTGGGTGCTGAGTTTTAGTGATCCCTGCGCGGCGTAGTAGGCGCGGTCATCAATGAGCATGCTGTCCTGGCCTTCCATGGTGGCAAAAATAAAATGCTTGTGCGTCGGCTCTGTCCACACTTCACCCGTACCGCTGACCCGCGTGCCAAAGGCCGATTCGCCGCTGCCTGCTCCCCGCACGGCACGGCTCAGAAAGCCGCCCTGCTGCTGCTGCACCACGCTAAAGCTCAGGCGGCCCTGTGCATAGGACAGGATGCCCGGTTCCAGCGTCACACTGTCGTTGTTCAGCGTAAATTTGACCTGTCGCTGCCCCGTGTCGGCATAGATTTCGCGGAAGTGCGGTTCCGGACTCTGCACGAGTTGATCGGTGACGCGGCATATGGCGTACAGCTCGGCCTTCAGCCCCCCGTAACTCTCCTCACTGATCTTGATGCGGTAGCTCACCCGGCCAGGATAACGCAGCGAGATAATGGAGGAACGGGAAGCCAACATTGCTGCTGGTCGAGGCGACAAGATTTGAACCTGCGGCCCCTACCAACCTAGACGGAGCCGTCACGGTCTGTGCCTGTTCTTGCTCAATCTGCGTCTGAGACACACTCTTTGACGCTTGCCTCTACAGGCCTTTCCCCGATTGCCCTGCTCTGTCCCAGTCCTGTAGCAAGCGACACTGTGCTCAAAAAGAGCGACTGGCACGCGAAAGAGGCAGCATTCCGAATCTGAAAAGACAGCCTATAGTTCAAAATTTGTGGATCTAGGCTTTGAGGCTCTCAGCTTCCTGCCCGTGACGCCTACCTAGTCTCCCCCCTGACATCCGCCCCACTGCGGCGGGCCATCAGTGAACCTAAGATTCCCCAGTACGTGCCGGGCAACAGCCGCGTCAGCACGTCCAGCACTTTCGCGTCGCTGCCGACCAGCACACGCGGCGTCCGGCGCTCGGCAGCCCGCAGGATGATGGTGGCGGCTACCGCCGGGTCGAGGCTCAGCACCCGGTTCATGGCCTCCTTTCCGGCCTCGGCCTCCGCTGCACTCGTCCCCGGCGCAGTCAGGGCGTTGTTGGCGATGTTTGTCCGGACGCCCCCCGGATGCACCACCGTCACACCGATGCCGCGTGGGGCCAGCTCATGCCGCAGCACCTCGGAAAAGCCCCGCACCGCGAACTTACTGGCCGCATAGGCACTCTGCCCCACCGGGCCAAGCAGCCCGTACAGGCTGGACACATTCACGATCTGCGGGAAAAGCTCCGCACTCAGGGCAGGCAGAAAGGCCTTGACCAGCGCCACCGGAGCGCGGAAGTTGACGCTCTGCACCCACTCGAACTGCTCCAGCGTGATCTGCTCGAAGGTGCCGCCGAGGGCCACGCCCGCGTTGTTGATCAGCAGCGTGACGCGGCGGTGAACGTGCAACACGTCGTCGGCAAGCTGCGGAATCTCGGCGGTGCGGCTGAGGTCGAAGGTATGCGCTGTGACGCGCAGCCGGGGGTGGGCCTGCCCTAGGTCGCTGGCAAGCCTAGTCAGGCCCGCCTCGTCCCGGTCAATGAGGGCAAGGTGGCTGCCCTGCCCAGCCAGTTGCAGGGCCAGCGCCCGGCCAATCCCGCTGGCCGCGCCCGTGACGACAGCGACTCCCCCCTCAAACGTGTACGGCGGCAAGTTCATGCTCTGGCCCGCGCTCTGGACAGCAGCGGCAGCAGGCGCACCGGGCTCAGCTGCCCCCGGTACAGCGCTGGGTCGAAGTGCCTTAGCGCCCTGCGAAAGCTCGCCGCACGTTCGGGCCAGAGGGTGCTGTTGCGGCCCGTATCGTCGAGGTAATAGGACGTGCAGCCGCCCTGCACCCACACCGACTTGCTCAGCTTGTCCTGAAGGGCTGCGTTGTAGGCCGCCTGCGCCTGTGGGGTCGGCTCCAAACTGGCAAGGTGAGAAGCGTCCATATACGTCAGAGCGTCCAGAATGTACCCGATCTGCGCCTCGGCGATGTACACGATGCTGTTGTGCCCCAGCGCGGTGTTCGGCCCGACGATCATGAACAGGTTGGGAAAGCCCGCGATGGTGGTACCGTGCAGCGCCTGCATATGCGGGTTCCAACCCTCCATCAGCGAGCGCCCACCCGCCCCGAAAATAATCCTCGCCACCGGGGGATGCGTGGCGTCGAAGCCCGTGCCGCCGATCAGCACATCGAATTCGCGCTCTTTGCCGTCCTGCGTGACGATGCGGCTGCCGCGTACCTCCCTGATGGCGTCGGTGACGAGTGCCACGTTGGGCTGCGTGAGGGCCGGGTAGTAGTCGTCGCTGACCAGAATGCGTTTACAGCCTGCGCGGTAGGTCGGGGTCAGCCGGGCACGCAGGGCTGGGTCGCTTACCTGCGCTGCCAGATGCTTGCGCCCGATGGACTCGGCGGCCTTGCGAAACCGTTCGTTCGTGAACGACAGGAACCGCGCCTCCGCGACACCGAACAGCCATTGCCGCTGAAGGCGCTGCACCAGCGGATAGCGCCGGAACAGGCGGCGTCAGCCCTCGCTGGTGGGGTGATCCATGCGCGGCATCACCCAGGGCGCGGTGCGCTGGAACACCGTGAGCTGCCCCGCCACCTTCTGCACTTCCGGCACGAACTGGATGGCCGACGCGCCCGTGCCGATCACCGCGACCCGCTTTCCCGTCAGGTCAACCCTATGATCCCAGCGGGCCGAATGGAACTTCTGGCCCCCAAAGCCCTCCAAGCCGGGAATGTCAGGCCATTTGAGTTGAATCAGCGGGCCGTGCCCGGAAATCAGCACGCGGGCGGTATAGGCTCCCTCACTGGTCTGGATGCACCACAGCGCCGCGCCCGCGTCCCACTCTGCCCGCTGCATCTCGTGCCCGAAACGGATATGGGAGCGCACCCCGAAGCGGTCGGTGGTGGCCTTCAGGTAGGCGAGGATTTCCGCCTGACGGGCGTATTTGTGCGTCCAATCGGGATTGGGGGCGAACGAGAAGGAATACAGGTCGCTCTTGATGTCGCAGGCGCAGCCCGGATAGGTGTTGTCGCGCCAGGTGCCGCCGACCTCATGGGCACGCTCGAACACCACAAAATCCTCTACGCCGCTCTGCTTGAGCCTGATCGCCATGCCCAGTCCGGCAAAGCCCGCGCCGAGAATGGCGATGTCTGTGTGGGTGGTCATGTGGAGTTCTCCTGAAGGCTGGTCTCTTGGAGGCTGGGTACGTTGATGAAGCCGAGGACGAGGGCGCTGAATTCTCCGGCCCGTTCGACCTGCGGCAGATGCCCGGTGTTCTTGAACAGGTGACTGCGGGCGTGCGGATAGGCATTCTGGGCGGCGCGGAGGTGGTGGGCCGGAAGAATCTGGTCGTATTCACCCCAGATGAGCAGGGTCGGAAGCTGACGCGCTGCAAGTTGCCGAATCAACGTGTCCCGCCAGTCTGGCCGGATGCCCCGCCAGGTGCCGAGATGCCGGGCGACGCTGAGGTAGGCGCGGCTGCGGTTGGGTTGTTCCGCTACCAGTTCGGCGTGCTGCAGGCGCTCTGGGGTCATGAAAGCTGAGTCGCGGAAAATGGAACGCACGACGCGGGCAGTCGAGCGGGGATGAGGGCGCAGCAGCCGCTCACCGAGGCGCGGAACGGTCAGCAGGCGCAGCAAGGGGGTGACTTCTGCGCCGAAGCCCGCGCTGTTGACCAGTACCAGACGGGCGGCGCGCTCCGGGTACATCACCGCGAACTGCTGGGCCACCGCGCCGCCCAGAGAATTGCCGATCAAGGTGGCAGGCCGCGTTTCGCCCACAGCATCGAGGAAATGCTGGACGAAGCGGGCGAGGCCAGCCAGCGAGTAAGGCACGTCGGGCTTGTCGGTCAGGCCAAAGCCGATCAGGTCGAGGGCGTACACCCGGTGACGCTCAGCCAGCGGCGCAAGCACCTCATGCCAGTCCTCTAAGCTCTGGCCGATGCCGTGCAGCAGCACGAGAGGCGGGCCGTCACCGAGGGCGACATGACGGGTGCGAACGCCGGAGACACTCAGGAAGGTGGGCATTGGGGGGACGGCAGGTGGGAGACGGGACACGGTGGCCCTCCAGAACGGTGAGGCAAGTACCGGGGCAAGAAAGGAGTCAGGGGACAGCTCATAGTGTGCCATGTGGTGGCCACCCAGACGCAGGCCCACCCCCTTCTTCCTTGGCAGAGGCAGCTTCCTTAACAGCAGTAAACAGCTCTTCAGCGCGCTCGGCATAGACGGGGGAACACGCCCAACAAAACAAGCCCGCCCTGAACTGAATCAGAGCGGGCTTCTGCTGGTCGAGGCGACAAGATTTGAACTTGCGACCCCTACCACCCCAAGGTAGTGCGCTACCAGGCTGCGCTACGCCTCGCTGCCAGCCACAGGAATATAGACGTTATAGGCGGTGCGGTCAAGTGCGGCCCGCCAATGGGGGCATCCGGGCACAGGCGCTTGCTGCCCACCTGCCTCACTGCAACGCGCACAGCACGGTATCTTGCAGAGCATGACCAATTCAATTAGCAGCCCCAGCAGCGCCCTGACCTTTAAAGACAAGTTGCAGAACTACGCTCGGCTGGCCGTTCGTGTCGGACTGGGCATTCGCCCCGGCCAGCGCGTGCTGGTGCAGGCTCCAGTCGATACGGCTCCGCTGGCCCGTTTGCTGGTGCGCGAGGCCTACGCTGCGGGTGCGAGCTTCGTAGACGTGCGCTGGGACGATGACGACGTGGTGCTGGCCCGTTTCGAGCTGGCCCCAGAAGGCACCTTCGAAACCATCAGCAAGTGGCGCGTGAATGCCGAAACAGAGGTGGCCGAAGCAGGCGGCGCGGTCATTGCGATTCGGGCGGCCAATCCGGGGCTGCTGGCGAACGTAGACGCGGCCCGCGTGACGGCCCATGCGCGGGCGCTGGCCGCCTACCGCAAGCCCTACACGGCGCAGGTCATGACCAACCGCCTGAACTGGAACCTGATCAGCGCCCCGATTGCGGGCTGGGCACAGGTCATGTTCCCCGACGCCAGCGCTGAAGAAGCCATTTCCAAGCAGTGGGACGCTATTTTTGCCGCCACCCGCGCCGATCAGCCCGACCCGGTGGCGCTGTGGCAAACGCACCTGGCTGACCTGAAGCGCCGCCGCGACACCCTGACGGCCAGGCAGTACCACGCCCTGCACTTCAGAAGTGGCGAAACCGATCTCACGGTGGGCCTCGCCGACGGCCATATCTGGGGCGGCGGCTCGGCAGACACGCCCGGCGGCATCACCTTTACGGCCAACATTCCCACCGAGGAAGTCTGGACTGCGCCGCACCGCGAACGTGTAGACGGCATGGTGGTCAGCACCAAACCGCTGTCTTATAACGGCGTGCTGGTCGATGGAATCCGCATTCGCTTTGAGGGCGGGCGCGTCGTGGAGGCCACCGCCACCCAGGGCCAGGACGCCCTGACCCAGATGATCGCCACCGACGAGGGCAGCCACCGCCTCGGAGAAGTCGCGCTGGTGCCGCATTCCAGCCCGATCAGCCGTTCGGGGCTATTTTTCTTCAACACCCTGTACGACGAGAACGCCGCGTCGCACATTGCCATTGGCACCGCCTACCGCTTCAACGTGGCGGGCGGTGTAGATATGACCCTGGAAGACTTCAACGCGGCGGGCGGCAACGATAGCCTCGTGCATGTGGACTGGATGATCGGCAGCCCGGATATGGATGTAGACGGTCTGAGCGCGTCGGGCGAGCGGGAAGCCGTGATGCGGGCGGGCGAATTTGTGATTTGAAACCGTTTGTAATTTAAAACCGTGAGCAGAAAAAGCTAGGAGAGCGGGCCTGCAACACGATTCTGTTGCAGGCCCGCTCTCTTTTCACTCACTCCTCACCACTGACGGTTCTTTACCCGTGCCGCGCTGCCAACGCTGCCCCGATCACGCCTGCATCTGGCCCCAGTTGGGCGCGGCGGATGGTCACGGGAGCGAATCCGGCGGCGTACTCGTCGGCGGCCCGCTGCACGCCCTGAAAGAAGTAATCTCCGACGCTGGCGACGCCGCCGCCCACCACGAACACTTCCGGGTCTATGGTTTTTTGCAGGTCCGCCAGCGCAATCCCGATGTGCCGGAGCGCCTGACCGATGATGCGGCGGGCGGCGGGGTGGCCCTGCTCGGCCAGCGTAAAGGCCTCGGCGGTAGACACGTCGCGGTTCAGGGCGTAACTGGCGTCGCGGGCAATGGCGGTACCACTGGCAACGGCTTCCAGCGCCCCATCCAGACCCGCGCCACTGACCGGGCCGCCGGGCATGGCCGTGATGTGCCCGATTTCGCCCGCTATGCCGTGCCGTCCGCGCCAGATCCGGCCATTCAGCACGATGCCCGCGCCGATGCCCGTGCTGACCGTCACGTAGATGCTGCTTTCGGTACCCCGCGCCGCACCCATGTGGGCTTCGGCCAGGGCGGCGGCTTTGGCGTCGTTTTCCAGAATGATGCGCTGGCCGAGGCGGTCTCGCAGGCCGTCGACCATCGGCACATCGGTAAAGCCGTAGATATTGGGCGCGAATTTGACGCGGGTGCGGTCAGCATTCAGCGGGCCGGGAATACCCACACCCACCAAGCGGGCGTCGGGGTGCGCCGTCTGCAAGTCCTGCACTTGGGTAGCAATGGCGTCTAGCACCGCTTCCCAGCCGGTTTCGGGCGTGGGCTGCACATGGCGGCTCAGGAGTTGATCGCCGCGCAGCACGCCCGTCGCAATTTTGGTGCCGCCGACATCTACGCCGATACTGACTTGTTCTGTGGTCATGGTGGTGCCTCCGGAAGACTAGGAATGGGGTCGGGAAACGCTGGAGAATATAGGTCAGCACTGTAACCCGGCTTCCCAACACGCATGAACTCCCCGTCTATTCCTGCCCAGCCTCCGTTCCGCCTTCTTCCTCACCCGCGCTCAGCAGGTGCAGCGCCTCTTCCAGCATCACTTCGGGCACGTACAGGCCCACGTCGCCCAAGTACCCACCCGTTTCGATTTCTATGACCGGGCTGACCATCGCCCACTGAAACGGTGTGCGAATCACGCTGACCACGCCGCCGTCAGACAGGGTGCGCCGCCACCCTTCGGCCAACAGGCGGGGCAGGGTGTCCAGCCGCACCCACACGTCGCCCTGATACATCACGCGGTCTTCGTAGCTGGCAGCGGCGGTCATGGCTGAATGTCCGGGCTAAAGGCCAACAGGGTCTGGAGTTGTTCGCGCAGCACGGCGGGCAGCGGCGTGGGCTTCAGCGCCGCGTCTACCCGCACCTGTACCGTGCGGGCGTAGGTGCAGGGCACGCCGTCGGCGGTTACGCGGGACAGCAGCGTCCACGACGTATTCCCCAGCCGCTCTACCAGCGTTTCCACAAAAACGTCTTGCCCCAGCCGAATTTCGCGTTGGTAGTCCAGTTCCAGCCGCGCGATCACCGAGCGGTCTTCATCGTCAGGCACGCCCAGATCACGCATCAGGAGAATGCGCGAGGTCTCCAGGTACTGCACGTACACGGCGTTGTTCAGGTGACCCATCGTGTCTATGTCGCCGTAGCGCATCTGGATTCCGGCCCGGTGCGCCCGCGCCCAATCGGGGGCCAGGCCACTGGGCTGCGAAAAGGGATCACCGCGCCCAGTATGGCTTTGCCCAGTATCGCTGTGCCCGGTGTGGCTGTGCTGCTTGGTCTGGGTCTGTTCGGCCGTCATACCCCCAGTCTGACAGGCGGCCCGTGTGTTGAGGTACAGCGCCATGAAGAAGAGCAAGCTCTACAGCCCTGGCTCGCCCCCGTTTCTGACCAACGATTCTCACGGCTGATTCTCACCACTGGCACGCTATGCTGGCGAGCAAGATATGGACGCCGCGCCGCCCCCCACGCCCCCCTCACCCGCGCCGGAACAGCTGGGGCCTGAGCCGTTCGTGCCCACGCTGAAGGGCGGCAGCACCGCGCAGGACACCGCCAGCACGCCCACGCCGCCGCGCCGCCGCACGCTGGCTGCCCGCTGGCGCTCTGTGCAGCGCTTGCCCGTTACGCTCATGCTGGCAAGCTTGCTGGCGGGCCTCGGCATCGTGCAACTCAGCTTCCAGTTGGGCCTGATCGCATACCGCACCACCACCTGGACGCAGGAAACCAATGCCACCCAGAGCCGCGTGCAAGGCCTGGAACGGGACGTCAGGGTGCTGCAAGACGCCGAACGTGCGGCCAGCGATCCCGTTTACCTGGAGCAGTTGGCCCGCTGTCAGGGCTTTGTGGGGGCCAAAGAAACCGTGGTCGTTTCCCCCGCTGCACCTAGCACCCCCAGCGAAAACTGCACGGCACGCCGCCTGCCCTGACCGTCAGAGCGCACCTGCCCAAGCTGAACTGTAGGTCAACACAATGTAAGAAACCACACAGCTCGGTGTGTTTCCTCACTGCCCGGTGTCAGAGGGCGGCGTATGCTGGGCCGCGTATGTCACTTGTCGTTCTGGTTACCGTTCCCCCCGAACGCGCACATGAATTGGCCCGTACCCTGGTTGATGAGCGCCTTGCCGGATGCGTCAACGTGGTGGGCGGCCTTCATAGCGTGTACCGATGGCAGGGCGACGTGGTCGAAGACCCCGAAACCTTGCTGATGATTAAAACCACTGGGGAGAGGTACCCCGAACTCGAAGCCCGGATCAAGTCGCTGCACCCCTACGAAGTGCCGGAAATCATCGCGCTCCCCTTTGACCGTGCTCTGCCCGAATTTCAACTCTGGCTGAGGGACGCCCTGGAGCCGACGCGGGGTTAAGCCACAAGAGGCAAGAAGTACAAAAATCCCCGCCCTCAGCTTAAGCACTGGGCGGGGACTTTCGTTACACGACTGCGGTGATGGCGGGCCCTGCAGGACTTGAACCTACGACCCTCGGTTTTGGAGACCGATGCTCTACCAACTGAGCTAAGAACCCATCGAGTGTGCCGCTGCTCCCGCATGGGCGGAAACAGGCCCACGCAGAGTACCAGAGAGAGGCCGGACGTGCAAGGGTAGAGGCGCGCGATCGAGTGGGCCGATTGGCTTATGAGTAGACAGAATGACTACAGCACGCCGCCGCCCAGCATCAGCCGCAGCGCACCGAGCGCAGCCACCACGGCACTCAGGGTAACGGCTCCCCGGTCACGGCTCAGTGCCCCGAAGATGAGCCCGAGGACGGCGGGCGGCAACACGAACAGCCAGTTCAGCCAACCAAAAAAGGGAAGAAGACCAAGCAACAGGCCCAATGCGGCCAGAATGCCGAAGATCAAGGACAGGACTCTCATAGAGGCCAGTACGCGGGTGCGAGGGAAAAGGTTGCTGGCGGGGTACAGCAGACGACATCCAAATGCTGTCCTGGTCGGCTCTCTCTTGGCTTTGTCTTACCGCTCGGTAGGGGACGCCTGACCCGGCAAAGGGCGCTATTCTGCACGGTGTGAGTGTGCTGCTGCCTGTGTTCCTAGACCTGCATGGAGAATCTGCCCTGGTGGTGGGCGGCGGCGCGGTGGCTCTGCGCCGGGTGGCAACTTTGTTGGAAGCGGGCCTGAGTGTGACCGTAGTTGCGCCCGAACTGCACCCCGATCTGGCCGCCTTGCGCGTGCAAACCGCGCAACGCGCCTACCGCAGCGGCGACGTGTTGGGCCAGCGAATCGTGGTGGCTGCCACCGACAGCTCTGCCGTGAACGACGCCGTGACCGCCGATGCACGGGCCGCAGGCGCACTGGTGAACCATGCGGGCCACGCGGGGCAGGGTTCGCTGAGGTTTGCGGCCACCACCACGCGGGCAGGCGTGCAGGTGGCCGTTTCCAGCGGGCGCGAATTGCCGATGCTGACGCAAGCCCTGACCGAACGAATCGCGGAGGTGTTGCCTACGCAGGCGCAACTGGACGGCTGGACGGCGCAGAGGGAAGGGGCGCTGGGACTGCAAGCAGGCGAGAAAGCCGCCGCCCTCGCCGCGTTACGGGCCGATATTCGCGCCGGGTTGGGCCTCTCAGAATCAGGAGATCAGAAGGTGAACCTCAAGGCACAAGCACAGCCCTTCAGCCCTCTGTCCGGGGGAGCCGCATGACGCTGGCTTGCCCCACCGCCCGCGCCTTCCTGGCCCAGCCACACGCGCCGCACCCCACGCCGCTGGATTTTGCTGTCGTGGGCCTGAACCACCAGACCGCGCCCATAGAAGTGCGCGAGCGTGCGGCAGTGCGGGCCTCTGAAGAGGAAGCCATTCTGAGTCACCTGTCGCTGCATGCCCGCGAAGTGATGTTGCTGGCGACCTGCAACCGCACCGAGGTGTATCTGGCAGGCGTGCTGGGCGATCCTGTGGCCGCCTTCGAGGGCGCCTGGGGACACGCGCTGGCCTCTCACCTGTACGTGTACCGGGGCGAGGCCGCTGTAGACCACCTGTACCGGGTGGCGGCGGGCCTGGACAGCCTTGTCATCGGGGAAACGCAGATTCAGGGTCAGGTAAAACGGGCATGGCAGGCCGCCCACGCGCAGGGCCTCGCGGGCACGGTCATGAACAAGGTGGCGCAGGGTGCTTTGGCCGCAGGAAAGCGCGTTCGTACCGATACAGGCTTATCTGACCGTGTGGTCAGCGTATCGAGCGCCGCTGTGCAGCTGGCCGAAGCCACGCTGGGCGACCTGACGCACCGTACTGCCCTGATTCTGGGAGCCGGAGAAACCGCCGAGCTGACGCTGACCCACCTGCGGGCTGCCGGGGTGAAAGACGTGATCGTGGTGAACCGCACCGCCGAACGCGCCCGCGCCCTGGCCGAGCGGGTGGGAGGCCGGGCCTGCGCCACCGAATACTTGCACGAAGTCCTGCCCGAAGCCGACGTGGTGATCGCGTCCAGCAGCGCCCCGCATTACGTGCTGCACGGCAGCGGCGTGCGCGAAGCCCTGCAAGACCGGGCAGGCAGACCCATGCTGCTCATCGACATCAGCGTGCCGCGTATCCTCTCTCCCGATATTGCCGACGTGCCCGGCGCACATCTGAGCAACCTTGATGACCTGACGGCAGTGGTGAACCGCAATCTGGAGGGCCGCCGCGCCGCCCTGCCGCACGCCGACGCCCTGCTGCGCGAGGCCAGCGCCGACCTGTACCGCTGGCATCTGACACGGGAAGCCCAGCGGGAATTGGCAGGGCGGGAACGGGCGGGGCGGGCATTGGCCGTTGCCAGCGACTGAGGAACGTCCGTCTAAGGGTCTGAAAGACTGGGAGCTAAGGGCGTGCAGTGTTGGTGCTGTAGCCCTTCCCACCCACCACTATCCATCTCCCTTCTTTGCCTTACCCTAAGACCCATGTGGACTTCACTTCCTTCAGGCGGGCTGCGGATTACCGGGGCAGACCGGGTTGATTTTGTACAGGGCCAGATGACTGGCGACCTGCGCGGCGCACCCACGCCGGGGCTGGTGGCCTGCGCCTTTCTGAACGTGCGCGGCCAGATCGAAACCTTTGCACGGGCCTACCGCCGCACCGACGACGTGTACCTGCACGTAGACGCAGACGAGGCCGAAGCTTTGGCCGCCCGCCTGAAGCGGTACATCATCTTCGATCAGGTGGAAGTGAAGGACGTGTCGGACGACCTGCGCTGCGTGCATGTGTGGCCGGGGGCCAGCGTGCCGGGCTGGAACGCTGAAGGGCCGGACGTGCAGACGTTTGATTTGGGCGGCGGCGTAGTTTTGGTGGGACGCGTGAACCGCACGGGTACGGCGGGCCTTGATTTACATTACCTTACACGGCACGAGACGGCAGTGCTGGTTGCGCTGGAAGGCGAGGAAACCCCATTGGCCACACTGGACGCCGCCCGGATCGCCGCAGGCATTCCCGACATTGCCCGCGACGACTTTGCGGGCACGCTGCCCCAGGAAGTCGGGCTGGACATCGGCGGCCCGCTGCCGGCCATCAGCTACCGCAAAGGCTGCTATGTGGGGCAAGAGATCATGGCCCGGCTGGAAGCACGCGGCAACACGCGCTACCACCTGGCGCGACTGTCCGGGGCTGGCCTGACACGCGGCGCAGACATCTTGCACGGCGGCAAAGTGGTGGGACAAACGGGCCTGAACTCGGGCGGATTTAGCTTGGTGCGGCTGCGAAAAGAAGTGGCAGACGGTGCAGAGGTGGAAGTGGGCGGCCTCCCTGCCACCGTGCATCTCCTCAACGTGCCGCACACGACCTGATGCTCAAAGCTTTGGCCCAAGACCTCAGCAGCGGGCAGGGGGCCGACTTGCTGCGTGCTGCCCGCCGCGCCTACACGCTGGCATTTGTGACTGTAGCCGCGCCGGGGCTGCCGCTGGGGGCTCTGTATCTGCTGACCCGCCCCATGCCTACCCCGCCCGCCGGAATCGTAGGACTCGTGGTGGTGGCGCTGGCGCTGGCCTGTGCCGCCCTGTATCTGGCCCGCCGCGCCGCCCGCGATCCGCTGCTGCCCCCGCGCCGCACCGCCCTCAGCGCCGCCATGCAGGCCGGAACCGCCCCCGCCGTCCCCTTTCTGCTCGGCTGCGCCACCTTCTCGCAACCCGCGGTTACGGGGGGCCTGTGGATGCTTGCTGCCGTGCTGTACGCGCTGGCATGGCGACTGATCGCGGGGTGGATGCGTCCGGCTGGGGTTGGGAAAGCAAACTCTGGGCCGTGAGTTATGGACTATTCACCACACCAATAAAAACCCCCGCCGTCGCAAGGACAAGCGGGGGCGATTCAAACGAGGAGCGACTCAGCGACTCTTGGGATCGAGTGCGTCGCGCAGGCCGTCGCCAAAGAGATTGAAGGCGAGGCTGAACGTGACGATAAAGGCGGCGGGATAGACCAGTACGTACCAGTATTCGGGCTTCAGCCAGGAGCGGGCGGAGTCTACGAGTTGGCCCCATTCGGAGAAGCCGCGCTCGAAGCCGAGGCCGAGGAACGACAAGCCAGCCACGCCGAGGGGAACGGTTGCCAGATCGAGGACAGCCAGCGTCAGCACGGCCGCCACGCTGTTGGGCACGATGTGTTTAAGAATCAGGCGCAGGTCGCGGGCACCGAGGCCACGCGCCGCGTCTACGTATTCCAGTTGGCGGGTTCGCAGCACTTCACCGCGAATAATGCGGGCGTATCCGGCCCAACCTGCCACACAGAACGCGAAAATCATGGGCACGGTCGGGTCATAATCTCCGCCCCCACTCTGGAATCGGGCACGCATGATGGTCAGGATAACCACAGTGAGAATCAGGGGCGGCAGCGCAAACAGTACGTCGATGAACCGCTGAATCAGGTTATCGACCCAGCCGCCGTAATAACCGCTGATGGCCCCGATGACGATGCCCAACGCCAGCGTAATCGCCACGATGATGAAGGCCATTTTGAGGGCGGTGCGCGTACCCCAGATCAGGCCGTAATAGATGTTGTAGCCGTTGACGGTACCAAACGGCACGCCCGCAGTGGGCGGCTTGGGTTCCTGCTCGAAGCTGAGGCGCTCGGTGCGGTAGCAGCTGTTGGGCGGAAACAGAATGGCGCGGAAGGCTCCACCCGGCGTGTAGACCTGATTGGAACTGGTCATGTTCAGGTCGCGCAGGCAGTTGCCGGTGGGCTTGGCGAGCAGGGGCGCGAACAGGGCGATCAGACCAAAGATCAGTGTGATGATCAGGCCTGTAATCGCCAGCGGGTTGCGCCGCAGTTTGCGCATGGCCGGACTTGTCCAGAACATCTGAAACCGGCTGCGTTTGTTGGTGGCAATAGGGGCGGAAACAGTGGTCATGAGGCCTCCCAGATGGAGTGGGCAGGGGCAGCTTGGGCAGCAGCAATGGAAACAGCATCGATCATCAGTCGAACCTCACGCGGGGATCGACGACGCCGTACAGGATATCGACGATGGTGCTGACCACCACCACGACCACAGCCGACATCATGGCAAAGCCCAGTACGGCGGCCAGATCGGTTTGTAGCGCCGCTTGCACCACCCACTGACCCACGCCGGGATAGGCAAAGATGGTTTCGGTAATCAGGGAGCCGCCCAGCAGACCGATAATCAGGAATCCGGCCAGCGTGATGATGCTGAGCAGCGCATTGCGGCGGGCGTGCTTCCCGTTGACTACACGGTCAGACAAGCCTTTGGCGCGGGCCGTCCGCACGTAATCGCTGGTCAGGGCTTCCAACATATTGTTCCGCATGACCTTCACGATCTGGGCCGAGAGCACCGTAATCAGGGTCAGGGCGGGCAAGATCATATGCCGGATCACGTCCCACGCAATATCCCAGCGCCCGTTCAGCATGGCGTCAATGGACAGCATACCGGTGTAGCGGCGCAGATCGCTGAGGGCGAATTGGTTCAGCACACTGACTTGCCCAGCACCCGGCAAGATATTGAAGTAGGCATAGAACACTGCCAGCAACAAGATGCCCAGCACAAAGGTTGGCAGGCTGTACCCGAACACCACAAACACCCGGATTAACTGATCCAAGAACTTATCTTTGTGAAGTGCGCCCAACGTCCCCAACCAAATCCCGATCAGCATGATGGGAATGGCCGTGAGGATCGTCAGTTCTACGGTGGCGGGCAGGCGTTCTTTAATGGTGTCTATCACGTCGTCGCCGCTGGCTCTGGAGTACCCGAGGTCGCCCTGGAGGGTACTGCTGAGCCAGCGGCCATATTGCACCGGAAAAGATTCGCGCAGACCGCGTGCTTCGATGATCTGCTCTATGCGTGCGGCTTGCTGCTCGGTGCGGATATAGGGTGCGGCCCGTTGCTCGGGGGTCAGGAGTTGGGTCAGGCCCACGATCATGAGGGACAAGACCAGCATGACCACGGGAATCTGAAGCAGTCTCCGCACAATGAAATTGAACATAAGGAGCCTCGGAAGGAAAGGAAACGGAAGGGTTGAAAGCGCGTTAACTAGGGGCAGTTCCAAATGCGGAAGCGGGGGGGCAGCCAGATTCGGCCACCCCGCCCGCTTAAGCGGGACTTGCAATGTCGCTAACTTACTTCTTGCTCAGTTCCTTCCAGTAAGTTCCCAGCGTGAACGAGATCATGGGGTTGTAGTTGGCCTTACCTGCACCCACGATGCTGTCGCGGAAGAAGCTGTAGTTCACTCCGGCAGGAATCAGGATGTGAGAAGCCTGCTCGTAGGCGCGGTTGGCGACCAAGGAGTACAGACGGTTGCGCTCGGCGGTGTTGGTGGTGGTGCGGGTCTGCTCCAGCCACTTGTCTACAGAAGCGTCTTTCCAAGAGCTGCGCTTGGCATAGTAGCCGTTGGAGGAGTAGAAGGTGTACATGAAGTTGTCGGCGTCGGCGAAGTCAGGTGCCCAGCCGATGCTGATCAAGGGGTTCTTGCCTTCGTTGCCGGAAGCGACCATTTCGCTCCACTGCTTGGCGGCCACGTTCACCTTGAATTTGGGGTTGATGGCTTCGACTTCACGCTTCAGGATTTCGGCGATGGTCTGTGCTGAGGCGCTGCCGTCACGGTAGAACGCGGTGAGCGTAAAGCCGTTCTTCCAGACCTGACCGCCCCATGCCTTCTTAAAGTAGGCGGTGGCCTGAGCGCGGTTGTAGGTGTACTTTTTAACCTTGGCGTCATAACCGGGGAAGGTTTCGGGCATCAGGGTGGTGCGCTGCTTGCCTGCGCCCTTCTGGAAGTCAGTGATGTACTGCTGGTAGTTGAAAGCGTAGCTGAAGGCGCGGCGCACGTTCACGTCACTGAAGAAGTTGGCGGGGATGCCCCTGCCGTCCAGCTTGCCACTGCCCAGGGTGCCCTTGTCGGTGATGTTCTGGTTCATGAACAGGGCTTGGGCGACCACGTTGGGGAGGTCGTCGACCCAGGCCACGCCGGGCTTGCCTTTCAGCTGGGCGGTATCGGTGGCGCGTCCACTGCCTTCGATGATGTCGGCGTCGCCGCGCAAGAAGGCCTGCTGGCGGGCAGCGGGTTCATCGACGCGCTGGAAGATCACGTTCTTGATGGCGGGCTTTTTGCCCCAGTAGCCGTCGAACGCGGTGGCGAGGAAGGCGTTGGCGTCTTCGCGAACGAACTTGAAAGCGCCCGTGCCGCTGGGAGCCTTGTCCAGTTTGGAGTTGGTCAGGTCTTTGGCGACCCAGGCTTTCCAGTCGGCTTCCTTGCCGCTCCACTCGCCCAACCCGATGGCGTACTTGCTGTCTACAACGGCAAATCCGGTGTAGGCCAGGCGGGCCAAGAAGGTGGGGTCGGTCTTGGGCAGCGTGAACACCAGTTGTCCGGCAGCGTTGCACTCTACGGCGCGGTCGATGCGTGCCCAGGTGATGGTCTTGTCGTCGTTGGCGTTCGCGCCCGTACCCTGAAGGCTCTCGGCCAGGATGTAGTTGGCGCTGCTGCCCTCGTTGGTGACCAACATGCGCTCGAAGGAGTACTCGGCGTCGGCGCAGGTCATGGCGTTGCCGCTGTGGAACTTGACGTTCTTGCGGAGATCGAAGGTGTAGGTCTTGCCCGCGTTGCTGACCGTCCATTTGGTGGCCAGCAGGCCTTCGAGCTGCGAAATGCTCGCGCCCTTGTAGGTCAGGAGGGTTTCGTAGAGGTTCTCGACGATTGCACCGGAGCCGGTGTCGTAGGTGGCAGCGGGGTCAAGGGTAGGGATGTCCGAAGACCACTGGTACACGAGGGTGTCTTTGGGG
The DNA here is from genome assembly GCF_023370075.1 of Deinococcus sp. QL22. Taxonomy (NCBI): domain Bacteria; kingdom Thermotogati; phylum Deinococcota; class Deinococci; order Deinococcales; family Deinococcaceae; genus Deinococcus; species Deinococcus sp. QL22. Next base: position 1,130,895 of record NZ_CP097149.1, read on the forward strand.
GAAGCGGCAAGAGCGGTGCTGACAACGAGTAGGGTGCTAAGAATTGCTAATTTCTTCATTGGGCCTCCTGAAAGGCAGTGGGTTGGCACAGAAAAACTCCCGTAAGAGCGGTAAAAATATCTGTTCCAAGCACCGGTGTGGGGGTAAGTCGTGCGGCATCATAGCGTAGGCCAACTGGCGGATGTGTGAAGTCTTGCAGGATGTTTCATCTGAAGAAAAGGTAAATCCTGGCGTGCCGGACAGCCTTTTTAACAGTAGCGTGTGTAACTTGCTCACCTGACGTCCAGCACTCATTCCCTGCGGCGTGCCATACTGCGACCCGTGAAAAAGCGCATTTTGCTGCTGGCAGGCGGTCAATCCGGGGAACATGAAGTGAGCTTGATGAGTGCGAAAAGCGTGTTGGCGGCGCTGCCCCGCGATCAATTCGACGTGACGCCTGTGGTGATCAGCAAGCAGGGGCGTTGGCTGCCGCCTACCGATACGGCCCGTGCACTCGAATCGGGCGTCAGCGCACAGGGCGGCGACCTGGTGCTGCACCGGGCTGCCAGTGCCGAGGGCTACGACGCTGTTTTTCCGCTGCTGCACGGGCCAATGGGCGAAGACGGCACCATTCAGGGCCTGCTCACTCTGGCCGGAATTCCGTTTGTGGGCAGCGGTGTGCTGGGGTCTGCGGTCAGCATGGACAAGGTGATGACCAAACAGGTGCTGGCCTCGGCGGGCGTGCCGCAGGTGGCGTGGGCGCTGGCCCTGCGGCACGAATGGCGCAGCACGCCTGACGCGGTGCGTGTGCGGGCTTCCAATCTCGGGTTTCCCCTGTTCGTCAAGCCTGCCAACCTCGGCTCCAGCGTGGGCATCAGCAAGGTCAGCAGCGCGGGCGAGCTGACGGCGGCGCTGGATCTGGCTTTTGGCCTGGATCGCCGCGTGATTCTGGAAGCCATGACCAGTTACAAGCCGCGTGAAGTAGAGGTGGGCATTTTGGGCAACGACAATCCCATCGCCAGTCCGGTGGGCGAGTTGCAATTTGACGCCGAGTTTTACGACTACGACACCAAATACACTGAGGGCCGCGCCACCATGCACATTCCCGCGCCGCTGCCGGAAAACGTGTCGGAGCGGGTGCGTGCCATTGCCCTGACCGCCTTCCGGGCGCTGGACTGTGCGGGGCTGGCCCGCGTGGATTTCTTTTATGTAGAGGAAACAGGCGAGCTGCTGCTGAACGAAGTCAACACCATGCCCGGCTTTACTACCACCTCCATGTATCCCAAGTTGTTCGAGGCAGCGGGCATCAGCTATAGCGAGTTGGTGACGCGGCTGGTGGGATTGGCGCTGGAAAAGCGGTAATTGGGATGTAGGAGGTGGGGTGTTGAATGCAGGAAAAGATAGACGACGCGCCGTATTTGCTTTTCCTGCTGCTCACAAGCCACTTCCCACAACGCCTGACCGGGACATTCATCCCTTATTAATCCGAGTGTTTTACTTAGGATTAGGCCATGAAGCTTGCCCTGATTGCCTCCACTGCCCTGCTGCTGGCCGGAACCAGCATTGCCCAGACGAACACCAGCCTGACTGTGTACTCGGGCCGCGCCAAAACCTTCGTCGATCCTATCGTGCAGCAGTTTGAAAAACAGACGGGAATCAAGGTGAATGTGCGCTACGGCACCGACGCGCAACTGGTGGCCGCCATTCGGGAAGAGGGCGCACGCAGCCCCGCCGACGTGTACTGGGGCAACTCGGTGGGCGCACTGGGCGAACTGGCCGCCGATGGCAAGTTTGTGAAGCTGGGCGCGGCACTGACCCGCAACGTGTCGGACGACTACTTGCCCGAAACCCGCACCTGGCTGCCCACCACCGTTCGCTTCCGGACGCTGGCCTACAACACCGCCAAAATCAAACCTGCCGACCTGCCCGACAGCGTGCTGGACTTGCCCAAGATGACCAGCCTGAAAGGCCGCATCGGGTGGACGGTCAGCTACCCCAGCTTTCAGGACTTTTTGGCCGCCATGATCTCCAAATACGGCGAGGCGACCACCAAAACGTGGATTGAGGGCATGAAGGCGCTGCAACCCAAGGACTACAAAACCAGCAACGTGGGCATGCTGGAAGCCATGCGGGCCGGAGAAATCGACGTGGCCCTCACCAACCACTACTACATCCAGCGCGTGAACCGCCTGAGCTACCCCATCGACACCTACTTCTTCAAAAACGGCGATATCGGCAACCTCGGCAATGCCACGGGCGCGGCCATCCTGAAGACCAGCAAGAACCAGCGGGCCGCCGTGCGCCTGTTGCAAGCGTTGGTCGCCAAAGATGCCCAGACCTTCTTCCTGAGCGTGAATTTCGAGTACCCCGTGATCGGCAACATTTTGCAGCCCACGACCATGCTGCCCTACGCGGACATCATCAAGCGCAGCCCCCGCATTGACCCGACCGTGCTGCCCAAGAACATCGAAAAGGCGCAAAAGCTGCTGCGCGACGCCGGACTGTTGTAAACAAAGTGGGCTGCAATGACAGCAGTCCTTCAACCACACCTTGAACCACAGGCGGCTTTGTCTTCTTCGGAGGACAGGGCTGCCTTCCCTATTCCCCGGCCCAGCGGGACATCCCGCCCCCATTCCCGACTAACCCGCTCTGATAGCTTAAATCCCTGTGAATTCTCGCCGCCCTCCCTTGCTGTTATTGCTGCCCGCCGTGCTAACGGTGTTGGGCGTGCTGTTGCCGCTGGGGTATCTGGTGCTGCGGGCGTTTGGGGCAGAGGCCAGCGAACTGCAGGAAATCGTGTTCCGCACCCGCAATCTGGAGTTGGCGGGCAATACGCTGGGACTCACGGCGGCGGTGCTGGCCTGTACCACCGCCGTTGCCCTGCCGCTGGCCTTCCTCGCCACCCGCACCGATTTTCGTCCCCGGCGCTTGTTGATGCTGCTGGGCGTGTTGCCGCTGGCGATTCCGGGCTATGTGGGCGCGTATGCCCTGATCGCCGCCAGCGGATTCGGCGGCACGATTCAGGCGCTGACGGGCATCAACTGGCCGGGGCCGAGTGGGTTCTGGGGAGCGCTGGGCGTGCTGACTCTGTTTACCTTTCCGTACCTGTTCCTGAACCTGCACGCCGCGCTGCGGGCACAAGACCCGGCGCTGGAAGATGCGGCGCGCTTGCTGGGGCGCACGCCGTGGCAGACCTTCTGGGCCGTGACCGTACCGCATCTGCGCCCGGCGTGGCTGTCAGGAGCACTCCTGACCGGGCTACACGTGCTGGGCGACTTCAGTGTGGTCAGCCTGATGCGCTATCCCACCTTCAGCGCGGCCATTTATCAGCAGTACACCGCCGCCTATGACCGGGTGTATTCGGCATGGCTGGCGCTGCTCCTGCTGGTGCTGACCGCCGCCGTGCTGTGGCTGGAAGCCCGCCTGATGCGCGGCGTTTCCCTGTCGCGGGTGTCTCCGGGTGGGGCGCGGCAGCCCGGTACGGTGCGCCTGGGCTGGGCCGTGGTTCCGGCCTGGGCCTTTGCGGTAGCACTGGCGGGCGCGGCGTTGGTGGTGCCGCTGGGCACGGTGGTGTACTGGCTCACCCGCGACTTCGATCCGGGGGCGCTGGCCGACCTGTGGGTGGCCGCCCAGACCGCGCTGGGAGCCGCTGCAGTAGCCGCCGTGACCACCACGTTGTTGGCCTTTCCGCTGGCGTACATCGGCAGCCGCTATGGGCAGCACAGCCGCTGGGCACGCCTGACCGAGCGGGCCGCGTATCTGGGATATGCCACGCCGCCGCTGGCGTTTGCACTGGCCCTGGTGTTCTTTTCGTTGCAGGTCACGCCCAGCCTGTATCAGACCTTTCCGCTCCTGATTGCCGCCTACACACTGCATTTTGTGGCCGAGGCGGTGGGCCCGATTCGCACCAGCCTGACCAGAGCCACCCCCCGGCTAGAGGAAGCGGCGCGGGTGCTGGGGCTGTCGCCGCTGCGGGCACTGACGCGGGTCACACTGCCCCTCATTCGTCCGGGGCTGTGGGTCAGCGCGGCGTTCGTGTTCCTGAGTGTCCTCAAGGAATTGCCGCTGACGCTGCTGCTCTCGCCCACCGGATTCGACACGTTGGCCCGCAATGTCTGGACGTACACCGAAGAGGCCCAGTACGCCGCCGCCGCTCCCTACGCGCTGGCTTTAGCCCTCAGTGGGGCGCTGCTGACCGGGCTGATCTTGCGGCGCGAAACAGGCGGCGAGGATGGAATAGGCCAGCAGAGAACGCCGCGCAGACGGCCTCCATCTCCTGCCTTGAACGCGGCTTCCTCTGCCTTGAATTCGGCCCCTGAACCCCACCCCACGCAAGGAACCCCGCTATGACTGCCACTCTGGAACCCGTTCGGCCCACGCCCACCGCCCAAGCTGGGCCACTGACCCTGACCGACCTGACCAAACGCTACGCGCCGGGGCTGCCTGCGGTGGTGGGCGGGGTGTCGCTGGAAGTGCGGGCCGGAGAACTGCTGACCCTGCTGGGGCCAAGTGGCTGCGGCAAAACCACCACCCTGCGCCTGATCGCCGGATTGGAACAGCCCGACAGCGGCAGCATCGAGATTCTGGGCCACTCTATGACCGCGCCGTTTGTGCCGCCCGAACGCCGGGGCGTGGGCCTCGTGTTTCAGGATTACGCGCTGTTTCCTCACCTGAACGTGCTGGGCAACGTGCTGTTTGGCCTGCGCCACTTACCACGCACCCAACGCCTGCCCCGCGCTCAGGAGACGCTGGCGCTGGTGGGCCTCACCGTGTTCGCCTCGAGGTTGCCGCACCAACTCAGCGGCGGGCAGCAACAGCGGGTGGCCTTAGCGCGTGCCCTCGCCCCACGCCCCGCCCTGCTGCTGCTCGACGAACCCTTCTCCAATCTGGACGCCCAACTGCGCCACTCCACCCGCCAGGAAGTCCGGGCTATCCTGCGCCAGAGCGCCACCACCGCCATTCTGGTCACGCACGATCAGGAAGAGGCGTTGGCCTTCAGTGACCGCCTCGTGCTGATGCGCGGCGGCCACATCGAGCAGATTGGCACGCCGCAAGAGGTGTATGCGGCTCCCCGCACTGCCTTTGTTGCCAACTTTTTAGGCCGCAGCAACCTGCTGTCGGGCACGGCTTCGGGGCAAACGGCCCGCACCGCGCTGGGCCTGCTGCCGCTGATGCAGGCCGCTTCCGGCCCCGTGCTGCTGAGTGTCCGGGCCGAACATCTGGCCTTTTGCGACGCCGCAGAGGGCGCAGAAGTGCGGATTCTGTCCCGCGAATTCCGGGGCCGGGATGCCAGCTATACTGTGCAATTGGGCAGCCAGGAACTGCTGGTACACGAGGCGGGCGGCCTGCTCAGGCCCGAAGGCAGCCTCGCCCATGTGCGGGTCACGCACGCGGCGACAGTGGTACGGGAACTGGGCGGGCAGGCATAGAACAAACCGGAAACGCCTCCCACACGTTTCCGGCTGCCGAGGTAAACCGCGCCCAGGCTAGAAGCTGCTCATATCTGAGGCCACCGCATTGTTGGGCAGGTTGTACACGCCGTTGGTTTCCTGATCCAGGAACGAGTCGGGCAGGTAGGCGTAACCGCCGTCGCCAAAGCCGCAGCCCCAGGAGTTTTTGATGATCCAGACACCCGTGGGGAAAGTCATGCTGCCGAGGTTGATGAAGGGGCCAATCTTGACGTTGTTGATGGTCACGCTGCCCGTGTTCACGTAGCCCACCAGATGCACCGCGTGGCCGCCCCGGTAGTTCTGGCCCACGAGGTTCATATTGGGCGTGCCCGCCGCGCCGATGGAGTCGAAGGCCGCGTCCACGCCGAAGCCCAGCACGAGTTGATCGCCTCTGTCCAGCATCTTTTTCATCATCAGGCGGCGGTATTCGCGGGTGACCTGCGTGGAATTGAAGGGCAGCGTGCCCAAGGAGTGCCAGACCTCATTGCCCTTGGTGGGCCGGAAATTGAAAGCGGCGTTTTCCTGAATCTCCCATTCGGGCTTCCAGGCGCAGTTGTTGGTACTGCCCTGACAGACCAGTTGGGCCTGCGCGGTGGTGTCGCTGCACGCCTGATCGGCGTAATTGGTGCAGGAATTCTTGAATTGCGTGATGGGCTTGTCGCCCCCCGGCAGCGTCTGGCGGCTGAAGCTGGGGTTGTACTTCCAGCGCACTTCGGTGGGAATGATGCGCTGGCGGCTCACGGCGTCGTCGTAGTCGCCCCAGCCTGCGCCGTCGCCCAGCACGCCGTCGTCGCCGCGCAGCCAGTAGTAGGCGTATTGCTCCGACAGATTAAAGCGGGTTTTTATCCGCCGCGCAATCTGGCTTTCCAGCGCACTCACGAAGCCGAAGGCCATGCAGGTGCCGCGCCGTCCCTGATTCTTGATGGTGGTGATGTTGCCGATGTTCCCGCCGCGCATCTGCCCGAACAGCGCGTTGGTCGGCGTAAAGCGGCACGCGCCATCGGTGGGGGTTTTGGTGAAGCCGTCGCCGAGTTCTCCCCCCGGTTGAGAGGGTGGCTGGCTGGGCTGCACGAGGGTTTGCAGCTTCAGCAGGTCGGTGATGCCCGTCGCCACCTTGATCTGGGCCGAAGACAGGTCGATGCGGCTGCTGGGCTGAATCTGAACCTGTGCGGCCTGAGCCTGTGCAGCTGCACTGATGCGGGTGGCGGCCCCGCTGGTAATAGCCACACGCGTAGTAGCAGGATTGACCAGCACAGCAGTCGTGGCAGGCGAGGCAGTCTGGCTCAGCGTTTGCTCGTCCAGCCCAAAGGAACGCAGAATCTCGGCGCGGTTCACGGCGGCTTTGGCTTCGGCGTCGGCCACACTGCGGGCCACCGTGTCGCGGCCATACAGCATGACTTCCTGTTGCTGGCCGCCGCGCAGATTCACGATGGCGGGCACGGTCAATCCGGCGGGCAGCTTCAGGGTCATGCGGGCAATATCGGAGCGCAGATCGGCCACGTTTGCCAGTTGGTTGGTGAGGGCCAAACTGCTGCGAATATTGGCGTCGCGGGCCTGAAGGCGGGCGGGCAGTTCGTCCAGATTGAACTGGAACACGTTGGGAGCCTGAAGTGTTTTTTGAAACAGGGCCGGATCGAGTTGTAGGCGCGAAAGTTGCTGATTCTGGATGGTGATGGGCTGGAGTTGCAGGCGGTTCAGTTGGATCGTATTGACCGTATTGCCCTGAGCCGAGGCAGTACAGGCCAGGGCCACAGTCAGGGCGGCCAACGTGCGGGTAAGAGACGAATAGACCGGACGGTTCTTATTCCCTTTCATATAAACCCCTCCATCTGACACCGTGACGCCCAACTCTGTGACTCCTAACAAAGGCACTGGCAAGGTTGTGGATGCGCGGTTCAGTGCAAGCATTACACTCCAGGCCTCATGATCAACCCATGATCGGCGGGGGTACACCCATCAGGCGGCGGTCAGTCTGTCGAAAACTCCCGACTCTTGGCGTGACAGACACCAAAAAAGCGCCCCAGCCAAAGCCAGAGCGCCTTCTTTCAATCTTGGCTTTACAGTTCCAGCAGCATCCGGGCCGGGTCTTCCAGGAGGTTCTTGATCATGACCAGAAACTGCACGGCTTCCTTGCCGTCGATGATGCGGTGGTCGTAGCTGAGCGCGAGGTACATCATGGGCGCGATGACCACCTGACCGTTCTGGGCAATAGGCCGCTCGATGATGTTGTGCATGCCCAGAATGGCGCTCTGGGGCGAGTTGATGATCGGCGTGCTCATCATGGAGCCGAAGGTGCCGCCGTTGGTAATGGAGAAGGTGCCGCCGCTCATGTCGTCCATCGTCAGCTTGCCGTTCTTGGCCTTCTGGGCATAGCCCGCGATTTCCTTCTCAATTCCGGCGAGGCTCATGGTGTCGGTGTCGCGCAGGATGGGCACGACCAGGCCGCGCTCGGAGGCCACCGCAATGCCGATATCGTAAAAGCCGTGGTAGATGATGTCTTTGCCGTCCACACTGGCATTGACCACCGGGAAGGCTTTCAGAGCTTCAGTGGCGGCCCGGACGAACAGGCTCATAAAGCCCAGCTTGGTGCCGTGCTTGGCGACAAACTGATCCTGGTACTTCTTGCGAAGATCCATGGCGGGCTGCATGTTCACTTCGTTGAAGGTGGTCAGGATCGCTGCGGTGTTCTGCACTTCTTTTAGGCGCTCGGAAATGCGCTGGCGGATACGGGTCATGGGCACGCGCTGTTCGGTGCGGGGGCCGCTGGGAATGGTGGCAGCGGGAGCGGGCGTGGGGGCAGAAACAGCAGCCGGGGCACTCGCCGCAGCACTGGTGTTTGCAGCACTGGCACTGCCAATCGCGCCCACCGCGTCGGCCTTGGTGATGTTCCCTTTGGGGCCAGTGGCGGGAATCTGGGCGGGGTTGAGATTGTTCTCTACGACGACCTTCCGCACGGCGGGCGAGAGGTCTTCGCGGCGCTCGGGCGTACTGCTCTGGCCGTCAGGTTGGGTAGCCGTGCCGCCTGCGCTGGCCTCATTCGCCACCGGGCCAGCCGCCTGATCTGCGGAGGGGGCTGGGGTTGCCGCTGGTGCGCTCCCTGCCTCGCCTACCGTGCCCAGCACTTCCTCGCTGAGAACGGTATCGCCCTCACTTTTCAGCACGCTTTGCAGCACGCCGTCTTGCTGGGCGGTGACTTCCAGCACCACCTTGTCGGTTTCGATCTCTGCGATGACCTCGCCGCGCTTGAGAGCGTCGCCGGGTTTCTTGTGCCACGTCAGCAGCGTGCCTTCACTGACCGACTCACTAAAAACAGGAACCTTGATGTCTGCCATAATCTCACCCTTTATACCCCTCACGGGGCGTCTCTGGGCGGGGAACGGCCAAGCACACAATGCACGCAAGGGCAAAAGCGGCGGCTGGGGCGGGAAGTCCAGGGCTGTGGGTCAGTCCCGAACGTCTCTGAACTGGGCCACTGGCTTAGGCCACTTTGCGCTGTGCGGCGGCTGGGGCGGCGGCCTAGATTGGCCTTGCCGGACTTGCTCCGATTCCCGACTCTCCGGAACAGCACCGAAAAGTCGTCCATCTGCGCCAGCCCGTTTCTTTTGTTACTCGCTCTGCTTGGATGCGGCTGCGCCTCATCATAATTTTTTCTTCCCCGGCCCCACTTAGGCGGTCAGGAGAAGCCGACAAGGAGTCATCATCATGCCCAAATTGAATCAGATTATTGCTGTGGAAAAGAGCGTCAAGAGCCGCGCCTTTCAGGAACTCACCGAGGCGCACCACGCGCTGCAAAAGCCTGCGCTGCTGTCAGGCATTTCGCGCACCTACCGTCCAAAAGATGAGGAGGGCGAGACCCTGCCGCCCGAATCGACCCGCGTGCAGGCCAAGGCCGAAGAAATCATCCGGCAGACGGCGCAGATCATGGGCAACCTGTTTGACGTGACCGCCACCAAAGACTGGGCCAACAACGAAGCCAAAGCAGACGTAGTGGTGGGCGAGCGCGTGTTGCTGCGGCAGGTGCCCGTAACCTACCTGCTGTTTTTGGAAAAACAACTGACCGACCTTCACACCTTTATTCGCAAACTGCCCGTGCTGGACGCCAGCGAGAGCTGGACGTTCGATCCCAGCACCGACACTTACGCCACCGACCCCGTGCAGACGGTACGCACCAAAAAGATTCCACGCAACCACGTCAAGGCCGAGGCCACCGACAAGCACCCCGCGCAGGTGGAGGTGTACTACGAGGACGTGACGGTGGGCTACTGGCGCACCCTGAAGTTTTCCGGGGCCTTGCCCGCCGTACGTGTCAACGACCTCTTGACCCGCGTGCAGAAATTGCAGCAGGCCGTGAAATTTGCCCGCGAGGAAGCCAACGGCGTGGAGGTGACTGACCGCAAAGTGGGCGAGCAGGTGTTCGCCTACCTGCTGGAAAGCTGAGGGCAGTGTCCCGGATCAGAGCGCCCCAGATCAGATTAAACCCAACAAGGCGGGGCCGGAAGAGAATGCGACTTCCGGCCCCGCCCTATTCCAATCCTCTGCCCACAATGCCTAAGCCACCCGGCCCATTGCCCTGCCCGCCCCACACGCCTACTCTGTGCAGCGGAGTACCACGCTGAGGCTCAGCTTCAGATTGAACGGGGGCAGGGTTCCAGTGCAGGTTCGATTCCTGCCCTCGCCACCACAGTTTTTTCGGAACGCATGTTCTGGACTGCGGCGAGGTAGCCCAATGGGAGAGGCAGCCCTGCCCCAAGACACAAACTCAGATTCTCGCTCCAGACTGAGTATTCACCGCTCAAGGCTCAATCGCACGCTTTGGGTCGAAGCCAGCCGAGGCCAATGGTTCGAATCCGTTCCGCTCCTCCAACCCGGAGCGGTGGCGCAGTGGGAGCGCGCGGCTGATAAGAAATGAACCCAGAGCTTAAACGTGTGGGCCTGTGCAATTGGGCGGTACACCTGAGGCGGAAGACCGGATATGTCTTCCGTCTTTTTTTGTGCCCGCATCAGCAAAACCGACAGCAAAAAAGGACGCCGAAGCGCCCCTTTTGGTAGAAGTGTGCTGAGTCTCAGCCCTGCGCTTTGGCTTCCTGCGCCAGTTCTTTTTGCTCCTGCACCACTTGGCGGCTTACTTTTTCGCCCAGTGCGGCGGCGATCACGGCGGCCTGCTCGGTGGCATGCACGCTGGCATATCCGGCGGCGGTGCTGGCGCTGCGGGCGCGGCTGGCGTGCAAGAGAACCTGTCCGGGGGCGAGGTTGGCTTCCAGGTCTTCCCAGATCATCAGCCACGCGCCCTGGTTTTCGGGTTCTTCCTGTGCCCACACGACCTGTGCGCCGGGGTGCTTGGCAAGCTCGGCACTCAGGGCGGCGGCAGGGAAGGGATACAGCTGCTCCAGACGGATCAGGGCGGTGCCTGCGTAGCCTTCAGCGTCGGCGTTGCGGGCCTCGACGAGTTCCCAGTGCAGTTTGCCGCTGCTGACCACCACGCGGCGGGCCTTCTCCACGGTGTCGTCGCCAATGACTTCATGGAAACGGCTACCCGTAAAGTCGCTCAGTGGGTTCATGGCCTGCTTGTTCCGCAAGAGGCTCTTGGGCGTCATCACGATCAGGGGTTTGCGGTACGGGCGCAGAACCTGACGCCGCAGCAAATGGAACATCTGGGCGGCGCTGCTGGGCACCACCACCTGCATGTTTTTCTGGGCACACAACTGCAAATACCGTTCCAGACGGGCGCTGCTGTGTTCCGGGCCTGCACCCTCGTATCCGTGCGGCAGCAGCAACGTCAGCCCGCTCAGGCGTTGCCACTTGCTCTCGCCCGCACTCAGGAACTGGTCGATGACGGCCTGAGCGCCGTTGGCAAAGTCTCCAAACTGACCTTCCCAGGCGATCAGAGCTTTGGGTTCAGAGGTGCTGTAGCCGTACTCGAAGGCCATCACCGCTTCCTCGGAGAGGGTGGAATCGATGACTTCCACGCGGCCCTGATGCGGCCCGATGTGGGCCAGCCCCAGATAGTCGCCGTGCATGGGATCGGTGGCATTCTGGTCGTGCAGCACGGCGTGGCGGTGCACAAATGTACCGCGCCCCGAATCCTGACCCACCAAGCGCACGCCGTAGCCCTCGTCGAGCAGGGTGGCGTAGGCCAGCATTTCGCCCATGCCCCAGTCCAGCGGTTGCTCGCCGCGCGACATGGCTTTACGGCTGTTCAGAACGCGCTGCACAGTGCGGTGAACAACGAAGCCTTCGGGAACTTCATTGAGCGCGAGGCCGATTTCGGTCAGCTTGGCCTGCGGTACGGCAGTCGCCACCTCGTCTTTCCAGTTGGTGTGCAGGTACTCGCTCCAGTCCACCGCCAACTTACTCTGTTCCAGGTTCTCCATTTCCTCGACCACTTCGTTGCCTGCGTCCAGCAGATCGCGGAAATGGTTGACCAGCACGTCGCCCTCGCCTGCGCCCAGCACGCCCGCTTCTTCAAGTTGCTTGGCGTACAGGGCGCGGGTGCCGGGGTGCGTGTCGATCTCGCGGTACATGATCGGCTGGGTCATGCGCGGCTCGTCGCCCTCGTTGTGACCGTTGCGCCGGAAGCAGATCAGGTCGATAAACACGTCTTTGCCGAAGGTCTGGCGGTATTCCAGCGCGAGGTCGCCGCAGTAGGCCACCGCTTCGGGATCGTCGCCGTTGACGTGCAGCACGGGCGCGTTGGCAATCTTGGCGACATCGGTGCAGTAGCGGCTGCTGCGGGTGTCGCGCGGGTCGGAGATGGTAAAGCCGACCTGGTTGTTGATGACGATCCGGACTGCCCCGCCCGTGGAAAAGCCGCGCAGACGCGACAGGTTCAGCGTCTCCATGACCACGCCCTGCCCACTCACAGCAGCGTCGCCGTGAATGGTGATCGGCAGAACCGTCTTGCGCTCGGCGTCACCGCGCCGATCCTGACGGGCACGCACGCTGCCGTGCACCACAGGCGACACGATTTCCAGGTGCGACGGGTTGAAGGCCAGCGCGAGGTGCATCGGGCCGCCGGGAGTCCGCACATCGCTGGAATAGCCCATGTGGTACTTCACGTCGCCCGCCACGTCGGGGTTGTCGCTGATCTTCTTTTTGCCGTCGAATTCATCAAACAGGGCGCTGGGCTTCTTGCCGAAAATATTGACCAGCATGTTCAGGCGGCCCCGGTGGGCCATGCCCAGCACGGTTTCCTTCACGCCGTGCCTGCCCGCCTGCTGAATAATCCGGTCTACCAAGGGAATAAAGCTCTCGCCGCCTTCCAGACCAAACCGCTTGACGCCGGGGTAGCGGTTTTTGAGGTACAACTCCAGCCCTTCGGCGGCGTTGAGCTTGATCATCAGGCGGCGGCGTTCTTCGGCGGTGTAACTGCCGCGCCCACGCCCGGCCTCCACGCGCTCCTGAAACCAGGCCCGCTCGTTGGAGGGCAGGTAGTTGAACTCGAAACCGATGGCCCCGCAGTACGTTTCGTGCAGTTGGGTGATGACTTGCTTGAGGGGCGCATCGAACGCGCCGTCACGCACGGTTTCGTTCAGGTCAGCGGCGCTGAGGCCGTAGTATTCCGGGGTCAGTTCGGGCACCACGGGCAGGCCGCGCATCTTCAGGGGATTGGTGTGGGCGCTGATATGGCCGTACACGCGGAAGGCGGTAATCAGTGCGCCCGCTGCCTGCGCCGCGCCGCTGACGCCCTGCGGTACTGGCAACACAGCATTCCCCCGGCGCTGGGTGCCGAGTTCATAAAAAGCACGCTGCACGGGCGAATGGGCGGTTTCGGTGGCCCCGCCGCGCAATTGGTCAAAGTAAACGCGCCACTCGGCGTCCACACTCTGCGGGTCAGCCAAATACGCCTCATACAGCCCTTCGATAAAGGCTGCGTTCCCGCCCGACATGATGGTCTGCGACAGTGTCATAACGCTCCCTAGCATACCCCCGGAGTCTGGGCAGGGGGCGGTGACCGACCTTCCATTCCTGCGCCACTGGTCTACCAGAACTGTTCCTGGCCGCGTACCCGTCTCAAGTCAGCCTGGCTTCACCGACTTGAAAGCGCTCCCGTTTGTGCTTCAATCCGGGCGGCCTTGCCGAGTTGCGCAGCAGAGCGAGGAGAAAAATAAAAATACGGAGTTCGTACTTTTCCTCCTCCTTCCATTCCGATTGAAAGCTAGAAAGTACGGCTTTCAATCGCAATCCGTATAAGCTTCGTAACGCAGAATCCGTATGGGACACTGGTGACAGGCAGCGTTGTTGGAGAACAGAGGACTAAAGAAAAACATCGTCTAGAAGGTCTTCCCCGTTCTGCCCTCCCCTACTCTCCCGCAAGGTAAGGAGGGACTGATGCCCCATGTTCACTGAACTAGCCATACGGGGATTTCCAAACTGTCCGCACCATTGGTGAGAGCAGAACCTCGGGCAAATCTCTGTTCTATTCACATCCAAATTAACCTCGGCCGTAAGGCTGATGTAAGGGGCGGCGGGGTTGACTGCCACTGGGGATGTGGTAAGGGTGTCAGATATGATGGGACTGGCTGTGTCCAGACCTTGGATGAGTCCAGACCTGAGTTGAGTCCAGACTCTTGATGGCAACTGCAGCGGAACACCACATCCTCACAGAACACATCTACAGAGCACGCCAAGGAGCAGCCCTTTTGGAAGCGCCCCAGAAATTCGCAACAAATGAGAGTGGGCAAGGCGGCGGGCCGACAGAGGTGACGCCTGCCCCCGACTTCGCCCTGAATCTCGGGGTTTGCCACGACTTGCCCGTACTGACGCTGAAGCTCATTGGGTCTTTGAAAGGCGTGCTGAACGGCATAACAATGCATACGGCGCACTTGGAATACGAACCTCTCACCCTCCTGCTGGCCCTACATCGTCCACACGTCATCGCCCGTCTTCTGTGCGGTAACCGCACCAGCAGCCCAGTCTCCTTGCTGCACCCTCGCCCCGCCGCCTAAACCCCATGTGGATGCCCACCTTCCCCCCATCCAACGCCGCCAAGAGGCAATACGTGCCGCCGTGCCGCTAACTGCTCTCTTGACGGGCGGCTCTTCCTCCAGACCCCTGCGGACGCGGGTGCTGTGGTCGCTGTTGGGCCTAGGACTCGCGGCGCTGCTGGGCGGGATCGGGCTGCTGACCATGCTGATCGTGTGGCCGCTGGACAGCTAGGAACGCCGCATGACCCGCCAACAGGCCGAAACGGTGGTGGGTTGGCTGCAAGACCAACAAAGCCAGCTGAACACCCGCACCCGGTCTTGGGCCGCCCTGCCTGATCCGCTACTCATGGCCGCAGACCTGCTGAGTACCGGAGACCTGCAGGGCATGGCGCTACTCAGCGGCGGGCGCGTGACCACCGCCATGATCGCCTCTGACGTGCCGCCCGCCGACTGGCAACCCGGCGCTGTGGCCCCGCGCCAACGCTTTGCCATTCGGGGCAACCGGGTCTGGCTGCTGGCCCGTGCCAAACGGCTGGGCGACACAGAACTGCTGCTGATGCGCCAAATTGACGCTGGGGTGCTGTCTCCTGCACCCTTCGTCACGCGGGTCAGTGTCGCCTCGGAACCGGCGAAGCTGTTGCCCGGACAAGCGACAATAAGTGCGCCTGACGACCTGAGCATAGCCGCCGCAGACCCGCGCGATCTCAATTCAGTAAACGATGATGCAGCCCGCTTGGGTTCAAGCAACTCAGCCAACCCCAACCCAATCGTCAGCGTGCAGAGCAACACCAGTGTTCAGAGTGTGCGTACATTTGCGAAGGGGCAGGGGGGCCGCGCCCTGGAAGTCTGGGTGTCGCAGCCGCGTACGCTGCACGATCAGGGGGTCAGGGCAGTCAGAACGGCCAGCCTCACGGTGCTGGTGTTGATCCTGGCCTGTATCGTGATGGCTCTGTGTCTGCTGGATTCGTTGGTGTTTGCACGGCTGGCCCGCCTACGGCGCTTCGTGCAGCGCATAGAAACGGAACCGGACACGGCGGCCCGCCTGCATCTGGGACAGGGCGAAGACGAACTGCATCTGGTGGCCCGCGCCCTGAACCTGACGCTAGACCGCGTGACGGGCGACCACAACATCATGCGGGCGCAGGGTGAGACCCTGCGACTGATTGCCGAAAACGGGAACGTAGACGACGTGCTGCGCGTGATTCAGGCCGCACTGGAGCGCAGATCGCCGGGAGCCCCGGCCGAGTTGCAGAGTTTTGGGCCGCCCACCCTGGCTGGTATGAACTACATGGATCCCACCATCTGGGCCGTGTCGGTGCGGGGCCGTGCCGGAGACCGTTACGGGCAACTGCGCCTGACCTATCCGGGCGTGCTGCCCGAAGATATTGCCAGCGAAGCCGCGTGGATGGCCGAACTGTTGGGCGTAGCCGCCGAGCAGGAGCGCCTGCGCGGGCAACTGTCTTTTCATGCCTACAACGATGAATTGACTGGACTACCCAACCGCCGGGGCCTGCTCAGAACCCTGGCCCGCACCGTCCCCGACGCGCTGGAACGCGGCACGCCCGTAGCGGTGCTGTATCTGGACCTAGACCGTTTTAAGCGCCTGAACGACACGCTGGGCCACGCTGCCGGAGACGAACTGTTGCGGCAGGTGGCCGCAAGGATTGGGCGGGCATGCTGCCCCAACGATCAGGCGGCCCGGTTGGGCGGAGACGAATTTGTGATCGTGTTGCCGCGTGCAGGAACAGAAGCCGAAGTCGCGCAGATTGCCCAACGCCTCGTAACCACGTTGGAGACGCCCTTTGAAGTGTTTGGACACGCCTTCCAGCCCACCGCCAGCATCGGGGTGGCGCTGGCCCCCCGCGACGGCCACGACCCCGAACAACTGCTGCGCCTGGCTGATCTGGCGATGGTTCATGCCAAAGCGCGTGGGCCGGGGCGGGTGGCCTTTTTTACCCCCGACCTCGAAGACGCGCTGCTTGACCGGGTACAAATAGAAAACGACCTGCGCGAAACGCTACGCACTGGCGGCCTCACGCTGGCCTATCAACCTCTCGTGAACCTGAGTACAGGACGGGCAGAGGGTCTGGAAGCCCTGCTGCGCTGGATTCACCCGCTGCGCGGCCCCGTGCCCCCCAGCATCTTTATTCCTATTGCCGAAGATGCTGGACTGATCGGTCTACTGGGCGACTGGGTGCTGCGCGAGGCCACCACACAACTGGCGGCGTGGCGCAGTCAGGGGATAGAAACCCATGTGGCCATCAACGTGAGCGCGGTGCAACTGCTGACGCCCAATTTTGTGGTGCAGGTCAAGGCGGCCCTCGAAGACAACGGCCTGCCGCCCTCCGCCCTGGCCCTCGAAGTCACCGAATCTCTGCTGATGGACGGGACGCCCGGTTCGGCGGCCCACACCCACCTGATGAAACTCAGCAACCACGGCGTGAGGGTGTGGGTCGATGATTTCGGCACGGGCTACAGCAGCCTCAGCTACCTGCACCGCTTACCCATTCACGCCGTGAAAGTTGACCGCTCGTTTGTCATGGGCCTCAGAAGCGGCCCCGAAGCTGAGCGCATCATCGAAACGATCGTGACGCTGGCACACCACCTAGATCTGAAGGTGGTGGCCGAGGGCGTAGAGCAAGACTGGCAGGCCGAGGTGCTGAAACGGTTGGGCTGCGACCACGCACAGGGTTATTTTTATGCTCGTCCTGCCGCGGCTGGACAGGTTCCGCGGCTGTTTGCCACGCCGCTGGGCCAAGTGTTGCAGCCTGCCCTGCCGCCCTCGCAGGCCAAATGATCCGGAATTAAGCTGATTCCAGTGCGGGTGTTGTTGCCCTGATTTCCGGTCTGGCCTGCGTTGGGGTGTTCGGCGGTAGCCAAAGCATAAAATACCTTCCCATACGGCGGGGGAGCCTTCCGGCTTAGGCTGTGCAGCATGACTTCTCCTTTCTCCGGCACACCCGGCGGGCGCCCTGAGCCGCGGCTGGGCATCGCCTTTACGCTGGCGGGCGTCGACGAACTGACCTTTACCCGGATCCTGCGCGACCTCATGCACGACCCGGCCTTCCGCCGCCCGCTGCAAGTCCAGGCCGAAGAACCCCGCCCCGGCCACAGCGCCCGCCTGACGCTGGCTTTTTTCCCTGCGGACCGGGAACTGGCCCTCAATGCCATGCAGCGCCTCAAAACCCTGCTACTGCGCTACGGCGTACAGGTCGACAGCATCGTGGTTCCCGGCGAGGCAGACAACTGAACTCCCACGCTGTTAAGACTCTATAAACCGCATCCTGCCCCGCCCAGTCCATCTGCGCCCCTACGATGGCGAGAACGTTAGTCAGCCGGAAGAACCTCTAGTTTAAGCAGCCGGCTTCAATTCAATCACATCACAACGGGGAGACACGCGAACCTCATGGATCAACGCATTTTGCTTATCGAAGACAACCCCGACATTACCCGAGTCGTCCAGTACGAACTCGAGCAGGCCGGATACCGTGTGCTGACCGCCCCAGACGGCGTGACGGGCCTCACCAGCGCCCGCGAAAATGCGCCCGATCTGGTCATTCTCGACCTCGGGTTGCCCGACTTTGACGGCGCAGAAATCGCCCGTCGCCTCCGCAAAACCAGCTCTGTGCCGATCATTATTCTGACGGCGATGGACGCAGTAGACCGCAAAGTGAACCTGCTGGAAGCGGGCGCAGACGACTACATGACCAAGCCGTTTCACCCCGAAGAACTCGTGGCCCGCGTGAAGGTGCAGCTGCGCCACCAGCAGCACGGCGAAGTGATTCAGATCGGGGCGCTAGAAATCCACCCGCAAAAACGCCTGTGCCACTACAACGGCCATGAAGTGCGTCTCTCGCCCAAAGAATTTGATTTGCTGACCTTTCTGGCACGGCAGCCGGGGCGCGTGTACTCCCGCCAAGAAATCGAGCGGGAAGTGTGGAACGGCGAATTGCCCAGCAATTCTAACGTCGTAGACGTGCATATGGCGAATATGCGGGCCAAACTGCGAGACCTGGACGGTTATGGCATCATTCGCACGGTGCGCGGGATTGGCTACGCACTGAAGACGCCCTGAGCTGAGTTCTGAATTTGATTGAAAAGGCCCCATGTGGGGTTTTTTCGTTTTGGGCGTTCGACTGCTACGCTTCTGCTTGAAGCTTCCGCGTCGAGGTCGGCTTTTTGGGCTTGGCCCACGTTGGACTTCCCCAGCTCCAGCTCTCAAAGAGGTCAGGGGAGTTCGTCGCTCTGCTTGGCAGCTCTACGAGTCCGCTCGGGAGGATTGATCTTGTCACGTCCACACCCGCGGCCCAAGCCTTCATCTGAAGCGGAATCTCTAGTCGTCCCTAAAATGGAATTGGCCCGCCCACTCCGTGGACGACGGTCTCACACGGCTGGGGCGAGAACGATCGGGGGGAGTGGTGTCGTGGGTTTAGCCCCCTCAGCGCTTCTCCCTTCAAGGATGAGTGAGCGTCAGCAATTTCCCTTCCGCCCTTCCTTATACCCCGAGACGCCCTTCGCCCTACAGCGTCCCCGGCCTAGACTTTCCCCATGATCCCCAACCACACCCTTACGGCCAGGTGGCGGCACTGGCCGTTGTGAACCCGATTGGAGACGTGTTGGACGAAGTGGGCGGCATTCTGGCTGGCCCCGGCACAGGTGTAGGCGCGTCGGCCTTTGCCCCGCCGACGTAACCAACACGACACTGATTGCCATTGCCACCGAACACACCCTGACAAAAAACGACGCCCGCCGCCTGGCCGACGCGGCGCAGACGGCCTTAGCCCGCGTGATTCACCCCAGCCACACCTACTGGGACGGCGACGCGGCCTTTGTGCACAGCGCCTGTACCCGCCCGCCTGCCGACCCAATGCTGCTGGGCGCACTGGCACAGGAAGCTGTCTGCGCCGTTGTGCGTGACGCGGTGAGGATGGCGGCGGGAGAAGCCTAAGCTCCTACCGCACCCCATACAGCCAGCGTGTCTCCAGGCTCGTCGGTGCATCCCGAATATCGGTGCCGTTTCCCACGCCACTCAGCACCATATTCCAGCCGGGGGCCACACTTAGGTTGTAGGCCACGTCGCGGTCACTGCCAAAACTGGTGCAGGAAATATCTACGCGAATGGTGGTGTAGTCGGTGGAATACAGCAGCCGCAGGTCGTCTTTGCCATCGGCGGTCAGGTTATATATTTGGCCGCGCTCGTCGGGCAGTTTGGGATTGGCCCGGGGCTTCATCACCGAGATGTGTGGCAGCCAGTACAGCGCGGCGTCACGCCCTACGATGTCAAAGTCGGACGATTGCTCGTCGCAGCCCACCACGCCGTACATGTCGCCCACATTTTGGGTCAGGGTTGTCAGTTGGGCAGCAGAAGGCAGGGCAATCTGAAACATGCCCCCAGCATCGATTTTGCCGCGTGTTAGTGGCCCTCGGCTGTCCAAAAAAGCAAGGCCGCGTGCGCCAAGGCTCCAGCCTGCCACCTTGCCGCTGAGAGTCGTGACGCCGTTTTGCGTGGTCAGGGCCAGTGGCGGGGCAGCGGCAGCAACGCCGGAAAGCAGCACCAAAGTGAGGAACGACGCGGCTCGAATCTTGGGCATAGAAAAGCCTCCGGCATCAGCGTAGGGCAGAACCTAAAACCCAGCTCTTACTCCACCCCGCTTAACCCAGCACCTCTACCCCAGTGCCTCTGCCTCATGCACGATGCCGAGGACTCGCTCCCGAATGCTGCGTTCCTCACGCAGGTAGCGTTCGGCGCTCATTTGCACGCCAATGGCCGCCACCACGCCCTCTGCATAGTGGTACGGCACGCCCAACGTGCACTGATTCGGAATCCATTCTTCTATGGAATAGGCGTATCCCCGGCGGCGCACGCGGGCCACCTCGGTTCGCCACTCGTCGGGCGTGGTGATGCTGCTGTCGGTGCAGGCACTAAAGGTGCGCGGGGAAATGTCGGCGTGGGCATACAAGATTTTGCCGCTAGCAGTGGCCGTAGCGGGCAGATAGATGTCCAGCGGCAGGTCTATGTCGGCGTCGGGGTGGCGTTCACGGATGGCACAGACCACCTCCTCGCCTTCCAGAATGCACAGGAAGGCCACCGCCCGAACCTCCAGCGCCAGCCGGGTAATCAGACTGCGGGCGTCGGGGAACCAGGGCAAAGCAGCAGTCAGTTGCCCGCCCATTTCGGCCAGATGCCAGGACAGGCGGTACTTTCCGGCGGGGGTGCGGCGCAGAAATCCGGCGTCGGTGAGGCCCGCCAAATAGGCGTGGGCGGTGGCGCGGGGCAAGGTCAGATGAAGCGCCAACGCACGCACGCCCCACTCCGGTTGCTCGGCGCTAAACGCCCCCAAAATGCTCGCGGCCTTTTGCAATGACAGCACCCGTCCAGCCTACACAGACGCGGCGAGGATGTATACAACCGCCGAGCCTGTAATCGGTTGCAGCCCTCCGCGCACCTTGAGAATGTCTTGAACACGGTTCGCAGATGGGTACGGCGCTAGATTGACGCCTGTGTTTCGCTCTACTCCGCTGCTGCTCCTCAGTTTGCCTGCTCTTGCCCTGCTGATAGGCACAGCCGTACTTACCGCCAGCGCACAGCAAGCCGGAGCGCTGGCAACGGCAACCAGCATCTCCCCTGCCGCCGTACAAACAGAGCGTGGAGCCGTGCTGTACCGCCTTGCGTGCGCCATGTGTCACGGCGACAAGTTGGAGGGTGGAAGCGCCGAAGCGTTGGCCGGGAACAATTTCCGGGCTACTTATCAGGGCTTGCCGCCGCGTGCCATCCATCATTTGATTGCTGGGCTGCACGGTCACCTGCCACCCCTAACCAAGCAGGAGGCACTGGATGTGACGGTATTTATTCTGAATTTCAATGGGTTGCCGCTGAACAGGGAACTGGTGGAAGCAGGGCTGGATGTGGTGCCAGAACGTGCGGCGACGATCAAGTAGGACGCACCAGACGAAATATCCCCCGAGACCGGGAGACATTCAGGGGAGAAACGAACGTTTGATAGTCTGATTTCTCTACGCCACGCCCCGTGACAGCCGCCGCTCTACGCTGCGCTGCACGCCTTCCAGCAGCAGGCTCATGATCCAGTACAGCAGGGCCGCCATCAGGTACGGGCCGAACGGCTCGAAGGTGCGGGCGATGACCAGCTGAGCGCTTCTGAGCAACTCGACCACTGTAATCACACTGACCAGCGACGTGTCTTTGACCAGCCCGATCAGGCTGTTGCCGAGGCTGGGCGCGGCCACCCGCATGGCCTGGGGCAACACGATCAGGCGCATGGTCTGTGCCCCGTTCAGGCCCAAACTGGTGGCCGCCTCACGTTGACCACGCGGCACACTCTGAATGGCTCCGCGAATGGTTTCTGAGAGGTACGCCCCGGCATTCAGGGTCAGGGCGAGTACGCCGCCCACCACTGGATTGAGCGTGACGCCAAAGCTGGGCAGCCCGTAATAAATCACGAAAATCTGCACCAGCAAGGGCGTACCGCGAATAAACGACACGTAGATACTCGTGATCCAGCGCAGCGCCGCAATGCGGGACAGGCGGGCCAATGCCACCGCGAAGCCCAGCGGCAGCCCCAGCACCATCGCGGCCAGCGCAAAACCCAGGGTAATTCCGGCTCCCTGCACCAGCACGGGCAGCGACTGCACGGCGCTATTCAGGATCAGGGTTATGTCCATAGAGTCAAGTATCTCGCAGTCTCAGCATCAAGGAACCGGGCCAAGCAGACAGCCTAGGCACCAAGCCGCCGCCCCCATAAAAAGTTTGCCCTAAAGGCGGGCAAACGGGAGAACTGGCGCTGCAGTGACAGGAGTTTTAAGGTTTGCTGACGTCCTGACCAAACCACTGGCGGCTGATCTTGGCGTAGGTGCCGTTGGCCTTGATCTGCAACAGGGCGCGGTCAATGGCAGTTTTGAGGCTGGTGTTGTCTTTACGGAAGGCGATGCCCACAGGCTCCGCTGCGCCGATCACGCCCGCACCCTTCACAGGCAGACCGTCTTTTTTGATGAGGTAGCCCACCAGCAGGCGGTCATTGAAGGCGGCGTCGATGCGGCCCGAAATCAGGTCGCTGAGGTATTCAGGAGCGCCGGGGTACGTGACCACATTGATGCCGCCCGCATCACGCAACTGCTTTTCAAAGTTGCTGCCGAGGCCCACACCCACGCGCTTGCCCTTCAGTTCAGTCAGATTTTTGAAGGCGGTGGCGGCATTCTTGCGGACGATGATTTGTGGGCTGCTGTACGCATAGGCGTTGCTGAAGCCGATGGCTTTCTGGCGCTCGGCGGTAATGCCCACCTGATTCACGATCACGTCGTACTTGCGGGCCTGCAGTCCGGCCAGAATGCCGCTCCACTCGGTCAGCACGAACTCGGGCTTCAGGCCCAGGCGGGCGGCGACGGCTTTGGCAATATCCACGTCAAAGCCCACCAGTTGGCCCTTTTCATCCTTGAAGGTGAAGGGCGCGTAGGTGCCTTCCATACCGATTTTCAGCACGCCCGGCGTCAGGGTGGTGGGACGCTGGGCAGCAGCAGTGGTGGCGAGACTCAGAGCAAGGGCGGACAGGATCAGGGTGCGTTTCATCAGGAATTCCTCCAGGAAGTGGTGAGATCAGGCGCGGCAACTGAACAGGCAGTTTGCCCACGCGGCTCCAGAGTCTAAACCTGTTGACCTGTTTTGTAAACTACTTGGTAATGAAAAGCTCAAGGCTCAGCTAGACACCCAGTCCAGCACAGGCAGCCCGGTCTAAACACCTCTTTACCTGGCACTCGCCCAAAGCGGCGGCAGCCCGCGCAGGCTGAAGCCATGACCGACCACGGCCAGTCCAACCCCGGCTACGACCCCGCCAACACCTCTCCTGCCGAGGGCCAGAGCAAAGACATTTCTCAGGAGGAAAAAGGCAAGGCTCCCAACACCGACCCAGCCGCCAAAGATGCACCTGCCGAGGGTGGCCGCGACGAGGTAGAGGGCGGCGGCGCAGACACGGGAGCCGAGCCGGGCCTGAACACCACCAAAGGCTGAGCGCCTCCGCATGACTGACGGCTCTCTTTTTCCTCAGCTTCCTGCGCCCGCCCCAGCCGACGCCCTGAACGCCACGCAGCCTGCCCCAGTGCGGGCCGAACTGCTGGCCTGGATGGCGGGACTGTTGCGGGCCGAATACGGTGAGCGTCCGCTGATTCCACGGCGAGCGCCCATGCACGAGCTGATCAGCACCATTTTGTCTCAGCGCACCACGCACGCCGACGAGGAAGCTGCCTATGGGGAACTGTGTTTGCTGGGCGACTGGGACGAGATTATTGCCGCCCCGGTGGAAGCAGTGGCCCACGCCATTCGCCGCAGCAATTACCCCGAAAGCAAAGCGCCGCGCATTCAGGCCACGCTCAGCGCCATTAAGGCCGAACGCGGGAGCTACGATCTGGACTTTCTGGCCGAATTGCCGGTGGCCGACGCCCTGAAATGGCTCACCAACTTGCCGGGCGTCGGGGTGAAAACAGCTTCTCTGGTGCTTTTATTCAATTTCGCGCGGCCCGTGTTTCCCGTAGATACGCACGTTCACCGCGTCACCACCCGCGTCGGGGCTATTCCGCGCATGGGCGAGCAGGCGGCCCACCGCGCCCTGCTGTCGTTGCTGCCACCCGACGCCCCGCACCTGTACGAACTGCATGTAAACCTGCTGCGGCACGGGCAAAAGGTGTGTCACTGGACAGCGCCCAAGTGTCCGGTGTGCATCCTCAAGGACCGCTGCGACGCCCACGCGATTTACGGCGACCGGGTTCCCAGCTTTGGGAAGTAGCGGCGGCGGGAAGTCTAAGGGGCGAGGGTCGAAGGAACTAAAAAGGCGTTGGGCGGGGCATTTTTAGGCTGTATTACACACCCCAGAACACCACCGCCCCAGCACCTTAGATAGCACCCCACCAATGCCGGTTTCCAGTTTGCGCCTTACTTCCCACCACCGCCCACCGCATTGCCCGCCGTGACGCCCGTTGTCAGCGCCTGCTGAATGCCCTGCGCGATGCCCACCGCCACGCGGTCTAGGTAGTTGGCGTCTTGAAGATTCAGGCCGTCAACCGGGTGGCTGGCATAGCCGATTTCCACGAGTGCGGCAGGAATCCGGCTGTTCCTAAGAACAGACAAGGATTGGTTGGATTTCAGGCCCCGCGAGAAAGCCCCGGTGGTCTCTACGAGTTGCCGCTGCAAAATGGTGGCGAGGCTGTTCGACATCGGGTGGTTGGGGTTCCACCACGTTTCTACGCCGTAGCCGCGCAGAGCAGTGTTGGCTTCCATCGCGTTCACATGAATACTGACAAACAGCTGCGTACCGGGGCTGCCCATCTGTGCCCGCATCTGCAAATCGGTGTTCTTGACGCTGTTCAGGGCGCGGTCGCTGTCACGGGTCAGTACCACGTCTACGCCTGCCGCCCGCAACAGATCGCGCACACGCAGGGCCACGCCCAGCGTCACTTCTTTTTCTATGACGCTGCCCACTGCGCCCGGATCACGTCCACCGTGCCCCGGATCAAGCACCACACGCGGCTGCACGTAGTTGGCACTCAGGGCCAGAATTGCAGTGCCCCGCGTGGCCGGAATAGGCGGTACGGCGGCGATCAGGCGCTCACTGGGGGCCAGCGGCGTCAGGTTGGCCAGCGCGGGCGAGAGGTCAAGAGCCAGCCGGGCGCGGTCGCTGCCAGAGGTAGGCGGCAATACCTGGGCACGCCACCCACTGCGGGCCGTGGTCGGTGTGGCCGTGACCAGAGTGACCTCTACACCCTCGTTGGTCGCTTCAAAGCGCCAAGTTCGCACTTCGGGACTGACGTTCTGACCACTCTGCGGCACCACGCCGAGACCAGTCAGTTCTATGCGGAGGCCAAGCGCAGTAGGCTGAATCGTGTAGCTGCTGCCGGGCGGCAGATCCAGAACCACGCGGGTCATTCCAGGGTTCTTGCCAATTCGGGGAGCCGTGAGCAGGGCGCCGGGCTGCGCCTGCCCAGCCACACGGCCTGTCAGGGCGCTGGGGCGGGCAGCATTGGCGTCGGGCAGCGCGGGCGCGGGCGGAAACTGCCTGCTGGGCTGCACCATGTCGCCGGGGGGCAATTGGTCGGGATTGGCAGCAGTAGGCCGCGTGTTGGCCGCCGGGCCAGATGCCGGGGTGGTGCGGTTGGGAGCGCTAGACGTGACCGAGACAGGCGCAGGTGCGGCGCTTCCAGTCGCTGCCTTCAGGCCCAGCGGGGCATTCAGAACCGCGTTGGCCTCGGCAGTGGTGGCACTCGCGGCAGGTGCAGAGTTGCGTACCATTGCCCGCAAAGACTCGCTGGCGCCGCCCGTGACCACCGCGCCGAACTCCAGAATCAGTACGCGTCCTCCGGTGGCCAAGGTGGCTTCACTGGCCCGCCAACCTTCGGTAAACGACAGTGGAAACGGCGTGCCCACCGTGACCTGGCCGCCACCTGCCCGGTATTCGCTGACGCTGCTTCCCAACGCTGCAGTCACGGCGGGCAGAACCCGTGCGCCCTGCACATCCACTCTGAGCCCCGTAAACGTGGGCATCAGCGTATAGGTCACGCCCGGCGCAAGGTCAAAGACCACGCGGGTTTGCGAGCCGCTGTTGCTGGTGCGCGGGTTACCGAAGGTTGCGTTTTGCACCCCAGTCAGGTTCAGGCTGTTGGTGGGGGCACTTGGGGGCGCGGGAGTCAGGCCGCGCAGAGTGGGTGAGGTTTGGGCCGGAGCCTGCCGCAAAAAGGGGTCAGCCGGGGAAACCCCTTGGGCCGCCGCTCCGCCGCACGCTAAGGCAAATGAGAGGAAGATGGCAGGCTTCTTCATGGATTCACCCACTTTAACGGCAGGGGCGTGAGAAACACTGTCATGGCGCTCATTAAGCCCATCTGATGCATGTTCATGAAGTGGGTGTGCCTCTGGGTGTGAAGTACGCCTCACACTATGCCGGGTAATGAATGACTTCGCACACATTTCCACAACTATCGCCCGGCCTTCAGAAAACTTGCATTTGAAGTTGAGGCTTTCGTAACCACATAGGGAGTAGCTCTTGCCCCCGCGTATGCTTCAGTTCTTCAGCCACCGCCGGATGTACCGCGAGGAACGGCCAAAGCGGACATCCTGCTGGGACGAATTGAGGTGCGACCATGACTGACCGCAGCGGCGACAGCAATGACCAAGTCAACGGAGATCAATCCAACGCGGACACCGGAGATATGAACGCAGAGGCCGAGAGCCTCAGCAGTGCCGAAGCGCAGCAGATGGGCGCAGGGGCACGGCGCGGAGCCAGAAGCGACCCGGGCGCAGAGGCCTCGGATGAATACATAGAGGAACACGTGCAGAGCGGCACCGATCAGCCTGCGGGCAACTCCGAAATATCGCGCTCTAGCGACTAAAGAGTTGTCATGAACGCGCCCCCCAAGATCAAACTGGGGGCTGCGTTCATGTCGCTCTCTTCGGCACCTGACGCCGCTGCCTCCCCAGGCTGGTCAGGGCAATCTGGCCTGAAGTGGCGTCGGCACCGGAACGCCGACCCACACATCGTCGGGAATCAGGCGCACCGGAACTGTGCCGATCTGAATGGGATGATGGTGGACGAAGTTCTGTTCATAGAGCCGGAATTGCGCGTCGGTTTCGGTCAGTTCGTCTGCAAATGCGTTGCGGAGGGCCGTAAACTTGACCTGAATCTGCCCACCCCGCTTGGGGGTTTCTCCACGGCCAACGACCTCGGCGGTCAGCCAGTCGGGGGTTTGTCCGATATTTGGCCCCAACAAAAATCTGGCCCCTGTGGTTTCGCCCCCCGGTTCCACAGAAACCGGCACACTGACAACCACAGATTTCCCGACCTTCAACTCCAGGGGCAGATCGGGGAAGTGCATGGTGATCTGCTGCTCCAGCGGCACCAGGTTCAGGGGCGTGCGGGCCACTTCTTCTCCGGCGTACCACGCCACCAACTCGGCGGCAAAGGAGTCGTCGGTGTACTGGCGATCCATGTACACACTCAACTTCTCTGTCTGCTGGGCCGCTCCGGTCAGGCGGGTCGCGCCTGTTTTGAGCTGAAAGTAGGGATCGGTGTCGAATCTGGCCTGCACCGTATAGGTCACGCTTCCCCGAAATGACCGGCTGTTGTTGGTCATGGTCAGCGGCACTGTGCCGTGCGTATCCTGATAAATGCTGACCTCGGCGGGGGCGCTGATCGTCATGTCGGGCACACACACCAACGCCGGATTGATCCAGTTGG
Source organism: Deinococcus sp. QL22 (assembly GCF_023370075.1). Classification (NCBI taxonomy): domain Bacteria; kingdom Thermotogati; phylum Deinococcota; class Deinococci; order Deinococcales; family Deinococcaceae; genus Deinococcus; species Deinococcus sp. QL22. The sequence goes on from NZ_CP097149.1 coordinate 1,158,477, forward strand.
CATGATCCAGATTGTTGCCGTTGCCGCCATCGGTCACGACCATCCGGAAGCTGGATTGCCCGCGCAAGTCCACGCTGACCTGCTGGGTGGCACTGGCCCCGGTCATCAGGCCGCTGTCGAAGAGTTTGTCTGTATCGCCCCACACCTGGAATACGGCGCTGCCCTGCCTACCCACTTCATCGTCTAAACCAATCTGGGCCTTGAAGCGCACACATTTGGCCCGGTCTTGCCCGGCGAGGTTGTATTTCAGTTCGCTGGGCGCATGAACGCCGTATCCCTTGGCATACTTGACGCCGTTGAGGGTCAGTGGCTTGCCGTCACCGCCCGCTTGCTGTCCATTGCTGCGGTCTGTTTCTACCGGCCCCCAGCCGTTGGCCGCCACCAACGCCCGCTCGTGGGCCAGCGAATTGATTCCGTCGGGCATCAGGGCTTGGGGTTCTAAAGGGGAGGTCAAGGCCCTATTGCTTTGGTCTGGGTCTGCATTCAACTCTGCTTCTGAGGCAGAGTCCGGGGCTTGCCCGCAGGCGGCGAGAGAAAGGGTCAAGAGCATCAGCGGGGGCCGCCACCACCATCGGTTCATAGATGTTCCTCCACAGGCGAAAACGCACTTTGGACAGAGAGTCAATTGTAGTTGACCCGCCGGGAGACAAACGTAAATTTGCCGTCAGACACAGCATTCATGAAGGTTGAGCCAGTCTTTAGTTTGGGGTCTAAGCTTCGTCTTGGGAGGGCGGCGGAATGGAGCGGCCGTGTATCACGCAAGCAACAGGCCAAGCCGTTCAAGTGGGATTTCTGTGACCGTGCCCATTCAAAGGGCGGCTAGACTGCCTGCCATGACTTCTGGACGCAAATCTATTCTGGTCGCCAACGACGACGGCATTTTCTCGCCCGGCATCAAGGCGCTGGCTCTGGCAATGGCCGAATTGGGCGATGTAACCGTTGTCGCGCCCGATGTAGAACAGTCGGCGGTGGGGCACGGCATCACCATTCGCCGCCCGCTGCGCTTCAAGCACACGGCTTCGGCGGGCTTTGGCGATATTCCGGCCTACCGGGTCGACGGCACCCCCGCCGACTGCGTGGTGCTCGGCGTCCACCTGCGCGGGCGGCCCGATCTGGTGGTCAGCGGAATCAATCTTGGCCCCAATTTAGGCGACGACCTGACCCATTCCGGCACGGTGGCGGCGGCGATAGAAGCGATGGCGTTGGGCCTGCCCGCGATTGCCTTCAGCCAGCAGGCCACGGCGCAGGGCGAGTACGATTTCGCCGCCAGCGCCGCCTATGCCGCCCGCCTCGCCCGCGAAGTCCTGTCCCGTGGACTGCCGCCCCGCACTCTGCTGAATGTCAATTTTCCGGCCCGCGCTTTCGAGGGTGTGCGCGTGACGCGGGTAGGCGACCACCGCTGGGAAGACAGTATCGTGACCCGCACCGATCCCGAAGGCCGCGAGTATCACTGGGTGGCCGGAATCAGCCGCGCCGCCGACGCCGCCGACATCACCACCGACTACGGCGCGGTACAGGCCGGGTGCATCAGCGTAACGCCGGTGCGCCTAGACCTCACTGCGCGCGACCTGATGGGCGAAGTGGAGGGGTATTTGCCCGCGCTGGGAGCCGAGGTGATTGGGAGGTAAGGGACATTTGAGTCGCGTGTAAACCCCCCCGTTGCTCACGCAATGCCCCCCCTTAGAGGTGAGGACAAAAGCCTTAGCCCCGTGCCAACGCTTCCAGTTGCTTGCGGTGCTGGCGCATGTGCAGGGCGGCCATTTTCAGCCATTCCAGCGCCGTGAGTTGGCCCATATACGGGTGAAAGAAGGTGCGCTCAGAGGTTTCGGGGGCGTGAGCGGCGGCGTGCAGTAGCGCAGCACGGGTCTGGGCGTGCACGGCGCTCAGGTCGGCCCAGGCCTGATCGGGGCCGGGTTCCAGTCCAGCGGGAGCCTTACGTTTGCCGTCTACCATGACGCCAGGGGTCTGGTCGGTGGGACGCAGCGGCTTGTCAGACAGCAACAGGGCCGCAATCCGGGCCGTGCCCGCATTCACGCGGATGATGTGATCGCTTTCCTGCGCCGCCGTCCACTCCCGCCCCGGCAACGTGGTGTTCCAGTGCGGCTGCACGGCCTCCACAACCCGTTCAAAGGCGTCAAGCTCGCGCGCTAGCCGAACTTGTACCTCAGCGGGCGTGGGGGCAAAAGCCCGCAGCAATTGGCGTTGCTCGGCCTGCTGGTCTTGAAGGCTGGCTGAATTGTCGGTCATGGCTGCCAGTTTAGACCGAGTTCAAGCCGGGGGAAGGGCGGTCTAAGTGTTGAGGCTGTCAATGTCTAAGGCAGGTCAAGGGCAACAGCAAAAGCCAGTGCCAAACTCCGTTCTTCGACGCTTGACCCTTAGACCACCCACCACGCCGCAAACAACGCCCCGCCCCAAACGTGCCTTCACAGATTGCCCTCCCTGGCTGCGGCGGGCTAGACTGACTGGCTGAGTGTCTGGCTGCCGCGCCTATGTAGGCCAGAAAGGCGCGGAGCAAGTGACAAAAGGGGTGTGGAGTATGGCAGAAAAAGACATTGATAAATTGCTTTCGATGACCGACAGCAAGTACCGGTTGTCGGTAGTGACGGCAAAACGCGCCCTGCAACTGCGTTCGGGTGCGCCCAGCGTATTGCCGACCGAGCAGCGCGTGAAAACGCATAATCTCGTGACTCAGGCCATGCGTGAACTCGCCACCGGCAAGCTGATCGTGGGCACCGAACTGATGGATGAGGCCCGGTTTCATCAGGATTACGTGCGCCAGCGGCAGGCACAGCTTCAGGCCATGCTGAACGCCGAACGCGAGCGGGAGCGGGACTAAACCCCTTTGGTGAGCGGAAAAAAATAAAAGAGTGGGCCTGCCAAATCTTCTGGCAGGCCCACTTTTGGTTGTTGGGGAAACAGCGGTTCAGATGGGGGCGGGATAGTCAGTGGGTGCGTCCTCTACAGTGGCCTCTATGACTCAGCAAGCTCTCCCGCGTTCAGCGATTTTGGCGGTTCTATGTTGACGGCGTTTGCGGTGTTGCTGAGCGTCACGGCGGTACTGGCCTACCTCAACGAACGGTTTTTCAAATTCCCGACGACGGTAGGCGTCACTCTGGCAGGCGCTTTGGCGAGCATTATTCTGATCGCGCTGGACGCAGCGGGCATCGGCGGGGCACGCAGTTGGGCTTCCGAACTCCTAGAGACGCTGAACTTTACAGAGTTCGTGCTGAACGGCATTCTGAGCATTCTGTTGTTTGCCGGGGCACTGGGCTTGGACGCCCGCCAGATGCTGAAGCAGCGGAGCAGCATCCTGACGCTGGCGGTGGTCAGCACCATCATCAGCACCTTCCTGATCGGCTTTGCCGCCTACGGCATTTTTGGGGCGCTGGGCCTCGGCGTGCCGCTGCTGTGGGCCTTGCTGTTCGGCGCACTCATCAGCCCCACCGACCCGGTGGCGGTGCTGGATCTGCTCAAGCGGGCCAAGGTGCCCAAACGCATCGAAACCCTGATCGCCGGAGAAAGCCTGTTTAACGACGGCGTGGGTGTGGTTATTTTTCTGGTGATTGCCGGGCTGGCCGGAATCGGTGATTCCCACACCGCCCCGACTGCACTGGGGGCGCTGACCCTGTTTGTGAAAGAAGCGGGCGGCGGCGTGCTGCTGGGAGCGGCGCTGGGCGGGCTCGGCTACGCCATGCTCAAAACCATCGAATCTCACGCCGTGGAGGTGCTGCTGACACTGGCCCTCGTGATCGGCGGCTACGTGCTGGCCGCGTCCTTGGGCATCAGCGGGCCACTGGCGATGGTGGTGGCCGGACTGATCATCTCTGCCTTCAAACACGACATTTTTACCGCCCACACCTTTGAGTACGTGGAGGGCTTCTGGGAAACACTGGATCAGGTCTTGAATATCGTGCTGTTCGCCTTTATCGGACTGGATGTGCTGCTGACCGACGTGACGGGCGTGCAACTCCTCGCTAGCCTGCTGCTGATCGGGGTATCGTTGGCGGCCCGCTGGATCAGCGTGGTCATTCCGTTCCATTTTGTGCGGCGGCGCGATGGCTACGGCGCGTACACAGCGCGTTTGCTCACCTGGGGTGGCCTGCGCGGAGGCATTGCCATCAGTCTCGTCCTCGGCCTGCCCGATACCCCTGACCGCTCGCTGCTGGTCACGGCGACCTATGCGGTGGTGCTGTTTACGATTGCCGTGCAGGGGCTGACGATTATGCCGGTGGTGCGCCGGGCGGTGGCAGGCAGCGGGGAAAAGGATCTGGGCAGTGAGGTGTAGGCAATAAGAAAATAAGGCCAGCCATTCATAACGTTTGGCTGGCCTTCTGTTTGCCCTACACCCTACGTCCTACAGTCCCTTTACCCCCGCTCGCGCTCGCGCAACACCAATTGCACCAGCCCCAGCGTCAGCAATTCTTCTTCCTCTGGTTGCACCGGGCGCAACGCCTCGACCACAAAGCGGCGCGAAAACAGGCTACGGCGTTTGCGAACGCGCAGGGTAGGCTCGCTGCCCGCATCGGTGACGGTGTAGGTGGGATTGATCAGGTAATCGAAGCCCATAGCGATCAGGTCGCCGATGAACGGAATGGCCCCGATGACGCCCTCGATGATGCCCATCCACGGCTGATCGTCGCGGATGGTGAAGCGCACATGGCCCGGTGCGTCCAGTAACTCGTAACTGGCGGCCCACAAGGTTCGCATACCCTGAGCTTGCAGCGCACCCACATCGCTGCCGTCCACGCGGCGAATCAGGCGCTTGGCCCGCCAGTCCAGCGCCCCGGCCATCAGCCCCTGCGCCCGCATGCCGTAAATCTGGCGGGTGCGGCCCTCGTCGGCAAACACTTTCACCTCGTCGCGGATACTGAAGGTTTTCTCCTTCACCACCGCCACGAGTTGCCCGCCCGCGTCAGTCACGCGCAGTTCGGTAAAGAGGCTGAACTTGAATTGCAGAGTGAGCGGATACTGCGCGGAGGGCAAGGAAGTCACGTTCTCTACTACGGTCTTAGCCCGGCGCGGGTTCCCAGAGACCAAAGTGTGAAGGCTGGCTCTGCCCAGATTGCGCCTGTGCTGATTGCGCCTGCCACCACTGCGCCGCCGCCTGAGGTTTACGGGCTTCGGGCTGTACCGTTTCTATTCGCACCGCGCCCGTGCCGCAGGCCACGATCAGGGCGTCGCCATCGGCCCGTAGGATCTGGCCTGCCTCTATTTGGCCCGCTTCTCGCGCGTTTTCTCCCACCGCTACGCTCAGGCCCGCCAGTTTCAGGCGGTTGCCGCCCACAAATGCGGTGGTCTGCGGCCACGCGGCCACGCCCCGGTAGCGGTTCACCACAGCCTGCGCCGACTCCTGCCAGCGCACGAAGCCGTCTTCTTTGACCAACAGGGGCGCGTGGGTGGCCTGACTTTCATCCTGAACGGTGGGAACAAGGTCTGGAAGACTATGCAGCGCCGACACGATCAGGCGGGCGGCCTGCGTTGCCAGTGCGCCCGCCAGTTCCAATGCCGTCCAGTGGGGCGCAATAGGCAGGGCTTCTTGCACCAGCAGCGGCCCGGTATCCATGCCCTCATCGGTCTGCATGATGGTGGTTCCCGTGACCGTCTCGCCCCGGATCAGCGCCCACTGGATCGGAGCCGCGCCCCGGTAGGCGGGCAGCAGACTGGTGTGCGTGTTCAGGAACCCGAAACGAGGCACGGCCAGCAGCGATCCCGGCAGGATTTTGCCGTAAGCGCAGGTCACGGCCACATCGGCCCCGCACCCGCGCAGTTGGGCTTCAAAGGCCGCGTTGCCGCGCAACTTGCGGGGTTGCGCCAGCGGCAAACCAAGTGCGGCGGCGTGTGCAGCCACCGGCGGCGGCGTCAGCCTCAGGCCGCGCCCCACCGGTTTGTCGGGTTGGGCCACCACCAGCACCACTTCAAATTCGGCACGAATGGCGTCCAGCACCGGCAGCGCAAAGGCGGGCGATCCGAAGAAGGCCACGCGGGGCCGGGCCAGATCGCCGGAACCCGTCAACTGCCCAGTCAACCCTGGCGCTCCAATTGCCTGCGCCGCTCGTGTTCCGCCAGATCGCTCAGGAAGGTTTTGGATTGCCGCTGCAACCCCGTGAGTGCCTTGCGGTGGTCTTCCATAATGTCGGTGGGCAGGTGATCAAGGAACAGTACGCCGTCCAAATGGTCTATTTCGTGCTGGAAGACCCGCGCCAGGTAATCGTCGGCCTCTATAGTGCGGTCTTTGCCGTCCAGGTCGGTGTAACGCACCTGCACGGCACGGGCACGTGGCACGCCTTCCTCGTAGATGCCGGGAATGCTCAGGCAACCTTCCTGATACGAGCGGTCTTTCTTCTTGTCGATCACACTCATGACGGGGTTGATCATCACGAAGTCGCGCAGCACCCTTGACCGCAGATTTTCCTCGCCGCCCTCGTTTTCTTCCTCGTCGTCCTCATACTCCACGGCCACAAACATCCGCACCGACAGGCCCACTTGCGGCGCAGCCAATCCCACACCCCGCTGCTCGAACATGGTTTCCAACATCTGGTCGGCCACCTCGCGCAGCGACTGGGAATCGAATCCCGGCACCGTCAGGCGCTCATCCGGCTTCAGCACGCGGGCTTTGCGCCTGAGTACGGGATCGCCGTAAAGACGCATAGGATAGATACGGGGGGCAGTCATAGAAACACCTGCCAGAGCAATACGTTCATCGGGGCACCTTCACAATGGCTAGTTTTACCAGACGCCAGGCCCATAAACGGTGTGTGCTTTCCAAAGCTGCGGGCCGGAAGAGTGGCAGAGGGCCAGAGGCGTCTTGTCAGACGAACCAAAAGGAAGAAGCCACCGACTAGGTGACTTCTTCTTTGAAAACGTTTTGCACTATATTCATCCTCATTCAGATGACTCCGAAATCCGCTGCTGCTCCCCGCATGACGGGCAAGTTCACTTCGCGTGGCTTGTCGTTGCGTGGGGCAGTGTTGACCACAGGGGCGGGTTTAGGAGCGGGGGCGGGCGTTACTTTTTCGTGTGTCATCTCAAGCCGCCTTTCCGGTGGTCATCACACCGTAGTCCCGCATTCCAGCCTGCATCACGCCGTAGTCCCGCATTCCAGCCTGCATCACGCCGTAGTCCCGCATTCCAGCCTGCATCACGCCGTAGTCCCGCATTCCAGCCTGCATAGTTTTAGCTGTGATTGGAGTGAAAATGATCACAGTGTCTTGTAAGAGGTTTGTCAGATCGTCTGTGCTATGGCTGAAGTTCATGACCAAAGAGTAATGAGGAGGCCGTGAGGTGACCCGATGAACCCCCCAAATCAAATAGAAACCGCTTTTGAGACGGGAAATTACCGGACTGTCATCACACTTGCTACCGAGTTGCAGCAGATGAATGCTGCTACTTGGCGAATGTTGGGATTGTCACATCTTCGCTTACGCGAATTCGAAATTGCTGAGACGCCGTTAACCCGAGCTTCAATTTTGGGCGACCATGAAGCAATGGTTGAACTGGGAAATTTGATGCGTCTGATGGGACGTTTTGAAGATGCAGCTCAACATTTTGCACACTTGGGGCCGATGCCTGCCGGGGAACTGAGCCTCCGGTTACAGCGGTGGTGGGGCACGACAGAATTCCAAATGGGGCAAGTGGAATCTGGCCTAGCGCGATGTGAAAAGGCTTGGCATGGCTATATTTCATTGGGTGATGACGAACTGACCGGCCGAATAACCCAAACCTTGGCACAAATGTATAGCGTTTTAGGAAATGTGTCACGTGCTCTACAGCTTAATAAAGAAGCCTTGCGTGTACTGAGCGTGGATCCAGTTCCTTATCCACGCCTCTCTACATTGCAGAGCATTGCTGCAATTTATATTGAAGCACGTCTGTTTGAGGAAGCGGAGGTCTATGTAAGAGAGTCCCGGCAAATTCTAAAAAACTCAGAATACTACTCCCTTCAATGGATGATTCCGGTACTTACCAATGAGGCTGACATCTATCGCTTGAAGGAAGATCGTCCCCGTACACTCCGGGCACTTTTAGAACTACGTGAATTGGTTGATGATTCGAGCGAATACGAAGCCCGTATTTGGGTGGCGTCCCGCTTGGCCGAGTTTCACAGCGAGCAAGGCCAATTTGCACAGGCGCTAGAAGCCTTGCATGCGGGTGTAGACGCAGGCGAGGAATTGCCCGCTGCTCTGCTGGTCACACGTGGCGTGGTGTTCCGGCGGCGCGGGCAGATAGAACTGGCCCTGCTGGATTTCGAGGCTGCCCTCCCCGGCGTGCGCGAATCGGGCGACTCGCATCTACTGACGCGGGCGCTGCTGCACCTATCGGATTCGTTGCGGCGTGCAGGAAGAGGGCAGGAGTCCGTAGAAGTGCTGCGTGAAGGGCTGGAGAGATTGCTGCAAGACAAAGACAAGGCCCGCTTCCGGCCTGACTTGGAGGAACTGAGCGAGCTGACGCACAGCGCCATGCTGGAACCCCACGTGGCCCCGTTTATGGAAGCGGTCATCGAAAAAATTGCGGCTCTGACCGGAAGTGTCCCGCTGGATGAAGAACGCCTGATTCATGCTCAGGTGGAAACGCTGGGGCGAACCCGCGTGGTACGCGACGGGCAGCCCGTGGCGCTAACCCTGCACGGCAGCGCCCTGATGCTGGTGTATCTGGCGCGGCATCCGGGGCGTACCCGCCAAGAAATCCAGCTGGATCTGTACCCCGACAAAGACCCGGTGGCCGGATCGAACTACATCCGCAGCGTGATTCGGGAACTGCGTGAGGCGCTGGGCAAGGGCGCTGTGGTTCACGCGGGGCCGCACAATATGCCGCGCTACTCGCTGGGGCCGGGCATCAGCCTGACCATAGACGTGCAGGAAGTAGCGCAGGCCCTGGAGCGCGGTGATATGGCCCGGATGCTGGCGCTGTACCGGGGGCCGTTTCTGAAAACTGTGACCGACAGCGAGTGGGCCGACGATTTGCGTGAACAACTGCAACGGGCGGTCACGGGGGCCATTCGCACACAAATGCGCCGGGCGCGGGATGCAGGCGACCTGAAACGCGCCCTGCTGCTGGCAAATCAACTGTTACGCGTAGACCCGTATGACCCCGAAGTGCTGGTGGAGCGCGTGGAAGTGGCCCGCGGGGTGGCCTCGCCCCAAGAAATAGCCCGCTATGTGGTGGAAATGCAGCGCATGGGGGCCTAAGCCGCGCCCCACTTCCAAACCCCGGCCCCGAAACCGCGTAGCCTGAGCCTATGACGGGCAACCCCGAAGACAACAACGGCACGACCATGCACGCCAACTGGCCCAAGCTGGTGCCCGATGAGGCTCAGCCCTGGCAAACGCTGGAATCGCGGGAATTGGTGCCGGGGCCGCGCTCGGTGGTGCTTGACCGGGTCGATATGGGCGGCGGGCTGGAAGGCCAGTATCAGTACCGGCCACGCGGCCCACGCGCCATTTTCGTGCTGCCTATTACCGCCGAGGGTGAGGGCGTGCTGATCCGGCAGTACCGCTACCCGCTGCGGGCCACCGTATGGGAAGTGGTCGCGGGCGGCGTGGAGCGAGGCGAGGAATTGCACTCGGCAGCCGTGCGCGAACTGCGCGAAGAGGTGGGCGGCGTGGCTGCCGAGTGGGTGGCCCTGCCGGGGTTTTATCCTCAACCCAGTATCAGCGGCGTGGTGTTCTATCCGTTTCTGGCGCTGGGGGTGACATTAGGTGACATGGCACACGAAGAAACCGAAGTGATCGAGCGTGTGGTGCTGCCCCTGCCCGACATCTACGCTCTGCTGGACGCGGGCCAGATTCTGGACGGCCCCAGCAGCCTGACGCTGTGGCACTCACGGCGGCTACTTATGGAGCGGGGAATGTTGTAAGCATGCCGCTGGAACTGCCCGAACTGCCGCCCCCGTTTACCACACTGGCCGCCCCGCACCGCCACAGCGCCGTCATAGAGGGCAGTGAATTCCTGGCCTTTGCTGAACGCGCCGACTCGCCGCCGGAAGCGTTGGCGCAGTCGGCGGCGTTGCGGGCCAAGTATTCCGACGCCACGCACCACTGCTGGGCCTACCAGATCGGCCCGCTGTACCGCTTCAGCGATGACGGCGAACCGGGCGGCACGGCGGGCGCGCCCATCTTGCGGGCTGTGGGCGGGCAGGGCGTAGACCGCGTGATGGTGGTGGTTGTCCGCTATTACGGGGGCACCAAACTGGGCACGGGCGGGCTGGTGCGGGCCTACGGGGGCGCGGCGGCAGAGTGCCTCAGAACCGCGCCGCGTGTGCTGGTGCGCGGGCGCGTCACATTGCGCGTGGGCGTAGGCTTCGGCCACCTCAGCGCCCTATATCACCTGCTGGGCAGCGTGGACGCCGTGCGCGGCGAGGAAGAATTCACGGCGGCGGGCGTGCTGTTGCCGGTCAGCCTCTATCCAGAAGACGCGCCCGCCTTTGCACAGGCGATAACGGACGCCACGAGCGGCGCGGCGACGCTGGAGGTGGTGGAGGATTGAGTTGGAAGGTGAACCCCCGTTGCTCACGCGATGCCCTTTCCCTCAGAGATGGAGAAGCACTCCTGTTTGTCTCCTCTCGGAGGGGAGACGGCCCGGAGCGACGGAGGGGTTGACACGAATTGTCACTCTGACTCTGCTCCGGCACGCTCTACACTCCCCCCATGACCGTTCCCGCCCACCTGACCCATTCCCCTCCGCTGCCCTACCGCGTCGGATTTGGAGAAGATGCCCACCGACTGTCCGGGGGCCGCCCGCTGATTCTGGGCGGTGTGCCGATTCCCAACGCCGAAAAGGGCGCGGTGGCCCACAGTGATGGAGACGCCGTGCTGCACGCCGTGGCCGACGCGCTGCTCTCCGGCCTCGCGCTGGGCGACATCGGCCAGTATTTTCCCGATACCGACGCGGCACACAGGGGGCTGGATTCGGCGGTGATCGTGGCGCGGGCGCTGGAATTGGTCGGGGAGCGCGGCTACGTGCCTGCAAATGTAGCGCTGGTAGTCACGCTAGATCGGCCCAAGCTGGGGCCACTGCGGGCCGCCATCGCGCAGAATGTGGCGGCGCTGCTGGGACTGCCAGAGGCGGAGGTGGGCGTGAGCTTCAAGACCTCGGAAGGCTTGGCCCCCGAGCATGTGCAAACGCGGGTCACGCTGCTGCTGGTGCGCTCTCCATGAGAAGGAACTGCGATGAGTCGAAGACGCATCCGACTTGCAAAGCTGCGCAGCAGAGCAGACTTGTAAAGCTCCGCAGGAGAGCGAGTAACAAAAAGTACGGGCTGGCAGAGATGGACGGGCATCCGGCGGCCTTGTTGAGTAGCATGGGCCGGATGAACGGGAATCGGAGCAAGTCCGTATGACCACAGAACTTCCCTCCCCCCCGCTCCTGCACGTCGTCCTGTTCGAGCCCGAGAAGGCTGGAAACGTGGGCAACGTGGCCCGCACCTGTTCGGTGTTGGGGGCCGAGTTGCACCTGATCCGGCCCTTCGGCTTCCACCTGCATGACCGCGAATTCAGGCGGGCCGTGATGGACTATATGGAAGGCGTGACCCTGCACGAACACGCGAGCTGGACGGCGTTTGCGGCTACCCTCTCCCCCACGGCGCGGGTGTGGGCCTTTACCACGCACGGCACGCAACTACACACCCAGGCAGGCTTTCAGCGCGGCGATCATCTGCTGTTTGGCCCCGAATCGCGCGGCCTACCCGTGTGGCTGCGTGACGCCCTGCCCCGGCTGAGGCTACCGCAACCCGGTGGGGGCCGCAGCCTGAATCTGGCGGTGGCAGCGGGTGTGGCAGTGTTCGAGGCGGGGCGGCAGATTGAGGGATGGTGATGGGGGTGTGGGGCGTAGGAAAGGCGTCTAAGGGTCTAAGAGAGGGCATTGGGTGCAGCGCTTTCAACTTTCGACCACACCCTGAATCACCACCGCCCCAGCACCTTAGACCCTAGACCTTTAGACCCTCAGACCCTCCCCCAGTGCAGCCCAAAACGCATAAAGTCTGTACATGTCTTCTCCTACCCCAGCTACCCCCGACTTTGAGGCCAAGCTTGCCCGCTACGCTGACCTGCTGGTGCGTGTGGGCGTGGGCCTGACGGCTGGCGGCAAAGTACGGATTGTTGCGCCCGTCGAGGCTGCCCCGTTTGCCCGTTTGGTGCAGCGGGCCGCCTTCCGCGCCGGGGCGCTGGACGCCCGCGTCAACTACGTCGACGCCCACACCGATTTGGCCCTCTACGATGAAGGCTCCGATGAGGCCGTCGCCTTCCTTCCCGCGTGGCAGGCGCAGGAGCGTGAGGCGATGGTGGCCGATGGGTACGCCTTTATCGGCATTCTGGGAGAAGACCCTTCCCTCCTGGCAGGCGTGGACGGTGGCCGGGTAGCGCGGCGCAGCAAGGCAATGGCGCAGGCCTTCCAGAAGGTCAGCGAGGCGTCGGGCAACTTTGAGGTGAGCTGGACGGTGGCGGCCATTGCGACCCCAGCTTGGGCGCGGGCCATCTTCCCCGGCCTGCCGGAAGCCGACGCCGTAGCCCGCCTCTGGGACGACATTTTCACCGTGACCCGTGTAGATACCCCCGATCCGGTGGGCGCGTGGCAAGCGCATCTCGCAGGTCTGCAAGCCCGCACGGATCGCCTGAATCAGCAGCGATTTACTTCCCTCCACTTTCAGGGCGAACTGGGCACCGACCTGACGGTGGGCTTGGCCGACGGACACTTCTGGCAGGGTGGGGCAGAACGGGCCAAAAACGGCGTGGTGGGCGTGCCGAACTTCCCTACCGATGAGGTCTTTACGGCCCCGCACCGTGACCGTGTAGACGGTGTGGCCGTGGCCAGCAAGCCCTTGAGCGTGCGCGGGCAACTGGTCGAAGGCATCCGGGTGAGGTTCGAGGCAGGCCGCGCCGTAGAAGTGACGGCCACACGCGGCGAAGATACCCTGCGCCAACTGATCGCCACCGACGAGGGCGCGGCCCGCCTGGGCGAAGTGGCGCTGGTGCCCGCCAGTGCGCCTGTGTCCCGCACCGGAACTTTATTTCTGAACACTCTGTTCGATGAGAACGCCGCCAGCCACATCGCGCTGGGCCGCGCCTACCCCACCACCGTTCGGCCTGACCTGATCGGGGGTACTGAATCTCCGACCTCTTTTGCCGATCTGGGCGGCAACCACAGTCTGATTCACGTGGACTGGATGATCGGCAGCCCCGGCATGAACGTGGACGGCGTGCGCGGGGACGGCAGCCGCGAGGCGCTGATGCGGGACGGCGAATGGGTGATTTGAGAAGCGATTAAACCTGCTGGCCTCAAATGTCAAACCCCCGGTTTTCTTCATCATCCTGAAAGCCGACTGTGTGAATACGCCCGCTACAATGCCCCTATGAGCGACGCTTACACCGACCTGCCCCAAGGCTTTACCGCAACACCCGAACTCAGCGCCGAGCGCCAGATCAAGTTCACCGCTGCCCCCGAACTCGGCGACGGCATCGAGCCCGGCAAGGACTACCGCGCCGTGCTGGACACAAGCAAAGGCCGCCTGATCGTCGATCTGTTTGCCGACGACGCCCCCGTGACGGTCAACTCCTTCGCCTACCTGCTGCGTCATCACTACTACGACGGCATCAAGTTTCACCGCGTCATCGACGGCTTCATGGCGCAGGCGGGCGACCCCACCGGCACGGGCAGCGGCGGCCCCGGCTACGACTTTGAAGACGAATTCGGCAGCGACCACCGCCACGACGGCAAAGGCGTGCTGAGCATGGCCAACCGTGGCCCCGGCACCAACGGCAGTCAGTTCTTCGTCACCTTCACTGCCACGCCCCACCTGAACGGCAAGCACACCGTGTTTGGCCGCATCGTGGAAGGGCTGGACGTGCTGGATCGCCTGACCCGCATTCAGCCCGGCTACCCCGGCACGCCCGACATCATTGAGAAGGCGTTTTTGATCGAGCGCAGCCAGTAATCACGGCACTTACCCAGCTGAACAACCTGAACGGTTGACCAAAAGAAGGTGGATCGTGGCGCGTGGGCAACTGCGGCTACGGTTCACTTTTTTGGTGGGTTTGTGGGCTTTGTTTGTAGAGAAGTGATTCGGGCACAATACTCTCATGACCAACCCTGTCCCCCTGCGCGTGCTGGCGCTGTGCCTCGGCAATATCTGCCGTTCTCCGGTGGCCGAGGCGTTGCTGCGGCGGGAATTGGCGGCGGCTGGAGTAGACGCCGTAATAGACAGCGCGGGCACCGGCGACTGGCATGTGGGCAGGCCCGCCGACCCACGCAGCGTAGACGTGGCGCGGCGGCACGGGCTGAGGCTGGGGGGCAAGGCCCGGCAACTGATCCGGCGCGATTTTGCCGACTATGACGTGATTCTGGCGATGGATTCCCAGAATGCAGCGGAAGCCCGCGCTCTGGCTGGATCACCCGGAGCCGCCGCCCGCGTGCGCCTGATGCGTGACTTTGACCCACTGGCCCCCGGTGCGGATGTTCCCGACCCGTACATGGGCGGTAAAGAAGGCTTTGAGAGCATGTTCAAGATGCTGGAACGCAGCGCCAGAGAATTTGCGAGACAGGCCGCCCAGCCACAAAACACAGCCCAAGCTGATCCAATCTGAATCTGAGAGGGAATCGTGAGAATTCCGCAGTAAACTGATCGTATGGACAACCGCACGAACCTCGACGACTATCTCGCGGGCTTAGGGATCAGCGAGGCGGACGAGGACGAGGTCACGCCGCCGCCGCCTGCCCCGGACGCCTCGGCAGACGCTTTGCCCGCCGAGAGCACCCCCAACGAAGACCCCAAAGAGGTGCTGGAACGCTTCCTGAACGCCCTGACCAGCCGGATGGACGACACCCTCAGCGTCTCGGTGCAGCAGGCCGAAGACGCGCTGGAAGCCGAAATTACGGGTGAAAACGCTTCCAAGCTGGCAGGCCGCGACGGGCGCTTGCTGGGAGCAATTGAAGTGATCGCCTATACGGTGCTGGCGAAACAGGCTGGCCGCAGTGACCTGCGCGTGCGAATAGATGTGGGCGGCTTCCGCAAACGGCAGGCTGACACCCTGACCAAATTGGCCGAACGCCTCGCCATTCAGGTGGCCAAAAGCGGCGAGGCGCACGAGCTTCAGCCCATGCCCGCCTCCGAGCGCCGCGTGATTCACATTGCCCTTAAGGAACACCCGGACGTGATGAGCGAATCTGTGGGCGAAGGCGCTTCCCGCCGCCTGATGATTCGGCCCCGGCACGGCTAGGGCGCTTTAGCATTGCCTTTGTCCACCGTCAAAATTTGGGAAATTCGGGCCATCTCGCGTTTTGTAGAGGTGGGCCTGCCTTCCTCCAAAACCGATGCGCGGGAACTGCTTAAATTCGTTTTGAGATTGGACGATACGGCCCTGTTTTTGTCGTCTGACCGGGAAGTTCCGGAGGCTCAGGCGGCGCAACTGTCGGCCCTGATAGACGCCAGAGCCGCCCGCATTCCGCTGCAACACCTGTTGGGTGAAGTGGAATGGGGCGGCGTGCGCCTGAAAGCGGACGGGCGGGCGCTGATTCCCCGGCCCGAAACCGAATGGCTGCTGCATCTGGCACTGGAAACCCTGCGCGGCACAGCCAACCCCCGCGTGCTGGACGTGGGCACAGGCACAGGTGCACTGGCACTCGGCATCAAAGTTGCCCGACCCGACGCCGCCGTGACCGCCTCCGATATCAGCGCGGATGCTTTGGCATTGGCACAGGAGAACGCCGCGCTGAACGAGCTGAACGTGCAGTTTGTGCAGGCCGACTTGCTGCACGGTTTATCTGGCCCCTACGATCTGATCGTCAGCAATCCGCCCTACTTGCCCGACGCCGACCAGCACAGTGCCGACCCGGAGGTGCGCCACGATCCCCACCTGGCCCTGTACGCCGGAGCCGATGGCCTCAGCGTGGCGCGGCCCCTCTTAGCGCAGGCGCGGGCGGCACTTGTGGCAGGCGGCGTGTTGCTGCTGGAACTCGACCCCCGCAATGCGCCCACGCTGGCCGCCGAAGCCAGAAGTCTGGGCGCGGTGACGGAGGTGTTGCCCGATCTGGCAGGCCGTGAACGCTTTGTGCAGGCCAGCTGGCCGCCCGATGTCCTGACCACTTGAGCTGATACTGCCTTCGCGTTTTCGACACCGAACTGCGGCTGTATCACGGCCCCAGTCTGTAAGTCAGCCGGGCGGGACTGAAACGGTTGATGCAAGCTTCTCACCGAATGAGACAAACGAGACGCAGCTTAAATAGAGTGCGGCGGCGTTGGCAGGTGTGCGATTTCGCCCCACTTCCCTTCCCGTCCAGCCCGCATGAACAACCCTGCCCCGGCCCCGGCTAGGGGTGTTAAGGTGGTGTACGGCAGTGCGCGTTTTCGGCGCGTTTCTGTACATTCCCGCTGCCTCAGGCAGTTCTTCCAGTTGCGTCCCGCGAGACGCCCCAACCTGATGCACGGGTTGGTAAGCCTGTCCGAGAGACGGTGATGGGGGTTCCACACATGTTGAGCACTGCAACCTTCGAGCGTTGCCCCGGTCAGGCCTGGGGAGACGCCCGTTCTACTTTGATGCCCCGGTGCTTAGCCGCCAAACCAACTGCCGCCAAAGTAACAGCCCTATCAGGAGAGCAACCATGACCCAGCCTGCCCACTTTCAGCCCCATCCCGACCTCGGTGAACTGCGCTACGAAGGCAAGGCCAAACGCGTGTATGCCACACCCGACCCCGCCGTGTACATCGTGGAATACAAGGACGACGCCACCGCCTTCAACGGCGTGAAAAAGGCCCAGATTGGCGGCAAGGGAGCCATCAACAACGCGATCACGGCGGCCATTTATCCGCAGTTGGAGGCAGCGGGCATTCCCACCCACTTCATAGAAAAGCTGAGCGAGCGCGAGCAGCGCGTGAAAGCCGTGGAGATCGTACCCGTAGAAGTGATCGTGCGGAACGTGGCGGCGGGCAGTTTTTCCAAGCGGCTGAACATAGAGGAAGGCACGCCCCTGCCCCGGCCCGTGGTGGAGTACTGCTACAAATCCGACGCGCTGGGCGACCCGCTGATCAACACGGATACCGCCATCAGCCTCGGCTGGGCCACCGAAACCGAATTGGCCCGCATCCGTGAACTGGCCCTGCAGGTTCGCGAGTTCCTGACGCCTTTTTTCCTGGCACGCGGCATCAAACTGATCGACTTTAAGCTGGAATTTGGCAAGCTGGCCGACGGAACCATCGTGCTGGCCGATGAAATCAGCCCCGACACCTGCCGCTTCTGGGACGCCGAAACAAACGAAAAGATGGACAAAGACCGCTTCCGGCGCGATCTGGGCGGCGTGGAAGATGCCTATGCCGAGATGCTGAAGCGCGTGACACAAGGCGTCTGAGGATCAAGAGTCTAAGGTAATGGGCCGAAATGCCGCTGGCCTTGCCTCTGACCCCAACCCACCCACAGCCTTCTTTTTGCCGTTCTTAGACCCTTCCCTCGACCTTTAGACTCCCCGCCCCCTGAACCTGTTAGGAGCCACCATGTCCCCCGAATCCACCAAGACGTACCAGGCCAAAGTGTTCGTGACCCTCAAGCCGTCCATCCTCGATCCGCAGGGGCGCACCGTTGAACGCGCCCTGTCTCATCTGGGGCAGCAGGCCAGCAGCGTGCGCGTGGGCAAACTGATCGAACTGCAACTGGAAGGCGAGCGCGGCGAGGTGGAAACCCGCCTGCAAGACATGGCCGTGAACGTGCTGAGCAACCCCGTGATGGAAGACGTGCGCTGGGAGCTGGAAGAAGCCCCCGTGCAGGCGGTGGCGGGCGCGTGAACGTTGCCGTCATCCAGTTTCCCGGCTCCAACTGCGACGGCGACGCCCTGCACGCGGCCCGCCTGACCCTTGACCCAGACGCTCAGTTCGTGTGGCACACCGATGAGGGCCTGCCCGCCGGAACCGATCTGGTCTTTTTGCCCGGCGGATTCTCCTACGGCGACCACCTGAGAAGCGGCGCAGTGGCGGCCCGCAGCCCGATCATGAATGCGGTCAAGGCCCACGCCGAACGCGGCGGCTACGTGCTGGGCGTCTGCAACGGTTTTCAGGTGCTGACCGAATCGGGCCTGCTGCCGGGAGCGCTGAGCCGCAACACCGATCTGCACTTCCTGTGCCGCCCGGTGCATCTGCGCGTCGAAACCGCCGACACCGCCTTCACGGGCGCGTACACAGCGGGCCAGATCATAGAAATTCCGATTGCACATGGCGAGGGCAACTACTACGCCGACCCCGAAACCGTGGCGCGGCTGGAAGGCGATGGGCGCGTGGTCTTTCGGTACGTGGACAACCCCAACGGTTCTCTCAACGACATCGCTGGGATTCTGAGCGACTCAGGCAATGTGCTGGGCATGATGCCGCATCCCGAACGCGCCGTGGAAGCCCTGCTGGGCAGCGAAGACGGACGCGGGCTGTTCGAATCCCTGAAGGGAGTGTTGGTCAAATGACGAATCTGCAAACATTCTTGGCTGAGCAGTACACCGCCGAAATCGCGGCCTTCCGAGCTGTACTGGACGCGGTGCCCGAAGGGAATTTTGCTACCCCTGGCCTGGGCCACAGCCCCGCCTGGCACGCCCTCCACATCGCCGAATGGGTGCGCCTGACCGTGTTGCAAGACCGCACGCCGAATTATCATTTTCTGGGCTGGGAAGACAAGCCCTGGGTCGCGCCGATGGGTACCGACGCCGCGCCTCTGGCCGAAACCGCAGCCAAGGCCGAGATCCTGGCCCACCTGGACGATACAGGCGCAAAAGCCGTGGCTTATCTGGCCGCCGCAAGTGACGCTGACCTACAGGGCATGACCTTTTCCCCCAGCGCCCCGACTGGAGAGCGTCCCCGCCTCGCCGCGGTGGGGCTGCATCTGCGGCACATCGCGTACCACCGAGGGCAAGTGGCGCTGAGCCGCAAGGAGCAAGCATGACCGCAAGCGTTCCATCCCTGCGCGACCGGGCCGGAACTTTTGGCCTCAGCGAAAGCGAATATGACCTGCTCGTCGAAGGCATTGGCCGCGAGCCGAACGCCCTGGAAGCCGCCATCGTAGGCGCGATGTGGTCTGAACACTGCGGTTACAAAAACTCCCGGCCGCTGTTCAGCGCTTTCCCCACCACCGGGCCGCAGGTGCTGCAAGGCCCCGGCGAGAATGCGGGCGTGGTGGACATCGGCGACGGCTGGGGTGTGGCGTTCAAGATGGAATCTCACAACCACCCCAGCGCCGTGGAACCCGTGCAGGGCGCAGCGACGGGCGTGGGCGGCATCCTGCGCGACATCTTTGCCATGGGCGCTCGGCCCTTTGCGGTGCTGGACAGCCTGCGCTTCGGCGACCCCGACAGCCCCCGCACCCGCTTCCTGGTCAACGGCGTGGTAGACGGCATTGCCCATTACGGCAACGCGATTGGCGTGCCCACCGTGGGCGGCGAGGTCACGTTTCACCCCAGCTATCAGGAAAACCCGCTGGTGAACGTGATGGCCCTTGGCCTGCTGCGGCACGAAGACTTGGCGAAGGGCACGATGGGCGAAGTGGGCAACCGGATCGTGTACGTAGGCAGCAAAACCGGGCGCGACGGGCTGGGCGGCGCGGTGTTCGCCTCTGCCGACCTGAGCGACGCCAGCCAGGCTGACCGCCCTGCCGTGCAGGTGGGCGATCCCTTCATGGAAAAACTGCTGCTGGAAGCCACGCTGGACGTGATCAACGCGGGCGTAGTGGCGGGCGTGCAGGACATGGGCGCGGCGGGCTTGGTCAGTTCGACCTGCGAAATGGCCTACCGCGCAGGCCTCGGCATCACGATGGATTTAGACCGCGTGCCCACCCGCGAATCGGGCATGGTACCGATGGAACTGTGCCTGAGTGAGTCTCAGGAGCGCATGATTCTGGTGCCGGTGCCGGGGCGCGAGGACGAGATGCACGCCCTGCTGGACAAGTGGGAACTGGACGTGATCGACATAGGACAGGTGGAAGCCCATGACCGCTACCGCCTGACCTGGCGCGGCGAGGTGGTGTGCGACCTGCCCGTCGCCCTGCTGAACGAAGCGCCGAAATACACCCGCGAGGGCGTGGAATCGGAAGACATCAAGGCGGCCCGCGAGCGCGACCTGACGGGCCTGCCCGTGCCTGCCGATCTGGGAAGCGTGCTCCTGCAACTGCTGGCCCACCCCACCATTGCCAGCAAACGCCCTATTCACGAGCGTTTCGACCATCAGGTGATGACCAACACCGTCGTCGTGCCCGGAGCCGCCGACGCCGCCGTCATGCGCGTGAAGGGGTCAGATAAGGGTGTGGCCGCCACCTCGGACTGCAACCCGCGTTTTGTGCAACTAGATCCGTATACCGGGGCCGCCGCCGCTGTGGCCGAGGCTGCCCGCAACCTGGCCTGCGTGGGCGCGACACCGCTCGCCATTACCGACAACCTGAACTTTGGTAACCCGCACCGCCCCGAGGTGTATTACCAGCTTCAACAGGCTGTGCAGGGCATCGCCGACGCCTGCCGCGCCCTGAATACCCCGGTCACGGGCGGCAACGTGAGCCTGTACAACCAGTACGTAGACCAGACCACAGGCCGCACCGTTGCCATTCATCCCACCCCCACGATTGGCATGGTGGGCGTGCTGCCCGACGTGAGGGTGCGGGCCACGCTGAACCTTAAGGCGGAGGGCCAGACGCTGTATCTGCTGGGCGAGGTCGGAGATTCCATAGGAGCCAGCCAGTATCTGGAAACCGTGCATGGGCTGGAAGCGGGCCGTGTACCTGCCCTAGACCTTGATCTGGAAGCCCGCGTGATCGCCGGAACATTGGCCCTGATCCGCACGCACCTGACCGATACCGCCCACGACTGCGCCGAGGGTGGTTTGGCCGTGGCACTGGCCGAAATGGGCATGGCAAGTGGCGTGGGGTTACAGGTGACCCTGCCCGGAAGCGCCCGCGCCGACGCCCTGTTGTATGGGGAAGCCCACAGCCGCGTCATCGTTGCGGTAACAGACACGGACGCCGCCGAACGTACCCTCACGGAAATGAACGTGCCGTTTACCCGCCTCGGCACCAGCGGCGGTAACAGCGTGACCATTTCGCTGCCCGCGCAAGATTTACAGTTGAGCGTGAAGCTCTCGGAATTGAAAGCAGCCTACGACGCGCCCCTGCGGGAGATCTTGGGATGATGGTGGGCGACAACTGGACGGATAGCCCGGACATGGACGCCGACTTCGACCCCGCCCTCGACAAGCCGCGCGAGGAATGCGGCGTGTTCGGCATGTACTCGCCGCACGCCCTTGATCTGGCGTGGCTGACCTACCTCGGCATCTTTGCCCTGCAGCACCGGGGGCAGGAGGCGGCGGGCATGTGCGTCAGCGACGGCGACAAGTTCCACGTGGAAAAAGACCTCGGACTGGTCACGCAGGTCTTCGACGAGCGGCGGCTGGAGCGGGTACGGCTCCCCAATGCCCGCGTCAGCATCGGACATGTGCGCTACTCCACGACCGGCAGCAATCTACGCTTCAATGCCCAGCCCCTCACGACCCGCACCAACAAGGGCATTCTGGGCTTGGCACACAACGGCAATTTTGTGAATGCCCGCGAGGTTCGCAACCAGATGTTGATGGAAGGTGCACTGTTCGCCACCACCAACGACTCTGAAGTGATGCTGAACCTGATCGCCCGCGAGTCGCACATGGACTTGGTGGAAGCCACCGCCGGGGCCATGCAGCAACTGAAAGGCGGCTATGCCTGTGTGCTGATGAGCCGCACGGCCCTGATCGGATTCCGCGACCCCAACGGCGTGCGCCCTCTGGTGATCGGGCAGCGCGATGACGGCGCATACGTGATCGCCTCTGAACCCTGCGCCCTGTACACGGTGGGCGCGAGGCTCCTGCGTGACGTGCTGCCCGGAGAACTGGTCTGGGTAGACGAGGGTGGCCTACACAGCCTGATGGTGCATCCCGCCGCGCCGACTCCCTGCGCCTTCGAGTGGATCTATTTTGCCCGCAGCGACGGAGAACTGGACGGCGTGGACACCTATGCCAGCCGCATTCGCATGGGCATGCAACTGGCCCGCGAACACCCAGTCGAGGCCGACGTGGTGGTGCCTGTACCCGATTCCGGCATCGGCGCAGCCATCGGGTACGCCCGCGAAAGTGGCTTGCCCTTCGACTACGGCCTTTCCAAGAATCCGTACGCGGGCCGCACCTTTATTGCGCCCACACAGGAAGCCCGTGACCTGAAAGTGCGGATGAAGCTCTCGCCCACCAGCGCCGTGCGCGGCAAACGGGTGATTTTGGTAGACGACTCCATCGTGCGCGGCACCACTTCCAGCCTGATCGTGAACCTGCTGCGCGACGCCGGGGCCACAGAAGTGCATTTCCGGGTGTCCAGCCCGCCGATCAAGCACCCTTGTTTTTACGGCATCGACACCGCTGCCCGCAAGGAACTGGTGGCCAGCACGCACAGCCTGGAGCAAATCCGGCAACTGATCGGGGCCGATACACTCGCCTTCATCAGCGAGCGCGGGCTAGCCGAAGCCGTCAGCGGGCCCGGCCTGTGCCTGGCCTGTTTCAACGGCAACTATCCGGCGGGGACGCCGCTGCTGAACGATGTGGATAAGCTGGCGCTGGAGGTCTAAACGCCCCCTGCTACTTGTTGTGCCGCCCGCGCAAGGCCAGTACGCTGCCCGCGCCCGCCAGCAGCCCGCCGATGGCCGCCAAGCCAACAGTGAGCATGACGCTGAGGCCGGGGTTGGCGGTGGTGTTGTTCCGCAGGGCCGAAGCCACCGCGTGCAACTGGTTAATGGAAATCACGTTGGCAAACAGCAGCACCAGTGCGCCCACGATCAGCAGGACGCCCAGCACACCCATCAGACGGGGAAGAAGATTCATAGCGACATGATAGGACTCTTAGGCCAGTGGCGGCAGTGAAGCGACTCTACAGTCCCTTGTCGTCGCCCGGAGTGGTGCCGAAGCTGGTGTCTGTGTTGGCTGCGCTGTCCGACTGGCCGGGTTGCTGGGGTACGGCTCCATCGGGGTCGCGGGTGTGCGTGGGGCCGCCCGTGACGGTGGGCGTGTCGGTCATGCCGCTCCCCGACTCGTCTGTGTATCCGGCGCGTTCGCTCATGCCGTTGCCCGCATCGTTGGGCAGGCCGCCCAGAGTGCCGTCATCGCTCTTGGTCATGCCTCCAGTCATAGCGTCCGCCTCTGGCTTATGCGTGACGGCAGGCTAAAGGTTCGCTGGGAATCGGTACAGAGGGCAGCAGGCTCTGAACTCAACTCCTTTCTCAGCCCCTCAGCCCCCGACCCTCTGACGCTTTTGAATGCTCGCCCCTGCCCTAGAATGGCCGCATGACGTGGTCTGACGATGCCTTTGAACAGCGCCTGAACGGTGCGGATTTGTATTTCGAGGTGACTGGCCCGGAAGACACCGATGCTCCCGCCCTGATCTATTTGCACGGCGGCCCCGGCTACAACAGCTATTCCTTCCGGGCACTATTTGGAGAACGCCTGGAACATCGCCGGGTGATCTATCTGGATCAGCGGGGGTCGGGGCGCAGCGGGCCGCTGGAAGACACCGAGCAGGGCGACACCGCACTGGATCTGGATACGTTGGTGGCCGATGTGGAAGCCCTGCGCGATCACTTGGACTTGGGGCCAATTATCCCTCTGGGGCACGGTTTTGGAGCGTTGGTGGCGCTGGAATATGCGCGGCGGCATCCTCAAACGACGGCGCGGGTGGTGGTGGTCAATCCGTGGGTACATTTTCCCGAATTGGCCCTGACCCTGTTGGCCGAGGCGAGCGCCCGCCGCAAAGTAGCCCTGAACGATCCCGCCGCCGACCTGCGGACCAACACGCCCGAAGGAGAGTACGCGGCGGTAGGCAACGCCCGCGTAGAAGCCGCCTTCGAACTGCTGAACGGGCGCGACCTGCTGAACGCCATGCAGTTTAAAGACGCCCCCAGCCGCATGCACCTTGAATTTGCCGATGCCGGGGGCCAGTTGGCAGGCGGCGGCGAGGTGCAGGAAGCGTTGGTGTACCAGGGTATGTGGGAGTTTGAATACACGCCCTTTTTGCAAGAAGTTCGCCGCCCCATTTTCGTGATCGCGGGCGCACACGACCGTACCAGTTACCCCGAACAGGTGGGCTGGCTGGCCGACCTGGCCGACGCCGACGTGACCGTGCTGGACGCCGGACACTACCCGTGGATAGACGACGAAGAAGCTTTTGCAGAGGCGTTGGAGGAGGCGTTGACGCGGTAAGTGGGCAAATGTTGGCGAGATCGTAGAAAGTAGATCGTGGAACGTGGGAAAAGCGGGGCGCTGGGGCAAATACGGCGCTCCATTTTTCTGTCTGGCAGACCCAAACCCCCACCGCCGGCCAAGTATCGACAAGATCAATCCTCCTGAGCGGACTCGCAGAGCTGCGAAGCAGAGCGCCAACTCCCCTGCACCCTTTGGGGGTGGGGGAATCCAACGTGGGAGAAGGCAAGAAGGGGGAACGAATTGTTTGTAGGGGCGGATAAGCTGTCCCGGCAACCCACTCCGCACCGGTCAGGGGTCTGTTCTGACCAAAAAGCTCTCCCAATCCGGCAAGAGGCAAGGGCAACTCCCTAGGCTTGGCCCTAAGCTTGGGCGCTTTTCAATTCGTGGCAGCAGCCCAAACGCCATCTGCATCTTTCCCCAACCTGTGGCTGCACACCCGCACCCCAGCCGCTAGACTCAGGGCCTATGGCCGACCTAGACCGTGTACGTGAGGCGCTGCGTGCCAGCATGACCGCTTGGGCAACGTTGGAAGTCCGGGGCGATCAGGCCCGCGTGACGCCCGCCCCCGACCCCGATGCCCTGGCCGCGCTGCTTGACCGGGTAGACCCGACCTGGGGCATCGGCTGGGGCTGCGACTCCATGACGCCGCCTGTGGTGCGTGCCCGCCTGACCGTGTTGGGCGTGCAGCGAGAAGGGCTGGCGCAGGCACACTCTCTGGCGGATGCCAAACTGGCCGCCCTGGCCGACGCGGGCCGCCTGTTTGGGGTGGGCAGCAGCAGCGAAGGGCAGTGGGTGGAATACGACGCCGAAGATGGAGCCAACACCTCTGATCTGGATGTAGAGGCTGACGGCGAGGGCGTGACCATGTCCGGAACAATGCCGCTGCCGCCTGAACCGCCCCGCGACCCCCAGATGGAAAAGGCGCGGCGGCATATAGAAGACCTGATGGAGCAACTGAAGGCAGCAGGCAAGGGCGGCGCGGCGGCGCGGGTGGTGTTGCGCGGCTACGGCGAAACGGTGGATGAGAGCCGGGCTATTTATAAGGAACTTCAGGGGATTCTGAAGGGCTAATCTGGCATTTCTCCGGCGGGCCGCCTGGGCTTGGGGCAGAATAGGGGCAGCGGCATAAGCCAGCAGAGAGGAGGCCAGACGCGTGCAGAAGTTTATTGCCATAGGAGACGTTCACGCCGACTGGGACGGCCTGTGGGGGGCACTCCGGGCGGCGAGTTGCGTGGATATGGAAGGACTGCCGACGCCGCCCGTGCGGATGGGCCGGTATCAGGTCATTCTGATCGGCGACCTCGTGCATCCCAAAAATCTGCATGAATACGCCCGCCTCACTGGGCTGCTGGACTTTGATCCCCGCGACCACGACCATTTGTTTTTGGCCGCACGGGAACAGGTCAAACAGCTAGAGCGCCTCAAGGCCTATCAGGAGGCTGCGCCACACGCAGTGCATATTATTTTGGGCAACCATGATGACGCCGTACTGAATACCTCATATGTGTTGGGCACAACCGGGGGCATGGTGCATGTGGAATTCGACCCAGCCCACGGCGGCATCCATCTGCCGCACCACCTCAGTACCTGGATGCAAGGCTTCCCACGTGAGGTGCGCTTGGCGGGGGTGCAGTTCGCGCACGTGAGCCCCATGCCCGCCCACACCTACTACGACGACCTGTTTTATGCCGACCACTCCACCAAACGCTGGTTCCGCGACTCGCCGGAATACGTGCAGATGGCGGGCTTGGCCTTCGGCGTGTACGGCCACACCCAGCTGGAAAAAGGCATTTATATCCATGCAGAGGGAGGCAAACGCCCCGACTTTGCCATGATTGACGCCCTGCAAAGCCGCGAATACTTAGAACTGATGCTGGATGCGAACGCTCGCACGCCGGTTCAGAGTGTCCGGGCTGTGCCGTTTTAGGCCCACACCACGATGATTTGGGGGCGGCAACCGACAGTCCGGTTGACAAGGCGCAGAGGCGCGGCTATCCTTAACCCCGCTGCTTTTCAGTGCCTTCTTCCGAAGGAGGCTGAAACGGCGTACAGTTTAAGGATTGGTCCGGTAGTGTAGCGGTTAGCATATCTGCCTGTCACGCAGAAGGTCGCGGGTTCAAATCCCGTCCGGACCGCCACCCTTTTCCCTCTTTGGGAATTTTGGCAAAGTAGCTCAGCTGGTAGAGCAAACGACTGAAAATCGTTGGGTCGCCGGTTCAAATCCGGCCTTTGCCACCAAGGACTCTTAACCCCGTCTAGTACGGGGTTTTTTGTGTTTGTACTGGGTACATGAGTGAGATGAGATGGGGCGAATCGTGTGCTCTGGGCAAAACTGCACACGGTTCACTAGAACATCACAGAGTAAAGAGGATGGCTGCTTTTTGGGAGATTTCTCCCTTGCATCAACTGGGATGAGGGTGTTAAGTCCCAGCGCTGAATCTGGCCGCTGCGCTGGGAAAGGGGTTGGCGCACGGCAGTTGGCAAAAAACCGTGTTGACACCGCATGAAAACATCCATATACTTTTTGAGCCTGCAAACAGCGGGCCAGTGTAGCTCAGTGGTAGAGCAACTGATTCGTAATCAGTAGGTCGTCCGTTCGACCCGGATCACTGGCTCCAAGAAAACGCCCCGCCCAGCGCGGGGTTTTTCGTTTTCGCCTTGACTCACTGATAGAGGGTACAGGGCAAAATTGCAAACGCCTTGCAAACTCCCCCCGCCCGCTTTACTTTGGCCGCTTGACCTTGAGGGTTATCCGCCTCACCTCGCGGGGCGCTGGGGGTGCGGGGTCAAACGTCATCCCCTCGCGCTCAGCGTCATACACATGCCGGTACACGTCACGGGTCACGCTCGCCTTACTGTGCCCCAGTTGAGCGCTCAGCACTTCCACCGGCACCCCCCGCGCTGCCATAACTGAGGCGTAAGAGTGCCGGAGCTTGTGCGGTGAAAGCACCGTCACGCCCGCCGCTTCACAGAGTCTCCGCATAGGCCGCCGGAGGTTGTCAGGATGCCAGGGCGTCCCCGCCCGCGAGGTGAACACGTAGGGCGTCACGGTGTACTCTCGCCCGTTATGCCTGAGCCGTGCCTGACTTTCTCTCACTTGCTGGGCCTGAGAATCCCTGAGCACCTGGGCAGCGCTGCCCGTGACCTTCACCGCCCTTAGCCCGCTCGCTGTTTTTGGGGTGTCTTCATAGACTGTCCCCCCCATTGTCCCGCGTGTCTGCTCGATCTTGACCACCGCTGAGCCGTCCAGCTGAAAGGACACAGCAGGCCACCTGAGCGCGAGTGTCTCACCTGGGCGCGTACCGGTTGCCAGCATGAAGGCCAGAGGCCAGCCCCAGCGGTCAGCGCGGGCCGCTTCATAGAACTTCACCGCTTCCTCTGGGGTCAGTGCTTGAGGCCGAGCGGGGCCGCGTGTGGTCATCCGTTCAGGGCGGCCCCTCAGTGTCGGGTCAGCATCTATCAGACCTTCACGCATCCCCCAGCGGTACGCGGCCCTGAGCAGGGCGTGTATTTTGCCCCGCGTGCGCTCACCACGCGGCCCCTCGCCCAGGGCTGTGTAAAAGTCCTTGAGCCGCTGGGCGCTGACTTTCTGGGCCTTGAGCGGCCCCAGGCTGGGCATGACGTAATGGGCGAGCGAGTAGCGGTAGTCAAACGCGGTTTTCTGTTTTAGCCCACCGCTTCTCTCGCGGGTGTCTATGTACTCGCTCAGCAGTTGCTCAACCGTCAGCACGTCACGCGGGGGCAAGTTGCCGTAATCCTTGAACTTCTTCGCCTCGCTGACCGCCTGACGCGCCTCTGTCATGTTCCGGGCCGTGCCGTTAAAGTGCCGCCGCTCGCCCGCCTCAGTGGTCACCATGACCCGCCATCTGACCCGCCCAGAGGGAAGCCGCGTAAAGCTACCCTCACCCTGCCCCCGCTTGGCCCGCACCGGTTCACCGTTTGACATATCCCAGCGTACCGCCCCCCGCTGGGGCGTAAGAGACTGGGGCAGCGCTGGGGGGGTGGAGGGAGTAGGCCAGTAGTTCTAGGGGGTTCTGGGGGGGTACTTTCTTAAAGGCATTTTTTTAACCTATCTATCTATCTATTTAGACAATCCTAGACGGCATATCTCAACCCTACGGGGTACGAGTAAAACACATTTACACTGAGGAGCACTCCAAAACCCCTAAAACCTCTGAGCTACTCTGGAAGTCGTCCAGCACGGGAAAAACAGTAGGGGGTTATGTTTGGCCTACTCCAAACACATACCTCCTAGAACCTCTGGGCTACTCACCCCCAGCGCTGCCCCAAACACACACCCCTGCCGGAGTAAGGCGCGTCTTTCTTCGCCACTCTGAGAGGGCTGTAACTGGGAACCCCTTGCAGAATCTTCCCACTGGGAAACCCCTTGCAGAATGTTCCGGCGAAAGGGAACGGCTGAGGCGTGCCGCTCCCCTCACGAGTTGCTACGGTCTAAGTCAGGCTGAGGGCGTCCGGCAGGTGGACACCCTTAGAGCGCCAGGTGCCCGGCAGTCTGAAAGGGCCGCGTTTCAAACGCTACCCCTTACGCCAAAATGGGCGAACCGTCTAGCACGGCAAAAATAGCATTTTGCTGACAGCAGCAAAAAGGTCAATCAGGCCAGCAACTCCCCCGCTTCCCTCTCCGCTGTACCTCTTTCCTGACAGCAGGAAGATGATCGCCAGACTGTCTCAACCTGTGACGCCGTGGGCCGGGCGAAGGGCCGGGCCGCTGTAACCCCATGGAGACTCCACAAGACCGCAAACCCCATGGAGACTCCACGGCGAAGAAGAAGCACAGGCCACCGCCGCCCTCTCACCGACAAATACCGACCTTTTCCGACGCAAAAAATGAGGGCACGCCTTCCGGAAGGTTCATGCGCTGGCCTGCACTGCTGCCCGGGCCTGATCTAAAGCGGCTTCGACGGCTGGCCCAACCGCCAAACGGAAGGAAAGAGCATCGCCTTTTTGCCCCATGTGGGCAAGGTTTTGGCTCACCAGTTTCTTGAGAATTTTCTTCAGCCATTCCCGGCTAATTGGCCCGCCCGACTTTCGCGCTCGCCACTGAATGTCACTGACGGTCTGGTCCTCCAATGAGAGGTACAGCAACACCCGATTTGTCGGAGGAGATTGCTTGCCTGTCATGTGCTCGCTTCCATTGCTGCCCACGCTTCATCGAGCGCCAGGTCAACGGCTGGCCCGACAGCCAGGCGGAAGTAGAGGAAGCGGCCTCGCTGTTCCCTGTGGGCAAGCCCTTGCCTCACCAATTTCTTGAGAATGCTCTTGAGCGTATCCCGGTCAATGGGTGTGCCCGCCTTCAACACACGGTCGTCAATGTAGTTGATCTCCTGAACCTCTAACGAGAGACACAACAACACCCGACTTGTCAGGGGAGATTGCTTGCCTGTCAAACCTTGCCTTGCCGGGGTTGTGCCGTCAGTTCCAGGTCTAAGGCTTCGAGGATAGAGGCCCACATGGGCGGCACGCTTCCACCGTCTTTTAACCCGTTTAGGGCGCGTGTAACCGCATTTGGATGCTTGCCAATGGCCCGCGCTAAGTCTGCCCGTGACATGTGCCGCTCACTTAGCCGAGTGTTTACCGCTGTCCTAATTTCATCATTCATAGGGCCACGTTAACATATACCGTTAGCTAACGGTAACTGTTGACACACCTAACAGATTCTGTTAGTATTACAGACAGCAGAGAGGGCGCTTCCCGTCGAAAAGTAGCGCCCCCGCCTGACTCCCCCGCATCGAAGGAATCGCCATGAACGATAGCACCGCACCCCGCGCCATCACCCGCACTTGGGAAGCCCACCTGACCTACCGTGAGTGCAGCGTCATCACTGGCACGGCCACCCACACCGTTACGCTGACCCGCACGCCTGCCGGACTCGAAGCCACCGTAGACGGCGAAGCATCGGAGCTGGCCCGCGCTGTCCGTATCCTGGGGGCCGCTGACGCCCTGACCCTCACCGCTGAAACGCTGGAACTCGCCCCCATCGGCAAGGCCCGCGCCTCTAAGTTGCACCGCCTCATGGCCCGTTACGGCGTGCCCACCAAAGAGCATTACGCCTTCGCCAGCGCTGCCTTAGACGCCCCGGTATACAGCCTCGCGCTGCTCTCTGAGCCGGACGCCCGGAACGTGTGGCGCTTCCTGTGCCAGACCCACGCGCCTTCCTTCGCCGCATAAGACCCACTGGGGGCCACACCCGGCCCCCTTGCCCGGCTCGAAGAGAGGCCCGCCCATGCGTTTCCTTGTCCCCGCGTACTTTGTCTGCCTGCACTTCACTGGAACGGACAGCCCCCACGCGCTGACTTTCGCCGTCTGTGGCGTCTTATGTGGATGCTTTGCCCTTGCCCGCGCCCTGTATCTCTTGACCCACCGTGAGGCCCGCCCATGAACCGCACCCCTGCCCAGATCACAGAAGACACCCGCGCCGCTGACCTGTACGCAGCCGAGCGCCGCGAAGCCCTCCGAAACATCGCCCGGCGAAAGGAAGAACTCACCGCAGAACTGCACACGCTCGAAGCCCTCGAAGCGGGCCACCGCGCCGCCCTGGAAGCAGGGGGGGCCAGCGCATGACTTCGCCCCGTCCCCTGCCCGCCCCGTGGGAACTCTGCGAAATGTGCGGCGAAGTGGCAGGCTTGCCGATCCCCGGACGTGCTGCCCACCTGCCCCCCATGCATCACTGCGCCAAATGCGCCGCCCGCGAAGCCCTCTGGAATACTGCTGAAACGCACCTCAAAGACCTGACCGCCCCCATGATTGGCGCGTGGGCTTCGCAGTGGACAGCGGCAGGCTTGCCCCTCGACGAGCTGGAAGAGATTACAAGCCACTTGTCCGGCGCATGGATGTATCTGGAAGCCGGGCAGGAGTACCGCACCCGCGCCCTTCAAGTCTTGCGCGATCAATACGCCGCGCCTACCTTCGAGGAAGTGGCCCCGCCCCCTGTCTCCCATGTGAATCTGAGCGCGGCAGACCTGCCTACCCTGACCTCTTTTCATGCGGCCACGGCAGACTGTGGCCCCTATTTTCTGGACAGTGCAGGCAAGGCCCGCACCATTCCGGCGGGGCTGGACACAGTGACCGTCAGCCTGCCCAGTGGGGGCGCACTGTTTCTCTTCACCGGGCATCAGGGACAGACTGACTTTCACGCCCTGTCCTACCTGCCGTGCGGCTTCCACATCCCGGCCCATCTTGTGCCCCACATGCACGCGGTTCTGAGTGGCGTAACGGCACCGGGCGCGGCATGAAGGCCCGCACCTTCCGACAGGGCACGCCGGAGCGCTCACCCCACAGGCCCGCCCCTGACCGCTTGCCACCTGTACGCCCCCACCGGGCGAAGTTGCCCAGCCTGAAAGCGCAACGACCTAGAAAGTAAGCCCTACAGCATGAAGCCCGGCCCCGCTGTTCAGTTGCGCCGGGCTTCACGCTCGTGTCTGACCCGCACTGTTTGGAAAACTAACAGTGCTGAGGTAAGTCTGACTTACGCCATAGCGCCAGAAATAAGCCCGCTGGTACACACTTCCGTTTCAAACGAGAGTGCCCTGACTTGTACTCAGATTTGAGTAGAACCACGGCGCTGCACTGGCCTACGTCTTCCCTGTGCCTGGGTTGTGCAGTAAAGGGTTTGACTGCCGCCGCTCACCCCCTCCCCGTACTCTTCCCATCTGTTGCCCTATGGCAGCGCCAACAGCAGCGTGACTCTTTGTCACAGTGGCCCCACCGTTGGTATTCCCAACGCCGCCATATGGTGACGGTTGCCCTGCCCAGCCCGGCTCAACTATCAACTTATCTCTACATGCCCGGCGTGAGTATGACTAACGCTTAGCGGGTCTTCCCCAGTCCGGCGTGACTATTGGTCACGCTTAGCTACCCTTCCCCAGTCCGGCGGGCAAGGCTTCGAGGGTGCTACAACCTCAGACACCAGGGCGAAGAGCGCGGCCTATGCCTTCGCTGGGGCCACGCTCTGAGGTGTTAGGGGCTGTTAGGGTCTATGGCCCACCCACACGGCTTTTCTTCGCCGCTGTGAGGCTGGCCCCTGCGCTCAACCGTGGGAAACCCTATGCCGCCCCCCAATCCGTGGGAAACCCCCTAAAAGGGAAACCCTGTGGACATCCTTTCTCACCGGATACCCAAGACAGGCGAAGGCCACAGGAAACCACCCACACGGCCTTCCTTCGCCGCTCTCAAACTGGCTCGGCTCGCTCAGACTGGCACACCCTATGCGTACCCTCTTTTGCTGGCATACCCCCTAAACGGGAAAACAACCGGGAAAGCCCACCCACACGGCTTCGAGCGGGCAGGGTAGGCGCTAGTCCATGCTGAGAACCAGCAACCTGCCCAGCACTTAACCTTGCACCCCATGAATGCAAGGCAGAAAAGCCGCGCCCACACGATCAAAACAGGGCATAGTGGGCGCTTATTCACCCTAATTAAACCTCAGATCATCCCCGTGTGCGGTTTGCCTTCGCCGGACAAAATGGACACAGGCGAAAAGAAAAAAACCGCACCCACACAGCATCTAATGGGTACAGTGGGCGCTAGTTCAACTTAAAAAAACTATAGTTTTAAGCAAGCGGGCCGGGCAGAGGAACGGGAAAACGCCCACCTACAGGGCTTCGAGCGCGTGTGAGAGCGCATGACTGCGTAACAGATCGTTACTCACCCGGCGCACGGCTTTTAAGGTCACACCGGGGAAAACCGGGAAATCAGCGCCCCTCTTTCCAGGCGTAAAGGTCTGCCATCTCGAAAGACTGCACCGCTTTTCCGTCTACTTCGAGGGCCAGCAACTCGCCCACGTCCACCCGCTGCCCGGTCAGGGTGTGCAGAATGCCCGCAATGGTTGCCAGCGTGTACAGGTCTATGCGTGAGGTGTCCCCACGGGCCAGCCTGTACACCGTGCCGGGGTCAACTGTGCCCTGTGCATAGCCGCTCATGGCGACCTGATACACGCTGAGGCCCCGCGCTTCGCACGCTTCCCGCACCGTTACACGGGCCGCGTAAGGCGTGGGGCCGGGCGTCTGGTAGCCCAGATGGGAGGCCCGACCTGTGAAGACCCCCAGCGCTGCCCCGTCCTTCGCCGTTTTCATAGGTTCCTCTCGTCGAGCATTACACGGGCAAGGCAGCCCAGCGTGACCCACCCCACCCGGACGGGCAAGGGGGCCGCGCCTTTAGGCCGGGTGAGGGTAAGCGCCCGCGTGTATGCAGCGGCGTTCATGTCCACTGCCCCCCACTTCGGCGGCGAAGAAAGGCGCGGGCTTCTACTTCACCTGCTGGGGTCAACTCGCCCGCCTTCAGGAAGCCCAGCCCTGCCGCCGTCACGAGGGCCACCCCCTGCCGGGCCGGGGTGTGCTGCAAGATCAGAGCACGCAGCGCCCGGCGTTCCGGCCCGGCTGGAAGTGTGCGGGCATAGGCAGACAGCACCGCCCATTGAACGCCTGTCATGGGGCCACCTGTGCGGCAGTGGGCAGACGTGACCCGCCCCGCTTGCCCCCGGTCTTCGAGCGGTAGGCCGTGCCGTCATAAGCCGCGCATCTGTGGCCCATGTGAATGACTACGGGGGCGGAAGGGTTGCCGTCCGGCCAGCCGTGCGCCCGCCTGCCTGCCATGCATTCCCCCATCAGTGGCCCCCAGTCCGGCGCGTCTCCCCAGCGGGTACAGCTTCCACAGTGGCCCGGCTGCCCCCCCAGCGTTGCCCAGTCAGGCCGGGCATCTTCCTTCGCCGCGTCCTGGCGTGTGGGGTGAATGACACTCACCTCATCTGCCGAAACGGGAACAGGGGGCGCAGCCGCTAAGTCCCCTGGGGTGTGACTTTCGCTCACACCCTTAGGGGGCCGCGCTTCCTGCGAAGGCATGACCATGTTAACCGTGTGGGTAAGATGGTTGCTTGCCGTGTGCCCGGCACTTTGCCCACCGCTTAAGGCCTCGAGTAAGGCAGGCTCGGCAGTATCTGGGGCGGGGGTAGATTTAGCCTGGGCGCGGG
Source organism: Deinococcus sp. QL22 (assembly GCF_023370075.1). Classification (NCBI taxonomy): domain Bacteria; kingdom Thermotogati; phylum Deinococcota; class Deinococci; order Deinococcales; family Deinococcaceae; genus Deinococcus; species Deinococcus sp. QL22. The sequence goes on from NZ_CP097149.1 coordinate 1,192,673, forward strand.
CAGCCCTAAGCAGGGCGAAAGCCGGCGAAGTAAAGCTCATGCCTCACCACCTTCTGAGCCGTCGAGCGCTGTGAGCGCGTCAGGGTGAAGCCTCAGAGTCTTGATAGGCCGCCCACCGCCCTTGCCCGCTGGGGGCGTGCTGACCTCTACCCGCACCGCCCCGCATTCCTCAAGCACCCTCAGGGCTGCCTCAAGCCTGGGGCCGGTCATGGCCTCGCGTGCCTCGCTGAGTGCCCGCCTCACCTCTGCCACTTTCTGACCATCGCACACGCGCCCCCGTTCGACAAAACGCAGCACGGCGCGGGCGTCGAGCACGTCCATACGCCGCCCCTCGCGCCACAGTTTGCGGGCATGTGTGGTCAGGTAATCGCACCACAGCCAAGCGAGCGAAGCAGATTCCTGCCCTACCTTGCTGGGGTAAGAGTGCTCCCCACCCAGCGCTGCCACATCGAGGGCGTGAAAAATCAGGGCGAGCCGTGCAAACGTTCCCGGCAGTTTGCCCAGATGTGCCCGGTACGCCTCGCCCTTGCCCATGTCCCGCACCTGGGCGGCGTGCTCCACTTCCCAGGCGTCATACACAGCCTGAGCCGCTGAGGTGTAGGTCAGTGGGGCCGCCCCACCGCTGGGGTAGGTGCTGCCCAGACTTTCAGGGGTGAACGTGGTCAGCGCGTCGAGCACCGCCGCCGCCCCCTCACGCGCTGCCCCGCTAATCGGCTCGCGCTGGGCCGCTTGGTCAAACGCGGGAAAGGCGTCAGGCCAGATGAACACCTGAAAGCGCTGTAATAGGCCGTCCCCCGCCCCGCGCTGGGCGTCGAGCAGGTCAGCGAGCGGCCCCGGTTGAATGCCGCCCAGCACCCCCGCACAGATCAGGGGAATATGCACGGTGCCGCGTGCGAGCCGGTCAAACGTATAGGAGCCGGTGCCGTTTGCCGCCTCAAGATAAAAGGCCCGTTCCTGCTCGCGGCCCGCCTTATCGAATCCGGCCAGCCAGCCCGTCAGCTCATCCCGTACCACTGTGACGCCCTGAGGGTTGTCTCTCAGAATCTCGCCCAGCTTCTCTACCGTTGGGTCATTAACCACATGCCGCACGGGTTTGAGGGCCTGCTCAGCCTCGCGTAGCGCCTCGCGTGCCCCGGTCAGTTCCTCATCACTGGGCATCTCCGGGGCACGCGCCCCGCCCTTCAAGGCCCGTTTAAGCTGCCCCTCAAGGGCCTCAAGTACCGCCGCCGCTTTACCCTGTTCCGTTTCCAGGGCTGAGCGCTGGGCGTCGAGCTGTTCAAATGCGAGGCGCTGGGCACGGTTCAGCGGGGCCGCGCCCAGGTTGACCGCGTGTGTTTTCTTGACGCTGGGCGGGCCGCACACCGCGCCCCAGAGGTTAGCGGGCAGCGCTGGGGTGTTGGGGGCGTTCCTGAGCTTGACCCCCGCCGCGAGCATCCCGCCCGCCCCGATCAAGACGGGGGCCGCGATCATTTCCAGGGGCAACCCCGCCGCCCGCGCCTCTGCCTGTATCCACTCGCTGAGGGGCTGGGGCAGCAGCTCAGCGGGCAGCGGGGGCACCGGCTCAGTCAGTGTGGGCAGGGGGCGCACGTCACCCCAGACCACCGGAGGAAGGCTCAAGGCGGGGGCCGCCCCAGCCCCCCCAGCGCTGCCCCGTGTTTCAGGCAGCCCCAGCACGCGGGCTGCTTTCTTCACCAGCTCGCGCCGCTGTTCCGGGGTTGCCGTGTATACGTTCACATCCTCAGCGAGTAGCGCCCACACTCCGAAAGCGTCACGGGGTAGGCCGTCCCCCAGCGGGTCAACCGCGTGCCAGCTCATCACCACCTCTGCCCCTCTAGGCGTGCGCTCAGGGCGTAACCTCACGCCCGCCTGCCCACTTGAGGAATGGGGGTAAACCCAGGGGCCACGCTCGCCCCCCCGGTAGCCCTGCTCGCCCAATACCTCAGCGAGCGTTTTAGCCGCGTTGAATGCGTCAATGACTGACCCGCCCTCACCCTCACCGCCCCGCGAGGTAGCCCCGCCCAGGCGGGCAAGGTCACGCGGGGCTGGGGCGGGCGACTCAGCAGCGGCCCAGGGGCACGCGGCACGCATGACCGGCACGAGTACCCCCCAGCGCTGCCAGAGGCTCAACAGTTCAGCGGGCAGTTCCGGTAGGTCTTCGACGCGCTCAGGCACTGCCGCCGCCCAGGTGTACGGCTGCCCGGTACCGGGGTGAATGCTGGGGGGAAGCACGTCCTGAACGGGGCCACCGCGCAACTCAAACACAGTCACGGGGGCGGGCCGCCCGCCGGGGCCTTTCTTACCGTTAGGGTCGGGCCAGCTCAGCGCCTCATTCTTCAGGCTTAGCCCGTCAGGGACGCGCCAGAGGGTTTTATCTGGGCGCTTGCCGTTGATCCGGTAGGGGTTCGACGCGATCAGGGCCGCGAGATCAACCCCCACCGCCGCGAGTGCGAGGCGTGCGCCCTCATGGTCAAGGTCAAGCGTGGCGGTCTGACTTTGAGAATGCAATAAGCCCACACCCGCCCCAGGGTGTGCCCTCAGATATTCACGGGCCGCGCTTGGGGTGGTAATCCACTGGGCAGGGTCGGTGTTCCAGCCCGGCACGCGGGGGCCTTTCGTACCGTGAGGCACCGGCACCAGCACAAATCCCCCCGTCGCGAGTGCTTCTACTTGGGCGATACGGGCAGCGGTGCGGTCAGCAATCACAGCGGTCATGCCTGACCCCCAGCACGGCCCGCCCTCTGCTCGCTCAGGGTGTGATGCTGAGGCGAGGGCGTGAGTAGAAGAAGGGAAGAAGCTACCCCCCCATAACCCCCCGCTCTACTCTCTACTCCCAGCACGGGCAGGGTGAGGGGTTTTGGTGCGCTGGGCGCGAGGTTTTCGACTCCCACCCCAGCGCTGCCAGAGGGAGTAGCGGAGTAGGGCAGGAGTATCAGGGGGTTATGGGGGTAGAAAGGTTTTTCAAAACTCCTACTCTTTTTTGCCGTGCTGGACGGTGTTTGTGAGTAGCCCAGAGGTTCTAGGGGTTTTAGCGGCGTTTTGAGAGTGGGTGAAAATGCACCGGCGTTCTTGATCGCCTTCGCTGGTAGGATATGGACAGGCCCGCCCGCCTGCTCATTCCGCCCCGTGCCTGTATCACGGGGCGGCGTCATTTAGCCCCCGCCGCCGTCGAGCGCACCGCTCGCCATGCGTCGAGCTGGGGGCGGTAAATGCGATAAATGGGGCGGGACGGGGTGCCGTAGTTCTCAGCAATCAGGCGGCCCGCCCGGATTTCTTTTCTTACCAGGTCTTGACCGATGCGGAGCAGGGCCGCCGTTTCGACCACATCCAACACGGTCAGGGTGTCGAGTTGCTGGGGGGTGAGGGTGGTACGTTGCCGCCCGTTCGTGGTTCTGGGCGAGCGGGTTAGGGGTTCAGCATGAATGCTGGGGATAGTCATGTGGTCATGCCCTCGCGGTACACCCCAGCCGCACCCCAAGTCAGGCGGGGGGCTGGGGTAGAGCTAGGCGAGGTCTGAAAGGCGGGGCACCGCTGGGGGGGCGCCTCAGACTGCCTGCATGGACTCAGCCGGTGAGGGCGAGTGCTGCCAGCTCAGGCCAGGAGAGGGGGCGCGAGTGGGGCCGCTGGGGGTTTCGGTTGAGCGTGAAGGGGCAGGGGTAGGCGGGCGGCTGAGCGCTGGGGGGTGACGCGGCGGGCGATCATGCGCCGCAGAGCGCGTCGAAGTTGACGGGCAGCCCGTTCATGTTCTGTCTTCTGCCCTTCATCCCTTAAAGCTAGCCATCGAAGCTCTTCACGGGCCGCTGCGAGCACCTGGGCGAGACTTTCAGGGGTGCCGGTGTATTGAGGGCGGGGCCGTTCCTCAAGATGACTGAACAAACTGAGCCAGCGGCCTACGTTGTCAGCAACGCCACTGAACGAGAATCCAGCCGAGGATGTAAAGGCCTCAGAGAATGCCCGCCTTATGACACTCTCTGAGGCCAAACCTCTCTCATACCGCCTATGGGGTGTTTTCCAACGTAAGGAGTGCTTGACCCGCCCATGAGCGGCACGGCTGAGCGCGTTAAGCTGAGCGGCTCCGTTCATCCCCCCCAGAGCGGCCCCGGTCTGCGATGGTTGAGCGGCTGGGCGTCGAGCTGCCAGAAACGCCCACAGGCCCAACCGGTACACACCAGCGCCGCCCATGACAGCGCGGCGGTAGTGGTGTGTCTGCCAGGATTCACGCTCAACGCTCAGCGAGCCGTTAGAGCTGACGGTGCCCGGTCTATCCACGCGAAGAAATTCGACATATGGAGTAGTCATCCAAAAATCAAGGTTTGCGAGTACATCAGAGGGCAGCGGCTCAATCCGCTCAGGTATCCCCCCTGGCCTCCTCCCCAAGAGTTCCCCCCTCACCGTTACCCGGTACGGCAGAGTGTTCAGCCGTGAGGAGGTAAGAAGTAGGGGGGCACTCATACCCCTATCTTACGCCCTGCTACGGCCCTGAACAGTGCAGCGGGGCGGAGTGTCAAACGGGTGTCAAACGCATGGGGCAGAATGACCCTGAGCCGCCCGGTCTGGGGCGTAAGAGGAAAATAGGAAAAACGCTCGCCTAGCGCTTAAAAGTAACCTAAGGGGAGTACCCCTCACCCTCCGCCCGGATGCCCGCGCATTGTGTTCGTAATCAGTAGGTCGTCCGTTCGACCCGGATCACTGGCTCCAAGGAAAATCCCCGCCTCGCGCGGGGCTTTTGCTTTTGGGTTAGCGAATATTTACAGCTGAGCCAGGCATTCGGTTCAGAGTTAGCAGGCGACCAGTAAGGAGGTTGAACAGCTGGCTTCAGCAAAGGGCTGGCGCTGCGTCCGGCTGTAGATCAGGTGACTTGCGAGGCGCAGAGGACATTCATCTCAATATATTCACGTCTGTTGCGCCTGGTTCACACCGCGGCAAGGCCCCAGGCTTACCCGTTCCAGAGCATATTCTTTAATAATTTCACTGTCGCTCATCTTTTCTCTCATCTGAATGCCTTGATAGCGCTCTATATTCGCCGGGTTCATCTACAGATTTCCGACTATAAAGTCAGATCCACGCCGTCTTAACACGAGGGCCGGAAGTATATTTCCCTCTGGAGGAACTTATGTCGCATACCCGTACTCTTTCCTTGATTGTCCTGTCTCTTACTCTGGCAGCCTGTGGTCAGCAGCCGACGCAGAGCGACCTCGCGGCCCAGAGCAGCCTGAATGCTCAGGCCACGGCGAGCGCAGGGGGCAAGAAAACCTACATGGTCGGATTTAAATCCGGTCAGGGCGTCAACGCAGCAGCCATTGGGAAGGTCGGAGGGCAACTGCGCCGAACTTTTGCAACGATCGAGGCGGCTTCTGCCAGCCTGACCAGCGCCCAGGCGGCCAAGTTGGCAGCTGACTCCAGCGTGGAATATGTCGAGGCCACCGTACCGAGGCGAGCGGCCAACTACGTGGTCGGCGACGGCGATGCTTTGGGCAAACCCGGTGGCGCACTGGGCAATCTAGCCGTGAACTGGCAACCTCAGGGCGAGTTTACTTACGGCGACGTGGCACTCCAAGTCCCTGCCCTGCACGCTGCGGGCCGTACCGGCACAGGAATCGCGGTGTGTGTAGGCGACACGGGCATCGATGCCAATCACCCCGAATTTGCAGGCAAACTGGCCGGTTACAAGAACTTTATGGGCGATGGGCGTGACTCGGCGACCCTCCTCAATGATGTCAATCATCACGGCACCCACGTTTCGGGCACCATTTTCGCCCAGTACGGTGCAGGCACGGGCGCGCCGAGCCAACCCAGCGACATGGATCCCAATGGTGTGGGTGGCGTGTCTCCGGGCGTGAACCTGTATGTGGCCCGTGTGCTGGGCGACGACGGCACCGGCAGTGATGAAGGCGTGGTCGCGGGCGTGCAGTGGTGCGTAGACCAGCTGAGCAGCCAGAACAAAGGCGGCACCGAAAAGCGCATCGTGGTGAGCCTGTCCCTGGGTTCGAGCGAAGGCAGCAAGACCGAAAAACGGGCCTTCCAGGCTGCGTATGATGCCGGAGCATTGACTGTGGCCGCCGCCGGAAACGACGGCAACAAACTGCCCCACTACCCTTCCGACTACCCCAGCGTCGTGAAAGTCGGGGCCGTGGACAACCTCGGCAACCTCGCCGATTTTTCCAACTACAACGCTCAGCAGGAACTCGTGGCTCCGGGCGTTGCGGTTCTCTCTAGCGTTCCTGTGGGTCAGGGATTGGCCGCCAAAGCAAGCGCAGCAGGCGTGCCTGCCTACCAGAGTGTAGACGCAGTCCAGGGAGGCGCCAAACAGACGGTGATAGGAACGGCCATCGTGGAGGCAGGCGGCACGGGCAACCAATTCTGCGGAACAGGTGGCACGGCGGTCAACGCGCAACTGGCAGGCAAGATTGCCCTGATTTCGCGTGGCGGCTGTACCTTTGGCGAAAAAGCCTCCAATGCAGTGGACAACGGCGCTGTTGCCGTCATTCTGTACAACAACGTTGCTGGCCCTCTGAACAGCGTCACTCTGGGCGCCGATATGAGCATCGCGGTCGTGGGGATTCCCATGGCCGACGGTCTGGCTACCCTGGCCGCTGTGCAGGCCGCCTCTCCCTCGCCCGTTCTGGGCAGCGTATCGATCTATGCAGCCGATTACGAGTACTACAACGGCACCAGCATGGCGACGCCCCACGTGGCCGGTGCAGCCGCGCTGGTCTGGAGCGCCAAGCCCAACCTCAGCAACGCCGAACTCCGCAGCCTCCTGAACGCGACGGCCACCGACCTGGGAGCCAATGGCCGCGACAACTTCTTTGGTTACGGGTTGGTCAACCCCACCGCCGCCATTGCTGCAGCGGGCAAAAAGTAAGTCAGCAACAAGATTTAGGTTAAACGGAGGCGCGGCCCGGTGTGGTCGCGCCTCTTTTTGGCTCTGGGCCGCAAGCTAAGGGCTAGGAACACTAGGTGGCTTGATGACACCTGCCTGGCGGCAAGTCGGGCTTATTGGTTGGCGTTGACCTGAGGGGGCACACCACGACTCACCGCCACCTCAAGTCGTCACCGCCCGAATCCGTATGAGGCTCCAAGGTGCGTGCAACGCGCGAACCAATTTCACTGTCAAGACGACTGGCGATTCCACTTCTGATGAGGAATTCTGCTGAGCGCAGCGCCGCTCCCCTACCCGGTGGAGTACTTGCAGAGCTGCGCAGGAGAGGGAGCTGGGGGTGGGGCAAACTGTGGGACAAGCGCCAAAATCCCACTTCAGCAAACCGCAGAAGCAAAAGCCCTAGAACACTACCCGCAGCCGCTCCAGCCCTTGCAGCGCAAAATTAGGCCGGTGGGAAATGGCCTGTTCCGGCACCATATATTCAGGAAAACGGGTCATCAGACGGGTCAGGAAGGTGGTGGATTCCAGCCGCGCCAGCGTTGCGCCGAGACAGTAATGCGGGCCGCCCGCAAAGGCCAGATGCGTGCGGGCATTGGCCCGGCTCAGGTCTAGCGCATGTGGATCGGCATATACCCGGGGATCGCGGCTGCCACTGGCGTAACTGAGGCTCAGAAAGATTCCGGCGGGCAACTTGACGTCGCCCAGCGTGAGGGGCGCGGTGGCGAGGCGGCCACTGCCGCGCACCGGCGACAGGAAGCGCAACAGTTCCTCGGTGGCGTTGGCGGCGCGGCCCCCAGGATCGGCGGCCAACCACGCCCGCTGCTCCGGGTATTCGGCCAGCGCGTGAAAGCTTCCGGCGATCAGGTTGCTGGTGGTTTCGTGGCCTGCCACCAGCAGCAGCACGGCGTTTGCCAGCAGTTCGGCGCTGCTCAGGCGGCCCCCACCTCCCTCGGCTTCGGCGGCGGCCAGCGCACTCAGCAGGCCCGGTTGCGGCTCGGCCCGCAAGTCGTCGGCCAGCGTCCGGAAATACTCGCGCATCTGTTGGGCATCGGCTTCTATCTGCGCCCAGCGTTCGGGGGGCAAGTTCACGCCGCCCAGCAAGTCGGCCACACTTTCAGACCAGACCCGGAAGCGTTCGGCGTCGGTTCCGGTGAGGCCCAGCATCCTCACGATGACGGTGACGGGCAAGGGGTAGGCGACGGCCTGCACGATATCTACACCACTTTTGTCTACCCCATCCGAATTCCGGCTGGCAGCGGCAGCTTCGGTCAACAGATCGTCGGTCAGGGAGGCAATAAAGTCCCGGCTTTCTTCCAGCACACGCGGTGTAAAAGCCCGCTGGGCCAGCGAACGCAGGCGCGTATGGCTGCCGCCGTCATGGAACAGCATCATGGGACTCATGACCGCGTAACTGGCGGTATGGCTAAAGCCCTCGCCGCCCTCGAATTTGGTGGTACGGACATCGGGATGGCGCAGCGCCGCCGTAATCTCGGCGTGTCCGGTCAGCACGGCCAGCCCGTGTGTGGGCGACAGCAGCACCGGATTCACGGCCCGCATTTTCTCTAAAAACAGGGGGTCTTGCAGGTGTGCGCCCTGCCAGTACGCGCCGATCAGTTCCTCTGCACCGTTCTCTGCACCGTCAGGAGTTGCAGTCATGCCTACAGGCTACCCCCGCGCCCGCCTGCTAGCCTGACCGCATGCGCTTGGTGGTAGGAGTCAGTGGTGGCAGCGGCATTCCGTATGCGGTGGGCGTGTTGCGTGCCCTGAACGAACTGGGCGTCGAAACGCATCTGGTGGTGTCCAGCGGCGCAAAACGGGTCATGAGTGCGGAAGGCGGGCCACAACTGCCTGACCTGACCGCGCTGGCGACCCATGTGCATGAAGACCGCGATCTGGCGGCCAGCGTCGCCAGCGGCAGTTACCGCACCGATGGAATGCTGATCGTGCCGTGCAGCGCGGGAACGCTGGCCAAAGTCGCCCACGGATTTGCCGACAATCTGGTGTCACGGGCCGCCCACGTGACCCTCAAGGAACGCCGCCCGCTGGTGCTGGTGGTGCGCGAAGACCCGTTGCCGCGCCCCATGCTGCAAAATTTGCTGGCCGTCCACGACGCCGGAGCCACCGTGATGACCGCCAGCCCCGGCTTCTATCACGCGCCGGGAAGTGTAGAGGAGTTGCTGCACTTTGTAACGGCCCGCGTGCTGGATCAGTTCCGGCTGGATGTGCCGGGGTTCAAGCGGTGGAAAGAGTGACCGAACAGGAACACAGACCCAAAATAGCCGCCCTGATTCCGGCGGCGGGGTCGGGCACACGGCTGGGGCGGGGGCCGAAGGCGTTTGTAGAAGTCGGCGGCATCAGTTTGCTGGCCCGCAGTGTGGCTTGCTTACACCCGTATGTGGATGAAGTCTTGGTGGCACTGCCCACCGGAATGTCGCTTCCAGACGGCATACAGGCGCGGGCCATCGTGGGCGGCGACACCCGCCAAGCCAGCGTATTGGCCCTCCTGCAAGCCACCGACGCCGATGTGGTGTTGATCCACGACGCCGCCCGCCCCTTCTTGCCCGCCCGCGTAATTCATGGGGTAGCCGCCGCTGCGTGGGACGTGGGAGCCTCCACCGCTGCCCTGCCCGTGGCCGATACATTGGTGCAGGCCAAAGAAGGGAACGACTGGGGAACCCTCATTCCCCGCGAGGGTCTCTGGGCCGTGCAAACGCCACAGGGCTTCCGCCGCGCAGCGCTGCTGGCCGCCCACGAATCTGCGCAACAAGAGGGCCACGCCGCCACCGACGACGCCGGACTGATTGCCCGCTTGGGACAACGTGTGGCCCTGATTCCCGGTGACGCCCGCCTGTTTAAGGTGACAACGCCGGGGGATCTGGCGCTGGCAGAAGCAGTGGCGGCGGTGTGGGACGGGAAAAGGCTGTAGGAAGCGGGGGTAGGTTTGGTGGAGAAAACCGACCAGCATTGCCTGCATCCCCCAACCTACTTCCCTTGCTGTGCCAGCCGCAAAAAGTAGGCGCTGCTCTTGTCGTTCGGGTCAAGCTGCACGGCCTGTGCATAGGCCTCTGCCGCGCCGACAAAGTTGCGGGCTTCGTAGCGGGTGCGGCCCAGCCAGGCCCACGCTTTGGCGTACCTGGGACTGAGGGTGGTGGCCCCCAGAAATCCCGCCTCAGCCGCCGTTTTATCGCCTGCGGTGTAGCGGGCATAGGCCGCGCGGAAAGCCTGCACTGCTTTCAGGCCCACACTCACGCCTTCCTGCGCCACCGAGAGGTTGTAACGGTCCGCGGCGGTGGCATTGGGCAGAGCCGCCGCGCCCGTGTAGGCCGCCAACGCCGCCTGCGCGTCTCCGAGTTCCAGGGCCAGTTTGCCCGACTCGCGCCAGGCTTCGGCAAAGTTGGGGGCGGCGGCGGCGGCCTGCTGAAATCCGGCCAAGGCTTGGGCTTTACGGCCCGCGTCCAGTTCCCCGTAAGCGCGGCTAAAAGCACGTGTGGCCGCGGGGCCATATCGTCCGGCACTCTGCGCCAGCGCCCGGAAATAGTTCAGGGTTTTATCGGCGGGCTGAAGTACCAACGCCCGGTCATAGAGGGTCTGGGCCTGGGCATAATTCCCCGCTTCCAGCGCCGTGCGTGCGGCCCAGGTGGTGCAGGGCACGCTGGCCGGGTCTAGCTTCAGGCAGTTGGCAAAAAAGGCCGCCGCCTGACTGGGCTGATTGCGCGTGTAGGCCGAGTATCCGAGGTTGTACTGCACGGTGGCAGCACTGGCCGTCTCTGCCGCTCCGGCCCCGTTCGGCGCGGCCCGGAAGTACGCTTCCCAGCCCAGTTCGGCCTGACGCCAGAAGCCCACTTCGGTATAGATTTGGGCACGCAGACGCAAATAGTCCGGGTTGTTTGGCGCGGCGGCCACTGCGCGTTCGGCGGCAGCGGCGGCCCGTTTCCAGAGGTCTTGGTCGATGCTGGCGCTGCCCCTGGGATAAGTGGCGCGTGCTTTGGCTACCAGATCGCTGGCTTCTGCCGCAGCCTGGGCCGCCGTTTGAGTCGGTTGGGAAGTGCTGGATTGGGTTGCAGTGGGCGTGGCGGTTTGGGCCTGTGCGCCGCCGAGCAGCAGGGCAGTCAGAATCAGTGTGGTTCGGGTAGGGGTCATGGGTTCTCCTGCGTAACGTTGAGGGGATGAGGATGAAAGTCGGGTCAGCACTGTTTTAGTCAGCATAGGCAGCGCAGATGAGGCCGCCCATGCTTCAGCTTCAGGCGGCCTTGGGGTTGTGGTGGAATTGCGGTCAGGATTGCCGGGCCTTGGGGGTGTTGGTCTTCTCCCACGTTGGACTCCCCCAGGCCCCGCCCCCAACGGGGTCAGGAGAGTTTGTCGCTGCGCTCGGCAGGATTGATCTTGTTGCGCCCAGACTCGGCTGGCTCGTTCATCTGAAGCAGAATCGCCAGTCGTCTTTGAGATGGAATTGGCCCGCGCATTGCACGCACGACGGCCTCACACGTAGAGGGGCGGGGACGATGTGAGGGGGCGGTTGTTGCCCTTCTGCCCTTCCTTAAACCCTCAGACCTGCCCCCTAAACTGTTAGACATTGCCCTGTCAAAGGCCGTCCAGCAGCCCCAAAAACGCCCGCAAGATTTCTGGGTCAAAATGCGTACCCACGCCCTCTTCCAACATGGCTCTGGCCTGAAGCAACGAGAAGGCGGGGCGGTAAGGACGGTCATGCGTCAGGGCATCGTACACGTCTACTACGGCAAAGATTCGGGCCAGCAGTGGAATTTGAGTGCCGCACAGCCGGTCTGGGTAGCCGCTGCCGTCCCAGCGTTCGTGGTGAGAGCGCACGATCGCCAGCGCCCCGGCGGGCAGGGTGGGCAGGCGGCGGGCCAGCGCCTCACCCATGACGGTGTGGGTACAAATCAGGGCACGTTCTTCGGGCGACAGGGGGCCGGGTTTTAGCAGCACGCCGTCTGGCACGCTCAGTTTGCCCAGGTCGTGCAGATACGCGCCCTGGCGCAGGGCATCCTGATTGGCGGCGCTCAGGTTCAGGGCCGCGCCGAGGCGTTCGGCCAACGCCACCGTGCGTTCGGTGTGGCCCTGCGTCTCGAAGTCGCGGGCTTCCAGCGCCATTCCCAGCGCCAGCATCGCGCCTTCGCGGGACTCGGCGGCGCGGCGTTCCTCGTGGGCACGTTCCAGCGCCAGCGTTCCAGCATTGGCAAAAGCGGCCAACAGTGCACGGTCCTGGGGGGTAAAACCCGGCGAGATGCGGCCCAAGGTCAGCACGCCCAACACTTGCCGGTCTTGGGTCAGCAGCGGCGCAAACATCACGTCCTGATCGGGGGCATTGCCCACCCGCACGGCGTAGGAAGGCAAGTCTGATGCGGGAATGTGGAGCACGGCGCGGCCCAAGTACCTGGCCCGCTCGCCAGCCGCGACCGCAGCCGTTTCCGTCGCCAGGCGCTCGGCCTGCTCTATGGCCTGCCAGGACAGTCCCGCGCCGCGCCGCAGCACCCAGCCCAGCGCTGTTGCTCCCGGATCGGTGAATTGTTCTCTGGACACGGTGGTAATGGTCAGGGTATCGGCCTGGGGGTCGAAGCGCAGGAAATAGGCGTAGCGGGCAGCCATCAGTTCCACCACGCCCAGCGTCAACGCTTCCTCTACCTGCGGCGGCGTGCGGGCCACCAACAGGGCCGCGTTCAGCTCCAGCAACGCACTCAGGGCCGCGTGTTCAGCAGCGGCAGACGGCGGCACCTCGTAGGCATCCGCATTCACTGGGGTTCTTCCTGAAGAGAAATTGGACGTCATTGGGAGTGACCTCTGCCTTGAATCCACTCACAGAACTCTTTTGGCTCCACCTGCCCACACGTAAAACCAGGCAGAACAAGCCGCTGCATAAGCCTGAGCTTGGCAGAAATGCTACAGATTGAATGCGAGAAATTTGGTGTACAGCACGGTTTACCCCCCATTGATGAGCAGTTGTCCGGACATGGTGGCCAAACCATTAACCTATCAAATCAGCTTCCGGTCAGAATGGCCTGGACTGCGGCATCGGCCAGAGCTTCCAGCGTGGCTTCGTGCGCTACCGTGACGTGCAGAAATCCGGCAGCACGGGCGGCATCGGCGGTTTGTGGCCCCATCGCCGCCACCCGGAAGTCGGTGCCCGCTACCTCTGCCAGAAACCGCGCCGCACTGCCCGAGGCCAGCGTGACCACATCGGCCCGGAGTAAGGCTTGCTGCGCTCTGGGCGTCAGCGGGGCGGGTTCGGTGCGGTACAGCTCGGCCCGCGTGTAGCTCAGGCCGCGTGCTTCCAGGGCGTGCTGCAGGTCGGCTTCGGCCAGGTGCGAGGTCAGATGCAGGGCGGTTTCTCCGGCTTGGGTCGGCAATTCTGCGCCCAGATGACGCGCCCCCGGCGTACTGGGCACGAAATCGGCCCGGATGCCCCGCAAGACCAACGCCCGCGCCGTGCTGGGGCCAACCGCCGCCACGCGCACGCCCGCCAGATGCCGTCCGTCCAGCCCCAACTGCTCCAGGTGTTCAAACAAGGCCGACACCGCCTGATTGCTGGTCAGCAGCAGCCACGACACGCCCGACAGGTCGCGCAGTTGGGCGTGCAGACCTCCTTCATCGGCAGTGTCGGCAAAACGGATCAGCGGCACTTCCAGCACGCTGGCCCCGCGTGCCCGCAATACACCGCTCAGGGCACTGGCCCCTTCCCGCGTGCGCGTGACCACCACTTGCCGCCCGGCCAGTGGGCGCTCTGAATGTTCAGTTTCGGCAGGCGGCGTGAACCAGTTCAGGCTGTCCCGCAGGCGCACCACCTCACCCACCACGGTCACGGCAGGGGCTTCCAGTCCAGCGGCCTTCACCTCGGCGGCAATGGTCGCCAGCGTGCCCACCGCCACTCGCTGCCGGGACGTGGTTCCCCACTGCACGGTGGCAGCGGGCGTTTCGGGGGGGCGGCCCGCAGCGATCAGGTCAGCAGCAATCTGATCCAGATTCCGCACACCCATCAGCAGCACCAGCGTATCGGCCCCCGACAGGGTGGCGTAGTGTGCCCCGCCTTCCTGGGTATTGCCCGTCAGCACGGCAAAACTGCGGGCCACTTCTCGGTGCGTGACCGGAATGCCCGCGTAGGCCGGGGCCGCGATAGAGCTGCTGATGCCCGGCACGATCTCGAAGGGCACGCCCGCCCGTGCACAGGCTTCGGCTTCCTCGCCGCCGCGCCCAAACACGAACACGTCGCCGCCCTTCAGCCGCGCCACCCGTTGCCCGCCGTTTGCCTGCGCCTGCGCCACGATCAGGGCATTGATCTGCTCCTGACTGATGTACTCCGAAAAGCCCTTTTTACCCACGTAGATGGTGTGGGCGTGCGGTGCGTAGTTCAGCAACTCCGGGTTGGCGAGGTAGTCGAACAGCACCACATCGGCGTCCTGCAACGCCTGCATGCCCCGGATGGTCAGCAGCCCCGGATCGCCCGGCCCGGCCCCGATCAGGGACACGAAGGCGCGGGCGGAAGCAGCGGGAGCGGGAGCAGTCATATCCCTACAGGCTAAAGGAGTGGGGGCGGGACAAATGCGGGGTGGGGCGGGCCTGCTCTATCTCCACTTATTCCGCTTACTTCTTCTGCGCTTCCTTCGCCTTCTGCCAGCCATACGCCCGCACGGCGTCTACCGCGAACCACACGGCCAGAATCAGGCCAATCGCGCCCGTGACCCAGCTTTCAGCACGCAGGGCAAAGAAGGCTGCTATCGCGCAAGCGAGCGCCAGCAGCACACTGAACAGCAACACAAGGTGGGGCGGCACGCGGCGTCCGAACATGGGGACAGCGTACCGCGCCAACTGTCACGGTGCTCTGTCTGGCTAGGGCAGCAGCCCTCTGGTGGCTGAGAGATTCCTGACCGTTCGGCCCCGCCCGCCGTGCCAAACTGACGCGAAAGATGCCTGACTTTGACGTAATCGTGATGGGAGCCGGACACAATGCGCTGGTGACGGCGGCGTATGCGGCCAAAGCGGGCCTGCGCGTGGGCGTGTTCGAGCGGCGGCATATCGTGGGCGGGGCCGTGAGTACCGAAGAACTGGTGCCCGGCTACCAGTTCGACTACGGCGGCAGCGCCCACATCCTGATTCGCATGACGCCCGTGGTGCGCGAGCTGGAGCTGACCCGCCACGGGCTGCATTACCTCGAAGTTGACCCGATGTTTCACGCCTCGGATGGAGAAACGCCGTGGTTTATTCACCGCGACCCCGAACGCACGGCGCGGGAACTGGAGAATCTGTTTCCGGGACAGGGCGAGGCCTACAGCCACTTTTTAGAGGAATGGACGCCCTTTGCCCGCTCCGTGGCCGACCTGTTCAACTCTGCGCCGGGGCCGCTGGACATGGGCAAGATGATGGTCAGCAGCGGCAAGGGGCGCGACTGGCAGGCGCAGCTCTCGCGGATTCTGCGGCCCTACGGCGATGTGGCCGCCGAATACTTCACGGAGGAGCGGGTGCGTGCGCCGCTGGTGTGGATGGCCGCCCAGAGTGGCCCGCCGCCGACTGACCCCCTCAGTGCGCCCTTTTTACTGTGGCACCCGCTGTATCACGAGGGCGGCGTAGCCCGGCCCAAAGGCGGCAGCGGTGGCCTGACCAAAGCGCTGCGACGGGCCATCGAAGCCGAGGGCGGTCAGGTGTTCGTGAACGCTCCCGTGAAGCGGATCGTGGTGAAGGGCGGCAAAGCGCAGGGCATTGAGCTGGAAAACGGCGATATGTACACGGCCAACGCGGTGGTGTCGGGCGCGCACATTCTGACCACCGCCGCCGCCCTGCCCGACGAACACGTTCCCGCAGCGGCGCGGCAGGTGCGCGTGGGCAACGGCTTCGGCATGGTGCTGCGCCTCGCCCTCAGCGAGAAGGTGAAATACCGCAACCACACCGAACCCGACAGCCGCGTGGGGCTGGGCCTGCTCATCAAAAACCAGCAGCAACTGATGAAGGGCTACGGCGAATATCTGGCCGGAGAACCCACCACCGATCCGCCGCTGATCGCCATGAGTTTTAGCGCTGTGGACGACAGTTTAGCCCCTCCGGGCGGCGAGGCGTTGTGGCTGTGGGCGCAGTATTACCCCTACCAACTGTCCAGCGGTAGCTGGGAAACGCGCACCGCCGAGGCCCGCGAGAACATTCTGAACGCCTTCGAGCATTACGCGCCCGGCACCCGCGACACCATCGTGGGCGAGCTGGTGCAGACCCCGCAGTGGCTGGAAACCAACCTGGGCCTGCACCGGGGCAACGTGATGCATCTGGAAATGAGCTTTGACCAGATGTTCTCGTTCAGGCCGTGGATGCAGGCCAGCCAGTACCGCTGGCCGGGCGTGAAGGGGCTGTATCTGACCGGAGCCAGCACCCATCCGGGCGGCGGCATTATGGGCGCGTCGGGGCGCAATGCCGCCCGCATCGTGGTCAAGGATCTGACGCAGCGCAAATGGCAGAACCTGGGAGCGAGGTTGTCCTCAAAATGACCCCGCTGCTTCGGCGCGGACTGCTTGCTTTTGCCGCACTGGGCGTGGCTTTTGCCGGGGCGCTGGCAGTCATGGCCGGATACGTGGGCGGCTGGGCGGGCATTGCACTGGGCGTGCCACTGGCGGGCGTGCTGGCATTGGCAGGCGATCAGTTGGGGCCAACGTTTGGGCCGACATTGCGAACCCGTGCCGCTGAACTGGCCGCTCAAACTCGCCCGTGGATGGCCTTCCTCGCCCTCTACGTGCTGCTGAAAGTGCCGGTTCCACTGTGGCCCGAAGGCTTTTCTTTGTTGGGCCTGCTGAGTACCGGGGCGCTGTTTATTTCGGCGTTGCTGTACGTGCAGGAGAAGGAAAACGCGGCCAAAGCAGTGGCAATGGCAGCGCTGGCCTTCGCGGTGGGCCTCGGCGTGGAGGTGCTGGGCAGCCGCACCGGGGTTCCGTTCGGGGTGTATTCCTACGCCACTGCGCCTGCGCCCACGCTGCTGACGGTGCCGCTGATCGTGCCGCTGGGCTGGTTCGCTTTTACGCTGGCGGGAACGTTGCTGGCTGGAGGCCGTCCCTGGCTGGCGGGGGTGCTGCTGGCCCTCTGGGACGTGGGACTTGAGCCGCTGATGACCGCGCAGCGTTACTGGCTCTGGAACGATCCCGCGCCCGTGTGGGCCGGAGCGCCCATTCAGAATTTCATCGGCTGGTGGGCAGTGGGTACGGGGATCGCCTGGGGATTTACGCGCATCGCCCCTGCACTGTTCCGCCGGCAGGAACACAAATCCACGTTTGGCCTCGCCTACCCCATCGAAACCTTCTTTTTGCCGGGTGGCCTGGTGCTGGTGGGCAGGTATCTGGAGGCCGGCGTGACGTTGCTGGCGATGCTGCTGGGGTTGGGTTTGGCCCGTTTACTGCGGCAAGAGGGCAGGCAGGCGGCGGGCGGGCAGCGTGCCTGAGCGGGAAACCCATGCTTGGGCGACGTGGATGGTCAGGCACAGTATTAGGCGCAGCGTGCAGGGCCAGTTGGCGGGGGTGTGGGTGCGCGGCACTCTTCCTGCTTTTGGCCCCACAGGCGGTGCGGTGCTGGCTCCCAACCATCATTCTTGGTGGGACGGGTATGTCGTGCTTGAAGTGGCGGCGTGGGCTGGGGCAGACTTCCGGGTACTCATGACAGCGCATCAATTGGGCCGGTTTCCTTTTCTGCGGCGGGCGGGGGCGTTGGCCGCCGGGCAAGTGCGGGAGGCCGCCCGCTTTGCCCGCGCCGGAAGCTGGATGGTGGTGTTCCCCGAAGGCGCGGTTCGGCCCGCTGGCCCGCTGCAAGACGTCCGGGCAGGCGCGGCGTGGGTGGCCCGCACCGCCCGCGTGCCGCTGGTTCCAGTGGCCCTGCGCGTGCTGATGCGCGGCGGCCAGCAGCCCGAAGCCTACCTGCGCTTCGGCTCGCCTGTTTCCGAAGCGTTGTTGCCCCAAGCGATGATGCGGGAATTGGCCCTGCTGGACGCCGAACTGGCCGACGCTGACCCCGAACAACCCTTGGCCGGATACCTGCGCGTGTGTGGGCGGCGCGTGACCCCGGACGATCCGGTGAGCCTGCCTGCGCGGATGCTGACGCTGATCACAGGTGACCGATGAAGGCTGCCCATTCAAAGCGGGACTGGGCGCGGGTTTATCGTTCGGTAGCCCTGGGATTCATCGTGAGCAAACTGGTGGTGATGGCGGTCAATGCCGTGACCTTTCCGCGCCTGCGGCCCCGATCCCTGCCTGCGGGCGGCCCCCGCGTCTCTATTCTGATTCCGGCACGCAACGAGGCCCACAACCTGCCGCGCACGCTGCCCGGTGTGGTGGCGCAGGGCGCACACGAAGTCCTGATTCTGGATGACCACAGCACCGACGGCACGGGCGAACTGGCGTGCCGACTGGGGGCGCGGGTCATTCGGGGCGAGGATTTGCCGGAAGGCTGGTTCGGCAAACCCTGGGCCTGCGACCAACTGGCCCGCGCTGCCACGGGCGACATCCTGATTTTTACCGACGCCGACGTGACCTGGGGGCCGGGGGCGCTGGGCGCGGTGGTGCATCAACTGGAAGCCAGCGGGGCCGACCTGCTCAGTGCCCTGCCCAAGCAGGACAACCAGACGCCCGGCGAGCGCCTGCTGACGCCGTTGGTGGATCTGGTGGTGCTGTCGTATCTGCCCTACCCGGTGCTGAGCCTGCCTTTTCCGGCTGCGAGTGCGGCCAACGGGCAACTGATGGCCTTCCGGCGAGATACCTTCGAGCGGGCGGGCGGCTACCGTCTGGTCAAAAACGAGGTGCTGGAAGATACCCTGCTGGCCTCCCGCCTCAAGGCGCAGGGGGGGAGGCTCGCTATGGCGCTGGGCGGCGACTGCATCGGCGTGCGGATGTATTCCTCGTACCCGGAATCGGTGCGCGGCTTCGGTAAGAATTCGCTGCCGCTGCACCTCAACTCCCGCGCCCTGATGACGGTGGCCCTCGCCGGACATCTGGCGGTGTACACGCTGCCCTGGCTGCTGCCATCAAGTTCATCTGGATTGGCCGCTCTGCGCCTGCTCCGGTTCGCGGGCCTGCTGGAACGCCCGCTGACCAACCTGCTCACAGGCCGACGCAAGCCTGCAGATTTGGCCGAAGGCTTGCTGGGGCCAGTGACGCCGCTGTTGGCCGTGCCCGTGTATCTTCGCGCTATGCGGCGGCGGGTGACTTGGAAGGGACGGGCGTACAGGCAATGAGGTACACCTTTCATCGTAATCGGAAGGCAACAACACTTCCCTCTCCCCCCCACGATCCGCGTTCCAGGCGGCCATGACGCCCAAACACGTCATCGTCATCGGTTCCGGCTTCTCGGGCCTGGCCGCTGCCCTGCGCCTGGCGGGTGCGGGCGTGCGCGTGACCGTGCTGGACAGCCTAGACCGTCCCGGTGGCAAGGCGGCACTGGGCTATCGGGAGTTTTCCAGCGGGCCAACGGTGGTCACCATGCCGCACTTGTTCCGGGCACTGCACGAGCGCGTGGAGTTGCCCCTGCCGGGGCTGACTGCAGCGCGGCCCACCACCACCTACCACTACGACAGCGGTACGGTAAAGGGCCGTACCTTTGCCCCCGAAGCCGTCCGCGTGGCGGGCCTGGACTCCACGTTGGAGCAACTGAGCAAGCGCGAGGCACACAGCTACAAGCGTCTGCTGAAAGCGTCCCGGCAGATGTACGAGGACGCCGCGCCCACCTTCATTTTTGGGCCGCCACCGGGCAAACTGGCGCTGGGCCGCTACGCCCTGACCCGTGGAGCGCGGGCCGCACCCTGGGCGAAACTGGCGCAGTACGTGAGGAGTGGGCCGCTGCTAACGCCGTTCTGGTTGCGCTTTGCCACTTACCTTGGGGCCGACCCGTACCGCGCTCCTGCTGTGCTGCACAACATCGCCTGGGTAGAACTGGGTTACGGCGTCTGGCATCTGGAAGGTGGGCTGGGCCAGTTGGCCGAGACGTTACGCGACAAAGCAGAGGCGCTGGGCGTGCAGTTCGAGTACGGCACCACCGTCACTCACCTGATCAAGCACGGCGGGCGGGTGCTGGGCGCACATACCAACCGGGGCGCGGTGGCTGCCGACGGCTGGATCAGCGCCGCAGACCGCGCACTGACGCGGCAATGGCTGGGGCTGGGGGCCGAAACCACCGCACGCGGCGTCAGCGGATTTGCCCTGCAACTGCGCCTGAAGGCCCACGCGGGCCAGTCTCACCACGTCTTTTTTCCGGAACGCTACGCCCGCGAGTGGGCCGACATCCGCGCTGGACGGCTGCCCACCGACCCCACGTTGTACCTTCACACCGATGGCAGGCAGGCCTTCTTGCTGGTGAATGCCCCACCGCGCCCAGAGATTGCCACCGACCCACACGGCTACGGCGCGTTCCTGCTGCAACAGCTTGGGCCGCGTTTTCCGGCCCACCTGCCCCCGCTGGAGGTGGACGAATGGCTGCCCCTCTCCCCTGCCGATTACGCCCGGACTGCCGTGGGCGGCGCACTGTATGGCCGCGCCCCACACGGGCTGACGGGCAGCCTGCGCCCCGGCTGGACATTGCCGCAGGCCCGCAACTTGCGGCAGGTGGGCGGCACGGTGCATCCCGGCGGCGGTGTGCCTTTATCTGTCCTGAGCGGCTGGAACGGTGCGGGCGACCTGCTGGGCCTGCCTTACGACGACCTTGGTGGAAAGGCGGCGCTGGATGAGGACTGACCTCTCGGCGTTGCCCGAACCGCCCACCCGCCCCGGCAACGGTCACCTGCAAGACTGGGCGCTGCACCCGCTGGCCCTGATCGAAGACGGCGCGACAAGGAGCGCAGCGGGCGGCCTATTCCGGTTGCGGCTGGGCATCCCGGCGGTGGTGGGGTTCAGTCCAGCGTGGAACCGGGCGCTCCTGACCGATCTGCACACCTTTCGCAGCGCCGGAAGCTTCTCCAAAGTGGTGCCCTATCTGGCAGGCGGCGTGATCCTTACCGACGCGCCCGCCCACGCCCCCCGGCGCGGCATGGTAAATCCGGGCTTCGGCAAACGCCACATGGAAACCTTGCGCGAACGGGTGCGGTCCGTCCTGCCCGCGATCCCCAGCGGAGAATGGGACGCGCTGGCCTGGGCCGATGCCGCCGCGCTGAACATGCTCAACGCGGCGTACTTCAGCGGCGAGTTCGATTCCCAGTTGTTGCACGCGTTTCTGGCCCCGCTGCGCCACCCTTTTCCTATTCCGGCCCTGCCGCGCCCGCTGCTGTTTGCGCGTGTAGATGCGGAACTGCGGCGGCTGGCCCACAAGCGCCTGACCACTGGCGGTGGCGATGATCTGTTGGCGTTGCTGGCCCCCCTTCCCGGCGGGCTGGAAGAAACGCGGGTCAGCCTCGCGGCGGGCCACGACACCACCACGCACGCGCTGGCCTGGGCGGTGTGGCACCTGGCGTACAGCCCCGAATGGCACACACCCGCCGACCACCCCGCCGTCCTCAAAGAAGTCCTGCGCCTGTATCCCCCCGGCTGGATGGGCAGCCGCCGCCTGTCGCGCGATCTGCGCTGGACAACCTCGGACGGTCAGAGCGTGCGCCTGCCACGCGGCACGCTGGCGCTGTACAGCCCCTACCTGAGTGGCCGGGACGTGGCACTCTGGCCCCATGCAGGCGAATTCCGGCCCCAGCGGTGGCAGGCCGCGCCGCCCGCGTGGGCATATCTGCCCTTTGGCGGCGGCGAGCGCATCTGTCTGGGCATGCATCTGGCGCACCTGATGATCCTGGAAGCCTTGGCGACCCTGCCCGCGCTGGAACCTGTGCGCGGCAAAGCTACCCCCCGCCCCGGTGTGACTTTGGGGCCAGCAGGCCCGCTGGTGGTACGGGAGCGGCTGAAGCATCGGTCTGCATAATTTGACTTACCCTGCATACCGCGCTATATTTCCCCCTATCAGCGTCCTTCGGGGCGCTCTCTTTATTGATGGTGAGCGTGACGAAGTGAGCGAAGCGATTGCTTTTCTGAGACCCTCGACCCTTAGACCACCCCTACACTGCCCCCATGACACTCGGACTCAAGCGCGGAACTGTTGCTCTGCAGCCCTCATCAGCCGAGTATCCCGCGCTGTTTGAAGAAGAACGGGCCAGAGTCCGGCAGGCGCTTGGTGCGTTGGCTTTAGACATTCAGCATGTGGGCAGCACCAGCATTCCTGGCCTGGCAGGCAAACCCATTCTCGACCTCGCGGTGGGCATCCAGAACACAGCGCAGATGGACGCCTGCATTTCGCCCCTACAAGCCATCGGCTACACGTCTTTTGATGACCGGGAAGGCTGGGGCGAATACTTTTTTGCCAAGGGTGACGACGAGGCCCGCACGCATTACATCCATCTGCTGCCCATCAGTCACCCGAAATGGGCAGAATATCTACTGTTTCGGGATGTGTTGCGGCGGCAGCCCGACCTGCGCGACAAATACAATCAGATCAAAGCGGCGCTGGCTGAGGCACACGGAAACAACCGCAGACAGTACACAGCCCAAAAGGGAATTTTCGTGCAGCGCGTGTTGGCAGAGTTTGGCCCCACTGCGCCTGCTAGCCTGCGCCCATGACCCCTTCCACCTCTCCTTTTGAAACCGTGTACGGCGCGGTGCAGCCCCTCGATTGGCTGTGCCTCGCCCCTCACCCCGACGACGCCGAAATTGGCGCGGGCGGCACGCTGATTCGGTTGGCGCGGGCCGGGCAGGCGGTGGGCGTGCTGGAACTGTCGCGGGGCGAGAGCGGCACGCAGGGCACACCGCAGGAGCGGGCGGCAGAGTGCGTGGCTGCCGCCGAAATCATGGGGCTGGCCTGGCGTGGGCAACTGGGCCTGCCTGACGGCGGATTGGCCGATACCCCCGCCGGAGCGCAGGCGTTGGCCGCCACCTTGCGGGCAGTGCGGCCCCGCGTGCTGGTGGTGCCGCACCACGCTGACCGCCACCCCGACCACTTCGGCACCTATTCGCTTGCCAAACGCGCCGTGCATCTGGCTGCGCTGAAAAAAGCCAATGTAGCGGGCGACCCCCACCGCGTGTCCCGTGTGCTGCTGTATCAGGGCAACGCCGATATTCGGGCCAATCTGCTGGTCGACGTGGGCGCTGTGATCGCCGACTGGGAAGCCGCCATCCGCGCCCACACCAGCCAATTCAGCGGGGCGTACATCTCGGAAACGGTGACGCCCGAAATCATCGAGCGCCGCAAAGGACGCCTGACCTACTGGGGAACCCTGCTGCGGGTGCGCTACGCTGAGGCCTTCGAGACGGAGGAGCCGCTGTTGGTCGACCCGGAGAGGCTATAGCTGGAGGGTGTGGGGAAGCAGGCTTAAAGACACACTCCTGCTGTTCTTACGCCCTACAACCCACTCCTTGCTTCCGCCTTGGCCCCCAACTTGCGCCCCGGCCACAGGTAGTACGCCTCGGTCAGCACGAATACCACCGCGCCGAGGCCAAACACTCCGGCTGGGCCGGCCAGTTGCCACGCCACGCCGCCCAGAATGGGGCCAATGGCATTGCCCAAACTTTCGGTCGCCATGACGGTGCCCCACGCGGCGGCGCGGTGTCCGGTGGGCAGGGTGCGGGCCACCAATCCATTCCAACCCGCTATAAATGCGCCGTAGCCCACGCCCAAGATCAGGGCCACCAAGGGCAACCGCTGCGGCAGACCGGGCAGCGCGGCCAAAGCAAAAGCCAGTGCCAACAGCAATAATCCGGGGGCGAGGGCGCGGCGGGGGTGGCTGCGGTCTGCGAGGCGTCCGGCTAACCACAGGCTCAGCCCCAAAGTTACGCCGAAGAGGATTCCGGGCAGAATCAGAGCGGGCAGCGGCAACTCCAGCCGAGCCAGCAACGGATAAATCAGCGTGATGACCAGCCCTGGCGCGAGGGTCTGGGCAAAAGCGGCAGGCAGGAGCACCCCCACCCGCGACCAGCCCGCCCAGGGGTTCCGGGCCGTTTCCGCGCCTTCTTGCCGGGGCAGATGCAGCGGCCAGAGGGAGAGAGCCAACAGCAGGGCGGCCACCTGAACGCCCAGCAGCACCGTCCACGCGGTCTCAGGGCGGGTTTGCATCAGCGGGCCGACCAGCAAAATACCCGCCAGGATAGCCGGAGTCGCCACCAGATTGCTGACCGATAACGCCCGCGCCATGCGTTCTGGCCGCGCAAACGCCTGAGACGCGCCCATGACGCCCGGCCAGAGCGCTGCATACGCCACACCCCACAAGACCCCGCCCAGCACCAGCCACGCCGGAGAAGGCGCAAAGTGCGTGCCCGCGATGACCGCCAGGCCCAGCACCGCGCCCAAGGTCAGCAAGCGCCCCAGGCCCCAACGTTCGGTGACCAGTCCCAGCGGGCCTTTGGCGAGGGCGTCGGCCAGATAGTGCATGCCCACCATCAGCCCGATCAGGGCCGTAGAAAAACCGAGGCTGGGGCTAGCCACAGGCAGCACCGACACCACGAAGCCTGTGCGTACCAGTTCGGACGCCAGCAGCAGCGCCAAAAGTCTCCACACAGTCAGGGGGCGCGTCCAGAGCATCAGGGGCGATTGTAGCGGCATCCACCGCAGCAGGCAGATAAACGGCAGACCTCCGGTAAGGGAATAGTAATGACCATCTCGTTAGGCTGAGGCCAAGAAAGCTGCCAGTGCACTGAGCAGCGGTTGTTTATGCCAGCCGTTTCCCACACCCTCTAGATTCCCTGCGTCAAGGAGTTGCCCCGCCTATGAGTTTGTTCGATCCCATCGATTCCGATTACCAATCGTTTCTGCTTATGGAATCCGTGGTCTTTCCGCAGGTCTTGGCGCTGCCCACACATGAATACGTACCGGAAGGCGAACTGTATACCTTCTGTTTTGCCAACGGTTACGGGGCACTGGTGGTGCGCCTAAGCGGCTATACGCTGGCCGACGCCTTTGAACTGTGTGTGCTGGACTGCACGCAGCAGCCGCCCGAGCCCACCTTCTGCACACCGGTAGCCGCCAGCGTATTGCCGGGCCTGTCGCATGAAGCGGTGGCGCAGTTGTTGGTGCAGGCCGAACAGTTGCCCAGCCACCCGGCCCTGTTGCAGGCGCAAATGTCGCTGCTGGCTGAAGTTTTTTAGGGGCAATGTAGGGCGGTCTAAGGGTCTAAGGAAGGCTGGGGCAATTGCTGCGCTCATTCACCCCCTCCCAACCTCCCCCTCAAGGTGGAGGAGCTAAAAGCCACCACACCGCCGCCTCAAACCGTTCCCGCCCACATCCGTGTGAGGCCGTCGTCCACGCAGTGGGCGGGCCAATTCCATCTTAAAGATGACTGGCGATTCCGCTTCAAATGAACGATCTAGCCGAGTATGGACGCGACAAGATCAATCCTCCTCAGCGGAGCGACAAACTCCCCTGACCCCTTTGGGAGCGGGGGGTGGGGGAAGACCTAGCAGCAACTCCACAACATACGAACGCATCAGCCGCTTGGCAGAGGCGCAGGCCGCAGCAGACTGTTAGGCTGACCCGCAGAGGAGAATCGACCCCGCCGTGCTGCTGACCCTGACGCTGACCCAACCCGCTGTATCTGACGCTGCCCAAGCCGATCCCCTCCAGCCCGCTTCCGACCTCGGATTCCTGCTGCACAAGCACCCGGAGCGCGTGCAAACGCAAACGCTGTCGTTTGGTACGGCGTCGGTGTTCTATCCGCAGGTGTCGGCCCAGTGCACCACGGCGGCCCTGTTGCTGGAAGTCGATCCGGTGGCCCTGTCCCGCACGGCCCGCCCCGGCGAAGGTGCCCCACTCGAACCGTATGTGAATGACCGCCCGTATGCGTCGGGAAGCTTTCTGGCGGTGGCCCTGCGCGATGCGTTCGGCACGGCGTTTACAGGCCGCAGCAAGGATCGGCAAGCGCTGGCAGATAGGGCATTGGCCTTCTCGGTGCATCTGCCCTGCGTGACCGCACGCGGGCCGGAAGGCTTGCCAGAACGTCTGTTTGGGCCGCTGGGCTACGCGGTGCAGGCCACGCCCATTCCCCTCGACCCGCTGTATCCCGAATGGGGCGAGCGGCCTTACGTGGAGTTGAGGTTGTCAGGGCAGATCAGGCTGCGCGATCTGCTGGCCCACCTATATGTGCTGCTGCCTGTGCTGGACGGCAAACGCCACTACTTCCTGAACGAAGCCGAAGTGGACAAACTGGCACGGCACGGCACGGGCTGGCTGGACTCGCACCCGGAACGCGACCTGATTACCCGGCGCTATCTTCGCTTTGCGGCGCTGGTGCGGCAGGCCGAAGAGGGGTATTCGGAGAGCCACACGGCAGAATCAGGAGAAACCACCGCAGCTCTGCCCCGCCCTCGCCTGCACGACGAACGCCTGCAGTGGGTGGCCGAACAGGTGGCGACCAGTGGCGCGAGCACTGTCCTTGACCTTGGCTGCGGCGAAGGCAAACTGCTGCGTCTGTTGCTGGAAAGGGCTCAATTTCGGCAACTGCTGGGCATGGATGTCAGCGCCCGCGCCCTGGAGATCGCTGCCCGCCGCCTGAATCTGCGCGAACGCCCGGAACTCGCTGCCCGCGTGACACTTCTGCACGGCAGCCTCTCTTACCCCGATTCGCGCCTGAAGGGGTTTGACGCCGCCACGTTGGTCGAAGTGATAGAGCATCTGGAACCACACCAGATCGGCCCGCTGACCCGGCATGTGTTTGGGGACGCCCACCCTGGCACCGTCATCGTGACCACGCCCAACCGCGAGTACAACGCTGTGTTCGAGGATGCAGACAAGGGCATGCGACACGCCGATCACCGCTTCGAATGGACGCGGGCCGAATTTGGCGCTTGGGCAGGGGCGGCAGCCGAGGCGCACGGCTACACACTGACGCTGCACGGTTTGAGCGACACGCATCCCGACTACGGGCCGATCACGCAGGCGGCCATATTCGTGCGCCAGAAGGGGTAGAAGATGCTGCGCCATGCGACGGTGGTAGCGATGCTGACGGCAGCTTCAGCCTTGGCCCAACCTCTCCCTCCACTGAAACTGGCGGGCAGCACACCGCCCTGGGTTGCGGGCGCATCGTTCACGGCCTTACTGCCCGAAGCCGCCTTCCGCGAGTTGTACGGCGGGCGGGTAGACGGCGTGCTGGGCACCTTGCCCGGCCCCCGGCCCCCAGCAGGTGTGGGTGAACTGGTCAGCATTCCGGTGGGGCTGTTTCCCGTATCGGTGGTGTACAGCCTGCCGGAAGTGGCCCTGCGGCTAGACCTGCCGACCCTGTGCCTGATGCTGTCGGGGCGGGTGCAGGTCTGGAACCATGCGCGAGTGCGGGCGCTGAATCCGGGGGCGGCCCTGCCCAATTTACCCGTGCTGGTCAGTGCGCGGGTGACCCGCAACGGGGTGAGTTGGGCCGCCGCCGGAGCCTGCGTGAAGGCAGGCGTGTGGCCTGCCCAGTGGCTGAAATCCAACTGGGTCGCGGGCGCAAGCTTTACGCGGGCGGCGCTGGCCCCGCAGCGGGCCGACCTGATCATTCCCGGAGTACTGATGCTGCTGGGGCCGAGAGACGTGCCAGACGGCGCACAGCTGGCCCAACTACGCTCACCGGGGGGTGCCTTCGTGGGGCCGGAAGCTCTGACCTTGAGTCTTGGCCTAGGCAACGTGCCGCCGCCCTATCCGGGGTCTGGCTCTCCCCTGCCGGTTGCCCCTTTTCGGCCCCTGCCACCCGCCAGCGAAGTTGGGGCCTACCCCCTGCGCGGCGTGGTGTGGCTGAGCGTGCTGAAACAACAGGCTTACCGGGGACGCCGCGCAGCACAGGCCCAGGCCCTGCTCCGTTTGGCCGAGGAGTTGCAGGCTGGAGCGTCGGCCAGCGGGGCGGGGGGCGGGTTCGTGGGCCTGCCCCTGAACGCCCGGCCCGCCCTGCGCCTGAGTTTTCAGGGCAAAAGAGTCGCGTTAACTGCTTCTGCTTCCGCCTCTAATCCGTAGATTTGCAGAAAACGGCGGGTTCGGGCGGCCAATGTCGGCAGCGGCGCAACTTCACCGCAGACCCAATCGGGCGCGTAGTTGCGGCACACGGCGGGACGCGTGGCGTAGACGGCGCACAGGCAGCCTCTCCCCAGGCTCTCGGCCCCCAGATTCACGCACGGCACGCCCAACGGCTTGCCCAGCGCGTGAATATCCGGCGCGGCGCAGCAGGCCCCACACGCGCTGCATTCCCGCACCAGCACGGAGCGGGCGGGGTAGGGGGGGGGCGCGGTGAAAGCGTCCATAAAAACCGTAAGTGGTCAGGAGTGAGTGGTCAGTGGAACAAAAGGAACAACCTGGCCCAAGCTTCAGCTCTGTTGCTTTTTGTCATTCCCACTCACCACGGCCCACTCACCACTTACTGAATTTCTCCCACTGCCGCGATCAGCGCGTCGTTCTCTGCCGGAGTGCCTACTGCCACGCGCAGGCAGCCTTGCAGTCCGGGCAGGCGGTCTTGGCGGCGAACGACTATTCCGCGTTCCAGCAAATGACGGTAGGCGGCGTCGGCGTCGGGCGTGCGCAGCAGGAAGAAGTTGGCCTGACTGGGAATCGGCGTGCAGGTGGGGTGAGTCGACAACGCCGCCAGCATCCGCCCGCGCTCCTGCACCACCTCAGCGGCGCGGTGCTGCACGTATTCCGGGTTCTCCAGCGCCACTTCCAGCGCGGCTTGCGTCAGGCCATTGACATTGAAGGCCGACACCAGTTTTTGCAGTTGGGTCGCCAGTTGCGGGGAAGTCAGCGCGTAGCCCAGCCGCACCCCGGCCAATCCCCACGCTTTGCTGAAGGTGCGCAGGCTCAGGCGGTTGCCGCCCTCCTGCACCAGACCCCGGTAATCGGTGCCGCTGTACTGGTGGTAGGCCTCATCTATCACGACGACCCAGCCCTCGGCGGCCTCCACCACAGCCCGCACATCGGCCCCCGCGTCCGCGTATCCGGTGGGCGCGTGCGGCTGGGTCACGTACAGCACGCCGGGCGGGTTGGCTTTCAGGGCAGCCTTCAGTCCTTCTACGGGCAGCGAAAAATCGGGGTTCAGCGGCACCTGTACCAGCGTGGCTCCCAACAACTGGGCTTCCAGGGTATACACGCTAAACGTCGGGCTGACGGTCAGCACGGTCTGGTCGATGCCCGCGAGTTCGGTCAGGAGCTTGATCAGTACGTTGCTGCCCGGCGTGACCACCACACCCGCCGCGTCCCAGCCCTCGTAGGCGGCAATGGCAGCCTGCAACGTGTCGGCGTGCAGGTCGGGATAGCGGTTCCAGGGGCGGGCCAGCATCCGTTCCAGGGCCTGCGCTTTCAGTTCGGAGGGGAAATCGTAGGCGCTCTCGTTCTGATCCAGTTTGATGGGCGCGTCGATGGGCGTAAACGGGTAAGCGGGCACGTTACGCACCGCCGCCCGCACGCCGCTGGTAGATTCGGGCGGCGTCAGGTCGGTCTGAGTTGTCCCGGTTTGAGACAGGAGAGGCGTGGAAGTCATACACGGGTTTTACCATCCTGCGCCCCGCTTTGCCGTGAACTGTCCTGCCAGGGTAGATGCAGACCTAACGCCCGTTAGGTAACGCGGCGCCGTGCTACCCTGCTCCCAATGCGCCCGCCGCGTTCACAGATGCCATGACGGATTCTTCCAGCCCCCCACCAGCCCCCGCGCCACTGCCCGCCGCGCCCAACAAACCGCGCCGCGAGCAGATTCACGAGGTCGCCAGCCGCCTGTTTTCGGAGCGCGGCTATCACGCGACCTCTATGCGCGATCTTGCGGGCCAGTTGGGGATGCAGGGGGGGAGTCTGTACGCTCATATTGCTTCCAAAGATGAACTGTTGATCGGGATTGTAGACCGTGCCGCCCGGCAATTTGACGGCGCACTGTTTACCCTGCGCGGCGACCCCCTGCCCGCCCCCGAGAAAATCCGGGAAGCCATGCACCGCCATATTCGTGTGGTGGCCGACAATATGGAGAGCGCCACCGTGTTTTTTCATGAATGGAAGCACCTGTCGCCCGAAGCCTATACCCGCGTGACCAACTGGCGCGACACCATTGACGCTTTTTACCGCGATCTGGTGATTGAGGGCATCCGCGAAGGCAGCCTGCGCCCCGACCTCGACCCCAAAATGACGGCCAACCTGATCCTGTCGGCGGTAAACTGGGCCTACACGTGGTATCGCCCAGGCGGCAGCATGACCCCGCGTGACGTGGCTGAGCAGTACGCCGATATGCTGCTGACGGGCCTGCAAGCCGCGCCGATGGTGGTTGACACAGCGCCGGCCAAACTGGAGCGTCCATGAACTGGATTTCGCGGAGTGGATGCCCTGTGTGTGGGATTGATGCAGGGCAGGAATGCGGCGGAATCCAGTTTTTCTCCCTCTCGCTCCACCCCGTCAGCGTTCGGAAGGGCACCCAACCTCTACCGGAGCAACGATGAGCAACCCCACCGTCACCGTCAAAATCCGCGACGCCCTGAAGTACGCACAGGCCCGCGCCGAGAAATTCAGCCGCACCCAGCAACTGGAAATCGGCACTGATCTGTTTATCCGCATTGCCCCCGGTGGGCGGCGCTTTCTGCTGTTTTGCCTTGACGGTGAACCGGATGGGGCCAACGCCCGCGCCATTGCCGCCACACTTGGCCTGAAAGACCCGCAGTACGGCTGGCATCAGGGGGCCACGTTGCGCTCGCTGACAGTGGTAGAGGCTGGGTCGGAAGTGGTAGCGGAAGCGGCGGAGACGGAAGAGTAGATAACAAAATAGGGCAAGCACCGAAATGCCTGCCCTGTTTCAACTTCAAACCTTAGTTTTTAGGGTTGCTGCCTTCAAACGCGGCCTTGAACTTCTGCAAGTCTTCGGCAATCTGCTGGCTGGGTTCCTCACCAAACAGCTTGGCGACGGCTGCACCGAGAGGGCCAGCGGGCGGGCGGTAGCTGAGGGCCACGTGAATGCGCGTGCCACCAGTGGGCATGCTCTCAAACTGCACGCTGCCTGCGTTGTCCACGGTGGCTCCGGGCAGGCTGTGCCAGCCGATGCGCTCGCCGGGCTTGTCGTTCACGATTTCGGCTTCCCACTCGACGTGCGTGCCCAGAGGTGCCTTGGCGACCCAACGGCTGCGCTTGTCGTCCAGCACGGTCACGGTTTCCAGGTGGCTCATGATGTGGGGCAGGTTGTCCAGTTTGCGCCAGTAGTCGTAGACCTGCTGGGCGGGGCGGTCAATGACCACACTGTGCTCCACGAAAATGGGCTTGGCGGCGCTGGCGTTGCCGCTCAGGCCTGCGGCGGCCATCACGGGATCGTTGCCGGTGGCGGCGCGGTAGGCGAGGTAACCGCCCACTGCGGCCATACCCAGGCCGAGTACGCCGCGTTTTTTAAGGCCCATCAGCAGGAGTGCCCCGCCTGCCGCGCCGCTGATCATGCGGCCTTGATCCATGCCTTCAGTTTTTGTCATGTGTAAATCCTCCGTGGGTTGCAGTCTAGGTGCGCCGCCTATTGGGGCGGGTGAAGTCTTGCCCAACACAGATTAAGGCCAAGTCGGGCGAGAGGCAGTGCGGTCAGGTAAGTAGACGCTCAACTGGCCTTGAAGGTGTCGCACTGCGCCGCATCGCCGCCAGTAAAGCCGCGCTTGAACCAGGTCACGCGCTGCTGGCTGCTGCCGTGCGTAAAGCTGTCAGGTACCACGTAGCCTCGGCCTTGGCGCTGCAAGGCGTCGTCGCCGATGGCAGCAGCAGTATTCAGCGCCTGCATGATGTCGGCGTCGGTCAGGTTGGCGGCTTCAGTGCCGCGTACCTTGTTGGCCCACACGCCCGCAAAGCAGTCGGCCTGCAACTCCAGCGCCACGCTGTATCGGTTAGATTCGGCCTCGCTGCGGGCCTGACGCTGGGCGCGTTCCACCTGATCGGCGATGCCGAGTTCGTTCTGAACGTGGTGGCCGACCTCATGCGCGATCACGTAGGAGTACGCGAACTCGCCGCCGCCACCGAGCCGCTTCTGCATAGTGGCAAAAAAGCTGGTGTCCAGATAAATCTTGTTGTCCAGCGGGCAATAAAATGGCCCCACGCTGCTGTCGGCGTTGCCGCATCCACTGGTGGTGCCGCCGCTGAACAGCACGAGCGTGGGCTTGGTATACACCCGGCCCGATTGCTGAAATACTCCCGTCCAGACCTGATTGGTGCTGCCCAGAATCCGGTCTACGAACTGGAAGCTTTCATCGTCGGCAGGCGCAGAACTTTGAGTCTGAGATTGCTGCGTGGGTGCAGTTTGCGAGCCGCCGCCCAGAATGACACTGGGGTCTACGCCAAAGAACATGGCGATCAGGGCAATGACCAGACCCCCGATGCCGCCCACCGCGATGCCGCCCCCCGGCAGGCCACCGCCGCCCCGCCGATCCTGCACTCCGCCCCCACTGCTCGGAAGATTTTTCCAGTCCATAACGGCGTTCTCCTTGATCTGGTTGCCGCGCACCCAAGTCCCTGCACGCACGCTGACGGCGGGGCCGGGACACCGCGCGGCTCTATGAGCGGCATTCTAGGCCGGGGGGCGGAAGAAAACGCTGACCGCGCCTTTAGGTTGGCCTTTTGGATTGAGCTGGGGAGCGGTGGGGTGGAAGTGTTGGACGGCAGAGTTGGAAGGTGAACCCCCATTGCTCCGCAACGCCCCCCCCTTGAGGGGAGGACAACTACGCTTTTGCGCTCCCCCGTCCTGCGGAGCTTTGCAAGTCAAGGGGGGCTGGCTGCGAAGCAGACTGGGGGGTCTACACACAAGCTCGAAAGCAAAACCCCCTCTCCACACAGGAAAGGGGGCCAGAGAGCTTGAATGGTCAGTCGCCCGCAGGGAGCACGCCTCCGCCCAGATCAGGCTTGGGCTGCTGCACTCTGGGTTGCGGCGGCTTGATCCGCTTGCGCTCGAATGTCCAGAAGACGGTCGGCACGACAAAGAAGGTGAGCAGGGTGGAGGTAATCACGCCGCCCAGAATCACGATGCCGAGGCCCTTGCGGAATTCTGCGCCGTCGCCCGTGCCCAAGATCAGGGGAATACTGATCACCAACACGGTCAGCGTGGTCATCAGAATCGGGCGGAAACGCAGTTCGGCGGCTTCCACCAGGGCTTCCCGCAGCGGCATGGTACGCACGCGCTCGGTCACGAATTCCAGGTACAGGATGGAGTTCTTGGTAGACAGGCCCAGCAAGATGACCATGCCCAGCACCGTGATCACGTCCAGATTGACCCGGAACAGGCTGAGCGTCCAGAGTGCGCCCACGATGGCGATGGGCACAGGCAGCAGCAGATAGATGGGGTAACGGAACGAGTTGAACTGGCTGCCCAGCACGAGGTACGTGAGCAAAATGGCCAGGATCAGGACGATGGGGCCGTAAAACACCAGGTCTCCGGTCAGGCCCGCGCTGCCGAACGCACTGGCGTTGCCCAGCGTGACGCCGCCCGTGAGCAGGCCCGCTTTCGTCACGTTGTCGATGATGGTCTGCTGGTAGCCGAAGGCGTTTGGGCCGTTCTCGATCAGGTCGATGTCGATGGTGGCGGTGTAGGCCTTGTTCAGGCGGCTGAGGGTGGCCGGAGCCTGCGACAACTGGAACGCGCCGAGTTGAGACAGCGGCAGATTGGCGTTCAGCGCCTGCGAATACACCGTCTGAGACAGGAGGCTCTGTTCATCCTGCACGAGGGCGGGGTCAAGGCGCACCACGATGTCTATAGAACGGTCTCCGTCGCGCAGGCTTCCAGCGGTGGAGCCGTCGTTGTAGGTCCGCAGGGCCTGTGCCACGTCGCTGGCACTCAGGCCGCTGCCCGCCAGACGCGCCGGATCGGGCACGAAAGTCCGCTCCTGCCGGGTGGCGCTCAGGCTGCTTTTGAGGGTCGAAATATTGGGATCCTGAGACAGCAGGCGCACGACGTCGCGGTTGCGCTGAATCAGCAGGGCCTGTGTGGGTGCAGTCAGGGCCAGCGGAATATCGGAGCTTCCGCCGGGGCCGCCCTGTGCAGCCGCCGCACGCAGTTCTGCTCCGGGGAGGGTGCTGACCGTGGGCTGGAGGTCTTTCAGGTAGCGGGCGCTGAGAATTTCGATGTTCTCGCGCTCGGCCTTGGGAATCAGGGTAATCGTGAGGCTGGAGGAATTGGCGTTGCTGCCGCCCAGCGCCCCGCCGCTGCCCACACTGGTCTGCACCAGCCGCACTTCGGGGCGGGCCAGCAGGTTCTCTTCTATCCGGCGGGTGAGGTTGTTGGTGGTGGTCAGATCGGTGCCGACAGGCAACTCCAGATCCACGGTCAGAATGCCGCTGTCGCTGGCAGGCGTGAAGGCAAAGCCCACGTTGCGCATGGCGAGCGGCACACTGAACAGGAACAGGGCGGCCACCAGCATCACGATCCAGGAACGGTCTAGCACGTGCTCCACACTGCGGGCATAGGCGCGGGCCACCCCAGTGACGGCGCGGTTGGTGATGCCGTGCAGCGTGCCCGTGAGGGCTTCCAGCACGGCGTACAGCACGGTCAGGATGTAGCGGACGACGGCCAGTACCACCGGAGCCAGCAGCACCGACAGGCCCAGCGCCACCGGAACCGGAAGCACCTGGGCCAGACCCGCGCCCGCCGCCGCACCCGCCAGCAGCAGACCAATCCAGCCCCCCACGCTGCGAATACCCAGCAAGGCGCGGCGGAACAGTTCGGGCAGGCGGGCCAGCACACGCGGCAGGTCGCGCCAGGACACGGCCTTGGTTTCTTCGGTGTAGGCCATTCGCACGGTCAGAAACAGCAGACTTTCCAGCCAACTGAGCACGATGGCGGCGGCAATGCCCAATGCAAACTGGCTAAAAAACTGGCCGATGATGCCGGGCATAAAGCTGAGCGGAATCAGCACGGCCAGCAGCGAAAAGCTGGCAGCCGTCACGGCGCTGAACACTTCCGAGCCGCCCAGCAACACCGATTTCACGCGGTCATAGCCCATGTCGCGGTAGCGCTGCACGTTCTCGGCCACCACGATGGAGTCGTCCACGACGATGCCGATGGCGACAATAATGGCCAGCAGCGAAATGATATTGAAGGTGAAGCCCAGCAAGCTGAACAGCAGCGGCGCGGCGCTGATGGAAATAGGAATCGCCAGAATGACCGCAAACGCGGCGTTGAGGCGGCCCAGGAACAGCAGGCAGATGACGCCCACCGCGCCGACAGCGATCAGGAACTCCTTGAAGGTGTCCTTGATACTGCCACGCGTTTCCAGGGTGGTGTCGTTGGCGAGGCTGAGGCTGTAGCCAGCGGGGAGTGGCTGGGCCTGCATGGCGGCCCGCACGTTGTCGGTCACGGCCACACTGTTGGTGCCGCTGGCCTTGCGAACGTCGAGCAGCACGGCGGGCTGACCGTTTACACGGGCAAAGCTGGTGCTGGCGGCCGCCCCGTCGCGGATACTGGCGACATCGGCCACACGCAGGCCCGTAGACGGATCGACGATGATCCGGCTCACGTCACCGACGCTGGTGGGGGTATTGCGGGTGGAAAACTGGGTGGTGCTGCCGCCCTGAGTAACTGTTCCAGCGGGCAAATCGAGGGCCGAGGCACTGATGGCCCCCGTAATCCGGGCGGGCGTGAGGTTGTAGTTTTGCAGGCGGGCCGGGTCGAGCAGCACCTGAATCTGGCGTTGCGGGCCACCCGACAGGCCCACGTCGGCCACGCCTTCTACACGCTCCAGGCGCGGCACCAGCGTATCTTCGGCAAAGGTGGTCACCTCACTGGGGCGGGCCGAGCCACCCAGCAGGGCCAGCGTCAGAATCGGCGTAGCGTTGGGGTCGAATTTTTGCACCACAGGCGCTTCGGTGCCGTCGGGCAAGATGCCGCGAATGGCTGCCACCGCCTGAGACACCGAGTTGGCGGCGCTGTCGATGTCCACACTGTCGGCAAAGGTGATAACAACCGCCGACTGGTTGCTGACGCTGGTCGTGTTGATGTCGATGACGCCCGCGATGGTACTCACGGCGTCCTCCACGCGGCGGCTGACTTCACGGTCGACCTGGTCGGGGTTGGCCCCCGGATAGGCCGTACTGACCGCCAGAATCGGCACCTCGAAATTGGGCAGGAGTTCCACGCCCAGGCGCAGGGTCGCCACCAGCCCGAACAGCACCAGCATCACAAAAATGCCGATAGAAAAAACGTAATTTCGGACGCTGAAACGGATGATCGGATTGATGGCCGGTTCGGGCGTGCCGTCGGGGAGGGTGCCGCGTGAGGCCAAATCTGCGCCGTCGGGGTCGTGCGTGCTCATGGGGCGTCTCCTCCGGTTGCAGCTCCTCCAGTTGCAGCCGGGGCCGTTTCTACGCGGATGCTCGCGCCGTCTTGCAGGCTGGGCGGCACCGGAGAAATGACCTGTGCGCCCGCGTCCAGCCCGCGCACCGCCACCTGACCGCCGGATTCGGCCACCACCGTGACCGTCTGCCGCTGGGCCGCTGTGCCCGCCGCGAGGTACACGGCGTTTTCTCCCCCATCGACCTGCACGGCCCCGCTGGGAATCAGGACGCCCTGCCCCAACGTGGCGCGGTAGCGGGCCTGTGCGCTGGCCCCCACCGGAAGGGCCGCGCCGCCCTGCACCCGCGCCGTAATAGGCACGAGTCGGTCTGCTCCGGCGATTCGGGGGCTGTCCTGCACGGTGGCAACATAATTGACGCCCCCATAGCCGAGATTCAGTTTGGTTCCGGCGGTCAGGGCGGCGGCGTCGGCGGTGGTGGCATTGAACTGCACTTTGATGGAGCCGGGGTCAACCAGCCTGAACACGGTGCTGCCCTGTCCCGCAAACTCTCCGACCTGCACATTCAGGCTGGCCACCGTGCCTGCAAAGGGAGCGCGAACCGCCGTGCGGGCCAGATTTTCCTCGGCCTGACGCACTCCGGCCTGTGCGCTGCTCAGTTGCGCCTGCTGAAGCGGCACGCTGCCCTGAGCATTCTGGCCGTTCTGGGATAGAGAATTGCGGGCCTGCGCCAACTGGCTCTGGGCGGTGGCCAACTGCGCCCGCGCACTCTGCAAATCGGCCAAGCTGATCCCGCCGAGTGCGTACAGGCTTTCGCTGCTCTGGGCATTTTGCTGCGCCTGAGACAGCGTGGCCTGAGCCGCCTGCACCGCCGCATTCAGCGACGTGGTGGCCTGCCCGGTGGTGGTGCGGGTCTGGTTCAGGTTGATCTGGGCCTGCTGCACCTGAAGTCGGGCATTTTCCAGGGCCTGCCGCTGCTGAGAATCGTCGAGTTGCACCACGACCTGTCCGGCGCGAACCTCCTCGCCCTCGGTGACCAGCACGCGCACCACGTTGCCGCCGCTCTGGGCCGCCACCTTGCTGTCGCGGTCAGCCTGAATGGTGGCGCTGGAGGTGCGCTGCACACTCAGGGTTCCGGTTTTGGCCGCCACCACGCGCACACTGAGGGTGGTGGTTTTGGCGGGCGCGGCGTCCAGATCGTTGCTGGTCGTTGCGGCGGCGGGTTTGGCTTCCCCTTCCGCCGCTGCCGTGTTGCCGCCGGGGGGCGTGCAGGCCACCAGCAGCGTCAGGGTCAGCAAGGTCAGGGCAAGGGGAAGACGCTTCTCTGCCATCCGGCTCACCTCACCAGTCCGGTGACATCGTTGCCCGACGCCGTAGACAGCGCCGCCAGCGCCCGCCACAGGTTGTTCTGGGCCTGAATGACGGCAAAGGCCGATTGAGAGCTTTGCACCTGTGCCTGCTGCACTTCTACGGCGGCGGCGGTTCCGGCTTTCAGGCGGGCCTGCGCCTGCGTCAGGCTGGTCTGGGCGTTGGCGGCGCTCTGGCGGGCCAGGTCTACCCGTTCCTGCGCGTCCTGAAAGCTGCGGTAGGCGTCGCGCACCTGCGTATTGGCAGCGCGGGTGGCGTCGTCCAGGCTGCGCTGCGCGTTGGCGAGGGCAGTTCGGGCGTCTTGCAGGGTGCGAACCGGGGTGTAATCGTTGTTGGCAATGCTGACCTGAAGGTTGGCGAAAGCCACGCCCTGAGCGGCCTGCACCAAGGAGGGCAGGCGTTTCTCCAGGCCCGATTGCAGGCTGGCCAGTGTCAGCGAGGGCTTGGGCGGCGCGGGCGGGGCGGTGAGCGTCAGGTCGGTGCCGGTGGGCAGGCCGAGGGTGCGGGCCAATTGCGATTCCAGTACGGGTTGCTGGGCGCGGGCATCGGCCAACTCCTGACGGTTCTGGTTCAGGCTGGTCTGGGCGCGGTTCACGTCCAGTTGGGTGGCCACGCGGGCCTGCAACCGGGCGCGGGCAATCGCCAAATTGCGCTCATCCAGCGCCACCTGGGAAGCGTTCAGTGTGACCCGTCCGGCAGCTTCAAACGCGCCCACATACTGCCCCAGTACCGTCTGAGCAATGTTCAGCTTGGTGCCGTCCAGCGTCACGGCCTGCGCCGCCGCGTCCTGCTGGGCCTGCGTCAGCGTGGTGATGATGGATGTGGGATCGGCCTGCACCGCTTTCAGGTTGGCCTGAGCCTTTTGCAAGTTGGCGCGGGCGGTGGTCACGTCGGGGCCGCTGGCCAGCGCACGGGTCACGGCACTCTGCAACGTCAGGCTGACGGCCTGGGCAGAGGCGGAAGCCGCCAGCGAGAGGCCGAGGGTCAGCAGCAGGGCGGGAAGGGAAGAGATGCGGGTGTTGATGGTACGGGTCATGGGCGGCCTCCGGTGGGCAGGGCAAGTGGGTTGGGCTGGTTTGGATTGAGTAGGGTGGGATCAAGCTCGGTACTGGCCTGTGCCAGCAGCAGCGAAGAAACGTAAGCGTTGGAGGTGGCAGCGTTCAGCGCGTTCTGGGCCTGCGCGGCGCTCAGTTCGGCCTGCGCCACATCCAGCGGGGTCACCAGTCCGGCGTCCAGGCGGGCGCGGGTGCTGGTCAGGTTGGCCTGGGCGCGCGCCAAAGCCGAGGCTGCTTCCTCTACCCGGTCAAGGGCAGTCAGCAGATCGGCGGCCTTCTGGCGCACATCCAAGTCAACGCTTTGACGGGCCGATTCCAGTGCCAGGGCTGCGGCTTGCTGGCCCACATCGGCACTGGTCAGGGCCGTGCCTTTGCCGCTGCCAAACACAGGCAGGCTGGCACTGAGGCTGAGGGCCAATCCTGTCGGCAACGCGGTGGCAGGTTCGCGCAAAGGAAAGCTGACCTGCGCCGCCGCCACGCCCGATTTGACGTTCAGGCTGCCGCCCACTGTGCGCCCCGCGCTGCCCGTCGTACTTCCCAATTGGCCGTACTGCACACCAGTGGAAACGTCAGGCAAGGAAATATCCAGTTGCGCGGCGCGTTTCTGTGCTCCGGCATCGGCCAGTTGCGCGGCGGCACGGATCACTTCGGGGCGGGCCAGCAGGGCGCGGGTCACGAGGACATCGACATCGGCGGGGGCGGCAGGTACGGGCGGCACAGCATCGAAGGCGGCAGCCGTACTGGGCAGGGTCACGCTCTGGCCCAACAGGTTTGCCAGCCCACGCGCCGCCAGATTTACGGCAGTCCGGGCCTGTGCCACCGCATTCTGGGCACTTTGCAGGCCTCCTTCGCGCTCCTGTAGGGCCAGTTCTGGAATCAGGGTGGCGGCACGCTGGGCACGGGCCACTTCCAGTTGGCGGGCGGCAAGCGCGGCCTGAACCTCGGCCAAAGCCGCACCAGCGGTGGCTTCCCGCGCCGAACCGTAGGCCCGAACTGCCTGCACCATCAGCGAAACACGGGCGTCGCGCAGGTCGGCCCCGGCGCGGTTCAGCGCGCGTTCGGCAATGCGCACGCCCTCGAAGGTGGCCGACCAGGGCAGCACACTGGCCGATATCTGTGCCGTCAGGGTGGCATTGCTCAGCCAGCTTCCCGAATCAAAAGGCACCTTGACCAGACTGGCGTCGGTGCCCACCGTAACACTCAAACCGGCACGGGCGCGGGCGCTGTCGAGGGCCAGTTGCGCCGAGCGGTACTGCAAATCGGCGCTGCGCCAGCCCGGAGAAGCCCGCACCAGCGTCAGCGTTTGCGCGAGGGTCAGCGTGGGGGCAGTCGGAGCCGTGGGGCCAGTGGGAGCGGTTGGAGCAGCAGCGGGGGCAGCTTCAGTCGGGGCAGGAGGAGGGGCGATCTGGGCATGCGCGTCGGGCAGACCCACCAGCAGCGTCACAGACAACAAAACAGTTAGAGAAAATCGCATAGAAACAGGCAACCTCAAGGGGGACAGGGAGGAGGAAAACTGGGATGACTGGACAGTTAACGAGTGCCGACTCACTTACATGCAGAGTTTACGGGAAAGGTGGTCAAAAGGTTCCCACCTCACCCTCCGCAGGAGTGGCCCAGCGGGTCACGGCTCCAGCCCCGGCCACAGCACATCCATCACGCCGCGCACCAGCCGCCCGCTGTCCATTGGCGGGCGGTGGGGGTCGGGCATCAGGTGTTCGAGATGCAAGTACTGCGTCAGCGCGCCCATCCACAGCAGCGCCGTCACATCGGCATCTACCGGGCGAATGCGTCCCAGCGCCACTTCTGCCCGCAAGTAAGAGGCCACCGCCTGCGTATCCTCGCGCATCGGGTTGTCGAGTTTCATCAGCATCGGGTTGGCCTGACCGCGAGAAAACATGAGCATCAGGTTGGGCAACAGGCGGGCGGCAGCCTCCAGAAGTTCCAGCGCGGCGCGTTCCAGATTGCGCCGCACATCGCCGCAGCCGACCTGTGCATTCAGATGTTCTCGCCATTGGGGAGCTTCCCGCAGCCCCACCACTTCCTCAAAAATGTCCTCCTTACTGGGAAATCGTTTAAAGAGCGTGCCTTCAGAA
Organism: Deinococcus sp. QL22; assembly: GCF_023370075.1. Lineage (NCBI taxonomy): Bacteria > Thermotogati > Deinococcota > Deinococci > Deinococcales > Deinococcaceae > Deinococcus > Deinococcus sp. QL22. Next base: position 1,233,219 of record NZ_CP097149.1, read on the forward strand.
ATCCCGGCACGCCGCGCAATTTCGGCAGTTGTCGCCGAAAAACCATGTTCTAGAAACACTTCACGGGCCGCCGCCGTGATTTGTTCGTCGCTGATAATGCGGGGGCGGGCCATAAGTGAGTGTTTACTCGCTAATAGGCAGACCTGACCGTAGGGAGAATGACAATTGCGGCAAAGGCCTTGAGCGGGCGCACACCTAGCACGGGTAAAACGGGTCTAGACTGTGGGGCATGACACAACCCAGCGGCAAGGCGCACTCTGGCGAATCCCAGCAGGGCGAGGCTGTTATCAGTGAGGTGTTGATCAGCGGCGTAGATACCGGCCCCGCCGATGCCGAGCGCGAAAACCGGACGCCCACCGAGGATCACGCCCGCTTTCAACCGTTGGCGCACCCGGCACAGGAACCGGAGGATGAGGACGGGTAAGAGGCTGTAGGACAGCAGAGCGTGGAACGTGGATCGTGGGAACAGCCAAACCACGATCTACGATCCACGCTCTAATACTTGCGCTATTTCCTCTCTGCTTTCCTCGGCGCTTCTTTCCCCGGCCCAAACTGCTCCATTCCGCCCGCCGCCTGAAACCCGGCCTGCACGGTCTCTAGCGGCTCTGTCGGCGTGCTGGCCGCGTCTCCCGGCAACGTTTTGGCCCAGACTTCCAGCGCGTCGGGGTAGGTGTCGCCGTCGGCATCGGCACCCGATTCCAGCAAGATGGCTAGGATTTCGGGGAATTTTGCTTTGCCCCCCGCCTCGGCGTTGGCCTTGAATGTGGCGCGAATCGCCTCGCCAAAGGGGTTCCAGGGTGCGCCGCCCGACTCCTTCACATGGCAATAGCTGCACGACATCACGCGGCGATCCAGGGCCGCCAAACCGCTGCCATCATCCAAATGAAACTGGGCAATAGCCTGTAAGCGGTATTTGGGCAGGGCCAGTGCGGCGGGAGTCGCCAGGACAAGGAAGGTGAGAATGCCGCCCAGAACGTGCTTCTCCTGCACCTTCAGGCCAGGTTTCTTTACGCCAGCCACTGCGGCCCCGTGAAGTCTCCGCCCAAAATGTCGCGGGCATTCAAGCCCAGCCACTTGATCAGTGCGCCCGCGTACACGCCCCGGAAATCCTGCTTGTATTTGATGTCGCCCAGCGAGAGGTCTTCCAGATCGGGACTGTCGCCGTGAATGCCGCCCTTGACGCCCTTGCCCAGCGCAAACATCACACTCCCCTGCCCGTGATCGGTTCCAGCAGAGTCGTTTTCGGCCACGCGCCGCCCAAACTCCGAAAAGCCCATGACCACCACACGCTCAGCCACGCCCTGCCGCTCCAGATCGGTCTGGAAGGCGGCGAGGCCCGCTGCTAGAGTTGCCAGCAATTCATCTTGCTCGCCGCGCTGACCCGCGTGGGTATCGAAGCCGCCTAAACTGACATACAGAATGCGCTGACCCGTGCCAGACGCGATCAGGCGGGCCACATCCTTCAGTTGGGTGGCAAATTTGCCTTCCGGGTAGGTGGCCCCGGCCCTGTATTTGCCCACATTGGCCTGCACTTTCTGGGTATTGCTCATCATCTGGCGGGTGGCCCGCGCCAGATAGTCGGCCTCGCCGCCTCGGGGTGCGTCCAGCATGGCCCCGAACGCTCCCTCCAGTCCGGCGGGCAGCTTGACCTGAAAATTGTCTACGGCGTCAATGCTGGGCAGACTGAACTCGGCGGCGCGGAGGGCCTGCGGCGTGCTGCTGCCAATATTGCTGGCACAGAAGGGGTCGCCGATCTGTTCGGCAATGCGCCCGATCCAGCCATCCGAGTGCGCCTGCGTGGGGTCGGCGGTGTGCCAGATCGCCATACTGGCAAAGTGCGAGCGGTTGGGATTCGGGTAGCCGATGTTTTCCATCCAGGCCAGTTGGCCCGCGTCCCAGAGGCCCATCAGCGGTTTCAGGCTAGGGTGCATTCCGAGGTCGGGGCCGAGGGTCAGCACGTCTTTTTTGGGGATGGCGATAGTGGGCCGGGCCGCGTAGTACGCGCCGTTACTGTAGGGAATCAGGGTGTTCAGGCCGTCGTTGCCGCCCGTGAGCTGAATGACCACGAGGGTCTTCTGACCGGTGGCTTGCGTAGCCGCCCGCGCCAAGAAACCGGGCATGCCGCTGGTGGCGGCGACGGCAAGGGCCGAATATTTAAGAAAATCGCGGCGGTGTAGGGGCATGGGGGAAACCTCTGTGAGTGGAACTGAGATGGAAGGTAGCCCGGAGGGACGGAGGGGTTAGCTTTTAGGCAAGTTGAAATTCCGGGCTGATCAGCATCAAATAAGTGCGCTGTTTAGCGCTCAGGCCCTTCAAGGCCGCCGCTGTTGCTGCACGCTCTGTTCCAAGTAGGGCCAACGGTGTGGGCGGCATGTCCAGCTTGGGGGCGCTCCCGCCGAGGCTCAGGGCGGCGGCCAGTTGCATCCGCCCCAGCAGGGTGGTGTCGTTGATCCATTCGCGGCCCCCGTCCCAGCCCTTCACGGTGTCGGGTTGCAGCAGCAATTGGCCCATTCGTCCGGCGGTCTGAACCAGATTCAGCAGTTGCTTGGGTTCCATTTTCGGGCTCCCAAAGCTGCGGAGGGCAGCGGCGATGAACTCCACCGGGCTACGAATTAAGCTGGCGCGGCTGGCATAAAAAGCCTCGCTGGACAGCAGTTCTTCCAGCACGGCGCGGATGTTGCCGCCCGTGCGGGCAAAGGTTTCGGCGCTGCCTTGTACGGCAGCCTCTGCGGGTGCATCGGCGACAAAGGCGCGGTGCAGCTTGCGGGCCACAAAAAGGGCGGTGGCCGGATGCCCCGCCGCCAGCCCGATCACGTCTTCACCCGTCAGATTGCCCGTTTTGCCGAGGTACGTTTTGCGGCCCCCGTCGTGCTGCTTGGGGTTGAACACAAATTTGGGCGTTTCCAGATACTTCTGGTTGCCGCGCCCGCCCACAAACGTCCAGCCACTCAGCGCCCGCGCCCCTTCCCGCACGTCCTCTTCCGAATAGTTTGGTTGAGTTGGGGAGCCGATTCCAGTGGTGAACAGTTCTAACACTTCCCGGCTGAAATTCTCGTTGGGCTTGCCGTTGCGGTTCTGATCGTTGTCGAGGTAACGCAGCATGGCGGGCGTGCGGGCTATGTCCAGCGCGAGGGCCGAGAAACTGGGCGTGGCCGCGTGCCGCCGCAGCAGCGACAGGTATTCGGTCAGTGCAGGCACGTTTTTCACCTTGTCGGTGCCCACCACAAAATGGTTGCTCCACAGCAGCGTCAGGCGTTCGCGCAGGGGGTGAGGGCCGTACAGCATCTCGAACAGCCAGCGGGCGCGAATCAGTTGCAGGCCCGCGCCGGGGGTGGCCGCCTGCATGGGGTCGAAGGGATTGCCGGGGGCCACAGCGCCGTCAAAACTGAGCAGGTCGCGGGCCACCGTGCGGGCGTCACTTCCCACCAGCGCCCGAATCTGGGCATCGGTGGCCCCGAACGCGGTGCGCCTCAGCAGGTGCGCGGCGTCTTCGGCGGTCAGCGGGCGGGAATACGGGGCAAGGGTCATGAAGGTGGCTCCTGAAGGTGAAGGGCGGTGAGAAGGGCAACACGGACGGTTCTTATCTGTTGGAGTCAACCGGAGCGGCAAAAGTTCCCAGCCCCGCCTCATCTACCTGCCGCACGTTCGCCAGTGCCGTTTTCAACGCGGATTCGGGCAGGTTGCCGACCAGCCACACAAAGCGCACGCCGCCCGCTCCCGCCACGCGCACCGAGGCCACGCCCACCGCTGGGCGCACATTGCGTGGAGCCACGATCAGGGCCAGCACATTCACGCCGTCCGACAACGTGATTTCGGTGCCGCCCTGACCCTCGGCACGGGCTCTGGCAGCGACGGGCGTAAAGCCAGCAGGCAGGCGCAGGCCCGGCAAGGCGGCTTTCAGAACCGCGCCGAGGCCGATGCCAGAAGAGAGTGGCTGCACAGGGACGCGGGCCAACGCCCCATTCACCTTCACGAACGCGGCGCGGCGGGCCAGCGTGCCGTCTGGCATGCGTTCCTCGAAGGCCAACGGCACCTTCCACGCCTGGTCTATCCACAGACTCCAGCGGGCCGCCACACCCCGTCTGGGCATCAGGTCAAAGCGCGTGCTGGGGCGGCCTGCAACGGCCTCCGAGTCGCCCCGCGTGACCGTAAAATTGCGGGCCAACAGCGCGGGACGGAACGGGACGGCGGGCAGGGCGTTCGCGGTGCGCGTGGGTGTGGTTCGGGGCGGAAAAAAGACGCTGACTTCCACCTGCCCGCGTGCCGTCCACTGGCGGGCTTTTTTGAGGGCGGCGGACAGATCGTGGGCGGCAGAGGTGGAGTCGGTAGCGTGGGCAGAACTCAGGAGCAGCAGGCCCAGCGCTGGAAGGAGCTTTACCATCCTTCCCCCAACGCATCCTGATACACGGCGTAAGCGGCACTGGCGGGCAGATCAGCGGACATCAGCGCGGGCCGCAACACGCTGACTCCAGCGATGACGGCGGCTGAGGCGAGGGCGGCGGCAATCCATTTCGTGGGTTTAGCGCGTGTGGGCCAAAGCGGACGCGCAGCAGTGGCAACCGGCTGAGCCTGGAGCGACCTTGCTTCGGCCAGCCTCGTGCGGTGGCCTGCCAAAAACCGCTCCGCCGCCCCCGCGTCAGCCTCGTTCGGCTCTCTGACCGCCGCAAAGAGCGCGTCCAGTTCGGCGTCGCTGGCTTCCATTCCTGACTCAAACATGTCCGGCTCAAACTGACTCATGGGGTGACTCCTGTTCTGGTGAGCAGCACGCGCAACGCGGCCCGCGCCCGATTGATTCGGCTCTTCACGGTGCCCAGTTCCGCGCCCGTAATTTCGGCAATTTCGGCGTAGTCCAGTCCCGACAGTTCGCGCAGGGCCAACGCCTCGCGCTGATCGGGCGGCAGCGTGTGCATGGCGCGGGCCAAGCGTTCGCGTAAGTCAGTATTTTCTCCCGACAACACCAGATCGTGCGGCGCGGCGGGTTCGGCTACCGATTCCAGCGGCACAGGCTGGCTGGCCTTCAGCGCCCGCGTGCAGGCATTCAGGGCGATTCGGTGCAGCCAGGTGGAGAAGGCGGCCTCTGCCCGGAAGTTGTTCAGGCCGCCGTGAACCGCGATAAACACGTCCTGCACCACGTCGTCTGCCGCGCCGGGGCCGACCATGCTGGCGGCGAGGCGATGAATGCGCGGCGCGTGGCGCGTGACTAGCACCTCGAACGCCCCCTCGCTGCGCGGCCCCGGCTGCCGGAAGGCCTGCACCAGCGCCTCGTCTGTCCAGTCAGACTGGGGCCACGTATGTAGGTCAGCAGAGTCATTCAAAGTCACCTCATAGGTTAGAGGCGGGAGGCGGGGGAAAAGTTCCGCACTGCGTTATGGGGTGTGCGATATGGGGAAAGCGGATCGTGGATCGGAGGACGTGGAAACAGCCAAACCACGATCCACCCTGCACCTTCCACCCCAATCCCCCCTTCCGCCGTTACCATAGGGCCATGACCGCCCGCACGCTCTCTCCCTCTGCCGAGGATTACGTCAAACAGCTGTACGCCCTTGGCCTGAGCGGGCAAAAAGGCGGCGGCAAAGTCAGTACGCAGGCGTTGGCCGACGCGCTGGGCGTGGCTCCGGCCAGCGTAACCGGAATGCTCCGCAAGCTCAGCGAGCAGGGGTTGGTGTCTCACGCGCCGTATCAGGGCGCACGCCTGACCGCCGAGGGCGAGCGGGTGGCGCTGGAAGTGCTGCGGCATCACCGCCTGCTGGAACTGTTTTTGCACCGGGCGCTGGGCGTGCCACTGGACGAGGTACACGAGGAAGCCGAGCGGCTGGAACACGCCCTGAGCGAGCGCCTAGAGGCCCGCATTGCCGCGTGGCTGGGCGACCCCACCCACGACCCGCACGGCGACCCGATTCCCACGCTGGCGGGCGAGGTGCCTGCACGGGCCGAGCGGCGGCTGTCCCAGCTGGCGGTGGGCGACGGCGGCATGGTGGCCCGCGTGCCAGACGGCGACGCCGAGCAGTTGCGGGCACTGGTGGCGGCGGGCCTGACCCCCGGCGCGGCCCTGCGCGTGCGGGTGGTAGACGCCGCGCTGGGAACGCTGACTGTTGAGATTGGCCCCACAGCAGATCATGTCCTGACGCTGGCCCTCGCCGTAGCGGCACAGGTTCACGTTCATGCTGGCACCAGTTATGCCGGAACCAGTCTTGCCTCAGAAAAGGCCACCGCTTGAAGACGGTTTTAGGGCAACACCTTCGGCAGCAACTGGCCGCCGCCCACCTCGCCCTGACTTTCCTGACCACGCTGCCGCTGCCGCATGTGCAGAAGGTGGAAGATGGCGATTTTGCGCGGGCCAGTGCCTATTACCCGCTGGCCGGGTACGCGGTGGGCGGCGTGGTGGCGCTGACGCTGTGGCTGCCCCTGCCGCTGCCAGACGGCGTGCGGGCGGCGCTGGCGGTGGGCGCGTGGCTGCTCGTGACCGGAATGCTGCACTTTGACGGTCTGGTGGACAGCGCCGACGCCCTGTTCGCCATGAAAAGCCCGGAACGCCGTCTGGAAATCATCCATGACGTGCATGTGGGCGCGTTCGGGCTGGCGACCGGGGCACTGAGCCTGCTGACACTGTGGAGCCTGCTGGCCTCGGATATTCCGGCCTATGCAGTGGTGGTGGCAGCGGTGGCAGCGCGGCTGGTGCTGCTGGCCCCCATGAACCTGTTTCCGGCGGCGCGGCAGGAATCGCTGGGCGCACGCTCACGCGAGGGACGCTGGGGGCTGGCGTTGCTGCTGGCCGTGCCCGCGCTGCTGCTGCCGGGAGCGGGCTTGGCCTTTTTAGCGGCCCTGATCGCGGCGCTGCTGGTGGCCCGGTTCGCGTCGGGGCGCTTGGGCGGCGGCATCAGCGGCGACATCTACGGCATGATTGTGGTGGTGGCCGAACTGGTGGCGCTGGGCGCGTTTGCGTGGGGGAAGGGTTGAGCCAAACTTCTCTGCCACTGACCCTGTACCTGATCCGGCACGCGCCCACGCTGCCCAACGCCCAGCGGCGGTATCCGCACAGCGGCGAGGACGCCTCCCTATCGGATGCGGGGCGGATATTGGCGGCAGGATTGGCGGGCACACTTCCAGCCTCGCCACTCGCTTATCTGTTGGCTTATACCTCTCCGGCGCGGCGGGCACGCGAAACGGCGGCGCTGGCAGGGTTTCCGCACGCACAGGCTGCGCCGGCCCTGCAAGAAGCCCGTTTTGGCGTGATGGCAGGCCACACCTGGGCCGAACTGGAAGACGAATATGGTGTTGCCCCACGGGAATGGATAGACGCCCTCTCCGACCCTGGTTCGGACTCTGGGCCACCGGGCGGCGAAACGGGGCGCACCTTCCATGCCCGCCTTCAGAAGTGGTTAGACGCCCTGCCACACGCGGGAACCGTGGTGGCCTTCACCCATGCTGGCCCGCTGCTGGCCCTGCTGCGCCTGACTGTGGGTTTGCGGGCTGCTGAAATTGCGCCGGGGGGCAGGGCGGTGCTGCACCGGGCCGCCGCACATCCCACTTCAGCGGGCGGGGACTGGTGGCTCTCGCATCTGGCCCCGCCCACTGGCTAAGCTGAGAAAGTGAATTCCACACAAACTCTACAGGCCCCCTTCTTGGTCACAGGTGGTACGGGGCAATTGGGCCGCCCCCTCGTGGCCGAACTGTTGCGGCATGGGGCCGAGGTGCGGGTGCTGACGCGCCGTATACCCGCTGCCGCGCCCCCTGCGGGCCTGACCTACGTCGCGGGCGACCTCACAACCGGTGAAGGCTTGACCGGAGCTTTGCGCGGCGTGGGCACCGTGATTCATGCTGCCCACGACCCCACCGACCCCATGCGGGACGTCACCGCCACCCGCAATCTGCTGCAAGCCTGCCGCGATACCGCAACCCCGCCCCCTGCGGTGCTGTACGTGTCTATCGTGGGCGCGGCTCAGGCCACTGCTTTTGGCTATTACGCGGGCAAAGTGCGCGGTGAAGCACTGGTACAGAGCAGCGGCCTCCCTTACCTGATCTTCCAGGCCACCCAGTTTCAGGAATTTGTGGCCGAAATATTGACCGGATTGACGCGCTGGCCGCTGGTGCCGCTGCTGCCGGGTCAATTGCAACCTGTGGCTGTCGCGGATGTAGGCGCTGTGCTGGCCGACCACGCCCTGCACGGCACACGCGGCGAAGCGGTCTTGGCCGGGCCAGAGATCATCACCCTGCACGAGCTGACCCGGACGTGGCTGGCCGCTCACCACCAGCACAAGCTGTTGCTGCCACTGCCCTTCGCGCCCCCTCACCCCTTTTTGCAGGCGGTGAGACGCGGCGTTCTCACGGCACCGCAGGCGGCTTACCAGGGGCGCAGTTGGGCCGACTTCCTGCGCGAATCCATCCTATGACCCTTATATTTGTCACAGGCGGCGCACGCAGCGGCAAAAGCAGTTTTGCAGAGAAGATCGCGCAGGAGCGGGCAGAAAGCAGCGTGACTTACCTCGCCACTGCACAGGCTTTCGACACCGAGATGGAAGACCGTATTGCCCGCCACCGCACAGACCGCCCCGCCGAGTGGCACACCGTAGAGGAGCCGCTGGACGTGCTGGTCGCCCTGCAAGCCGCGCCCACGCCCACCGTGCTGCTGGACTGCCTGAGTTTGTGGGTCAGCAATCTGCTGCTGTCGGGTCTGGATGAAGAGGTGATTCTGGCGCGTACCGACGCCGTACTCCACGCTCAGACCGTGCGCGGCGGCCTGCTGATCGCCGTGACCAACGAAGTCGGCAGCGGCATCGTGCCCGACAATGCGTTGGCCCGCAGCTACCGCGACATTCTGGGCCGGGTCAACCAGCGTTTTGCCGCCGCGTCAGCCGAAGCGTATCTGCTGGCAAGCGGGCTGCCGCTGCAGCTGAAGTAGAAAAGGCGCACTTGTCCTCCCCTCTCCTACGGAGCTTTTGAAGTCAAGGGGGGCATTGCGCCAGCAACGGAGGGGGTTCACCTTCCAAGCCAGATTTAAGCTTAAGCCACACCTTCCCCTGCCCTACCCTAAGCTCCCACTATGCCCACTCCTTCCCTGCCCACCGAACTTGCCGCCCTGATTGCCGCCGTGCAGCCTGCCCACGCCGGGGCGGTGGCCGCTGCCCGCACGCGCCAAGCCCAACTGACCAAACCGCACGGGGCGCTGGGCGATCTGGAAGAGGTGAGTGTGCGGCTGGCGGGCGTGTTCGGGTCAGACCGACCCCATCCACGCGGCGTGGCGGTGCTGGTGGCGGCGGCAGATCACGGCGTCGCGGCAGGCCCGCACCCCGTCAGCGCCTACCCGCCCGAAGTCACGCCCGCCATGGTCGCCAACTTTTTGGCCGACACCCCCGCCGGACTGGGCGGAGCCGCTGTGAACGCGATTGCGCGCAGTGTGGGAGCGCGGGTGTACGTGATGGATGCGGGCGTGAATGCCGACCTGCCGCAGCACCCGGCGTTGGTGAGAGCAGCGGACTTGGGGGGACTGGGGCGTCGCGGTACATCCGACCTGAGAACCGGGCCTGCCATGAGCCGGGATGAAGCAGTGGCCCTGATTCTGGCAGGCGCGGCACTGGCCCGCCAAGCTGTGCAGGACGGCGCAGACCTGATCGTGCCCGGAGAAATGGGCATCGGCAACACCACGCCTGCTGCGGCCCTGACTGCCCGGATGCTGGGGCAGGACGCTGTCGCCGTAACCGGACGGGGCACGGGCGTAGACGACGCCACGCTGGAGCGCAAAGTGGCCGCCGTGCGGGAGGCGTTGGCACGCGGCGGCAGCACTCTTGCAGACCCATTGGGCGTGCTGGCCGATCTGGGCGGCTTCGAGATCGCGGCGATGCTGGGCATGATGCTTCAGTCGGTGGCGCTGGGTAAGGTCGTCATTCTGGACGGGTTTGTAGAAGGCAGCGCGGCCCTGCTGGCTGTGGCGCTGGCCCCCGCCCTGGCCGACTTCCTGTTTGCCGCCGGAGAATGCGCCGAAATCGGGCACGCGGCGCAACTGGCGCACCTGAATCTGAAACCGATGTTCCGTCTAGGCCTGCGCCTGGGCGAGGGCACGGGGGGCGTGCTGGCCGCGCCTATGTTGCTGGCAGCGGCGGCCACCCTGCGGGAAATGCAGACCTTTGCCGAGGCTGGGGTTCCGGGTGGGGCGTGAGGGCGCCTCAGGGTCGAGGGTCTGAGGGTCTAAGAAGGGCAATCGCTGACGCTCATTTACCCCTCCCCGCATCCCCTCAAGGGTCACGAGGCTCACGGCCCCCTATTCCGGCCCTTGTTCTGTTGCCCTCGCCCCTGTGGGACTCGCAGAGCTGCGCAGCAGAGAGGGGCGCTGCATGAGCAGTGGGGTGAGGGGGAGAGTCGGACGCATTCCTGCCCCAGCACCTTAAAGATCCTCGACCCTTAGACGCTCCTCGCCCAAACGTTTGCCCCGCTATCCCGCAAAATGGCTCTATGTCCGACCACGAACTGAACTTTGCCCGCGAAATCCTAGGCTCGCGCAATTACCGCGACGTGCCCGACGATGAAGTGCTGGCACAGGCCGAGCGGCTCCTGGGCGACTGGATGTCGGGTGAGGCCCGCATGGAACGGCCAAAGCTGTATGACCATTACGCCCTGCTGCTGCTGGCCCTGATCCGCCGCACCCGGAGTTTGGAAGACCGGGTGGCAATTCTGGAAGCCCAACAGGGCCAGCAGGACGAATGACCGCCCCGACTGCACCCCGTATCCGCGTGAAAGTCTGCGGCACCACGTCTGTTACCGACGCCGTACAGGCCGCTGAGGCTGGGGCCGATGCCCTTGGGTTCATCTTCGCGCCGATCAGCAAACGGCTGGTATCGGCAGAAGTGGCGCGGGCCGCCAGCCTGAGCGTGGGGCCAGTCGTGGCGCGTGTCGGCGTGTTTTTGGATCAGGGGTTAGACGAGGTACTCAGAACGGCAGAGCGGGCGCGGATGAGTGCCGTGCAGCTTCACGGCGATTTGTCAAGCCTTTACGTGAGCGAGGTGGCCCGCTATCATCCCGTTCTGCGTGTGTTGCGCCCCGCCGATTTGCTGGCAGGTGCAGACGCGCTAGAAGCCGCGAAAGAGGTTGCGGAAGTCCCCGGCGTGACCCTGATGCTGGACGCCCCGGAACCGGGCGGTGGCGTGCCGCTGGACTGGGAAGCCCTGCGCCCGATCTTTCCGGCAGGGGCCTGGCTGGCGGGTGGATTGGGGCCGCAGAACGTGGCTGCCGCGATCCGGGCACTGAACCCGGTGGGAGTGGACGCCGTGAGCCGCCTAGAGAGTTCTGCGGGTGTGAAAAATCATGATTTGGTGTGGTCTTTCGTTGTGGCCGCACGTTCTGGCTCCTCTGCTGACGGAGCATAGTTATCCACAGGCATGCGTTTCACTGTGGATAACTTTCGGACTTTTCAGAGACCTTTCGGAAACCCGCTTGCAGGCCGTCCCACACAGTCAAAATCCCCTCTTTGCAGGGGGTGTTTCACAGGTCTATCCATAGGTTGTCCACAAGGCCTGTGGATAAAATTGTGGATAACTTTCAGTCTCTCGTGTGGTCAATGTCAGATTTTGCCGTCTGCGGCGGTAAGCCAAACCAGTGGGCAAGGGCCTGTCCAGCTTCCACCACATTGCTCGCGTTTGGCAGGCTCAGACCTGATGCCGCGAAGGGCACGCGGGCCAGCGTATGGGCCTTGACGGTCAAGTTTTCGGCGTTCCCATGATCGGAGGTGAGCAGCACCTGTGCCCCGGCCTGCAAGGCTCCGGCCAGCAACGCGTCTACCCGCACAAGGTACGCCCGCGCCGCCGCTGCCACCGCCGGACGGGTGGGCAGGCTCCCCAGATGGCCCAGTGGGTCGCTGAACCAGAGGTCTGCCACCAACAAATCATGGGTTTGGGCGCTGGTTGCCAGGCTCTCGCCCAGGCGAGAAACCTCGTCCAGTGGGCGCACGGGCTGCCAAGGTTCGGTGTAACTGAGGCCCAGTGTGGCAGGCACAGGCGGCACGCCGGGCGGGTTCAGTGGGCTTCCGGCGGCCAGAAACGAGAACGGAAAACAGCCCATACGGGGTCGCCGCGCCTGCGCTTCAAAGTAGGGCGGTGGGTAATGGTTGGCGAGGGCCACCCTTGCGCCTGCCTGTGCCAGCCGCACCGGAAGCGCCGATTCACGCAGAAGGCGCTGCAAGGTCGGCCCCGGATGCGGCCCAAAATGCTCGCCCATCACGCGCACGGCGTCCTGCCCGGTCAGCCAGCACGCCTGCCCTGTCCCCGATTGCGGCAGTCCCAGCACGCCCAAGGTGGTATCGAGCGCCTGCCCGGCGTCGATCAGGGGCCGCAGCGCAGGCAACGGCTGATCCCAGATGGAATCCGGCCCCACTGCGTCTAGAGGATGGCCCACGCCGTCCAGGGCGAGCCAGAGGAGGGCAGAGGGCATGGAGGAAGTGTAGAGGGATTGTGGAGGGTGGATTGTAGAAGGTGAGAAAACAGCGAGAGGCTGAGTTGACCTCTTCACGCACCTCAGGCTGTCTCTCCTCAGCCCGCCACCGCCTTACCACACCGACACTGAACCGGGTTCATTGCCTTCGTTCAGCATTTAGTCTAAAACTCTGAACGTGCCTGACCGTCTGTTGCCGCTGCTCTCCGACCTTCCTCAATCTGGGGAGGCGTTGGGGGCGCGGCTGGGCGTGGGGCGCGTCACCGTGAATACGCTGGCGCGGCGGCTGGAAGCAGACGGCGTGCCCGTGGTCATTTCTCGCGAGGGGTACGCCCTGGCGGCGGGCACGCCTGCGCCGATGCTGGTGGCCCCGCTGCTGGCCACCCACACCTTCGGGCAGGCCCTGCGCTACGCCGGAACTGTCACCAGCACACAGGATGTGGCCCGCGCCTGGGCCGATGACGCCGCTGCACCAGCCGCACACGGCGCAGTCGTGGTGGCCGAACGGCAGAGCGCAGGCCGGGGCAGGCGTGGCCGGGCCTGGGACACCACGCACGGTACGCTGGTTTTTAGTGTGCTGCTGCATGGCCTGACCTTGCCCGAACTGGCACTGATTCCGTTGGCAGCGGGCGTGGCGGTGCAGGCGGCGTCCCGAATAGGTGGTCTGAAATGGCCCAACGACCTTTTGGCTGCCGATGGCCGCAAACTGGCAGGCATTCTGCTGGAGGCCGATCTACGGGGCGAAGAAGTCCGGCGGGCCGTGCTGGGCATCGGAATCAACGTGTCTGCCGCGCCAGGCGGGGCCGCTTTTCTGACCGAATGGCGGCCCGACCTGACCCGCGACCGCCTGTTGGCCGACCTGTTGGCCGCGCTGGAGCATTGGCTGGCGCAACCGCTCGCGCAGATTTTGACGGCTTGGCGGCAGACCAGTGTGACGCTGGGGCGGCCCGTGCAGGTGCAGACGCCGCGTGGCCCGGTAGCAGGCACGGCGCTGGATATAGATGCGCAGGGGAGCCTGTTGGTGCAGGTGTCTGGCGGCGAGGTCGTGACCATCAGCGCGGGCGACGTGCAGTTGGTTGGGCAACTGGCCTCCCCTGCCCCCGCACCCGGTTAAGATTCATCTACACCCCAATTCAGCCTCTCTCGGATTCATCAGACAGATTCACAGGAGTTCTTATGACGCACGTTGCACCCGGTTATCCCACCTTGGCCCAGACCCTCGCCCCCCACCACAGCCTGATTCGCAATGTCTTGTTGGTCGTGGGTGGCGCGGCGGTGGTGGCCCTCGCCGCCCAGGTCGAAATTCCCATGCAGCCCGTCCCCCTGACTCTGCAAACCCTCGCGGTGTTGCTGGTGGGCGCGGTGCTGGGCAGCAAGCGCGGCGCGGCGGCACTGGCCCTCTACATGGCCGCCGGAGCCGCTGGCCTGCCCATCCTGAGCGGTGGCGGGGCAGGACTGGCTAAGGTCATGGGGCCGACGGGCGGCTACCTGCTGGGCTTCATCCTGGCTGCCGGGTTGGTGGGATGGCTGGCCGAGCGCTACGCCCTGGATCGCAAATTTGCAGGCACGGCGTTGGCGATGCTGGTGGGCAACGTTGTGATTTACATTCCCGGCCTGCTGTGGCTGGGCAACGTGCTGAACGTATCGGCGACCAAGGCCCTTGAATACGGTCTGACGCCCTTCCTGATCGGAGACGGCATCAAGCTGCTGCTGGCCGCGTTGCTGCTGCCTGCGGCTTGGGCCTTTGCGGGGCGCAAAGAGGGCTAAAACTAAGCGTTGGGCCATCAGTTTCAGCCCATGCAACCACCACCAAAAAGCCCCCGCTTGTGCATTGCAGGCGGGGGCGTCTCGCGCTAGGTTGTCGATGCCTTCCGTTGTGGGGAGTGCCCCAGCGCGAGCATGGGTACAGCTTAGGTGGCGGCCCCCCGCCCGCGCATCCGTCAAAAGGCGGAGAGGGTACGTGATACAGCGGCGAAAAGCGCCCCCACCCAGGGTGGGCAGAGGCGCGGGCTAAAAGTTCGAAATTACTCGGCTACGGCAGCGACAGTCGCCACCGTCGGCGCACTGACGCCACCGTTCTTGATGGCGGCCATCACGCGGGCGCGGATTTCTTCTTCCATTTCGGGGCGCTCGGAGATGTAGGCGATGGCTTTTTCCTTGCCCTGCCCGATGCGCTCCTCGCCGTAGGAATAGAAGCTGCCCGCCTTCTTGATGATGTCCATGTCGGCAGCGAGGCCCACCAGATCGGCCACCTGGTCAAAGCCCTTGCCGTACACGAGGGCCAATTCCACTTCCTTGAAGGGCGCAGCGACCTTGTTCTTCACGGTCTTGATCTTGACCGTGTTGGCCACGGCGTCGTTGCCGACCTTGATGGGCTGGCCAATCTTACGCACGTCCAGGCGCACCGAGGAATAGAACTTCAGGGCGCGGCCCCCGGTGGTGGTTTCGGGGTTGCCGTACATCACGCCGATCTTTTCGCGAACCTGGTTGATGAAAATGGCGGCGGTTCCGGTCTTGCTCAGAATCGCGGTTAGTTTGCGGAGAGCCTGCGACATCAGGCGGGCCTGCAAACCGGGCAGGCTGTCGCCCATGTCGCCCTCAATTTCGGCGCGGGGCGTCAGGGCGGCCACGGAATCCACGACGACCACGTCAATGGCGCCGCTGCGAACCAGCAGTTCCATGATTTCCAGCGCCTGCTCGCCGTTGTCGGGCTGAGACACCAGCAGTTCGTCGGTGTTCACGCCCAGCGCACGGGCGTACACGGGGTCAAGCGCGTGCTCGGCGTCGATGAAGGCGCAGGTGCCGCCCGCTTTCTGGGCCTGAGCAAGGATGCTGAGGGCCAGCGTGGTCTTGCCGCCCGACTCGGGGCCGTAGATTTCGGTCACGCGGCCACGGGGAATCCCGCCCACGCCGAGCGCCAGGTCAAGGCTCAGGCTGCCCGTGCTGATGGTCTGGATGTCCAGCTTGGTTTCCGCGCCCAGCTTCATGATGCTGCCCTTGCCAAACGTTTTCTCGATCTGGGTCATGGCATTTTCGATGGCCTTGGCGCGCTCTTTGGCGTCGTTGGGGAGGTGCAAAACGGTGTCTTTATTGCTGTCCTTGCTCATGGTGTACTCCTTGGGAGCTGCGTCTGATAAGGGCGCGGGCGGAAGGGCGGTATTTAACGGATGGGATCAGAATTCGGCGGATTGATCGGGTGCGTCCGGCAGGGGCGGCTCTGTTTCTGCCGCGCCAGCACGGAAGCGGAAGGTGCTTTCTGTCTGGTACAGCGGCCCGGTCTTACGGAGAATCGAGCGTGCCAAGACTGCGCTGCTCGCCTGCCAGCCGAGATCGAAGGTTTTGGGCGGCACACGCGGAGCCGGGCCTTTCTTGCGGGCCAGCGTGATGTGCGCCTTGAAGGGTTGCTCGTCGGTGGCGAGGCCCAGCGCAGCAATGCCTTCGCGCAGTTGCGCGGCCAGTTCTGCCAGCCCCTCGGCTTCCACTTTTACGAACCACACGCGGGGGCTGCCCTCATTGGGAAAGTAGCCTGTGCCGCGCAACCGCACGTCCAGCGTGGGCACATTCAGCGTCAGGTCGGCCCCCAACTTGCGCAGGTCGCCCAGGCGTTCGGGCGGCACTGCAGGCAGATACGCCAGCGTGACGTGCATCTGGTCGGCCCGCACCGCCCGCCAGTTGCCCTTCAGGAGGGCCTGCGTTTCGGCCAGCGGGGTAGAAATCTCGCGGGGCAGAGTGAGCGCATAGAACAGGCGCAGGCTGGGTTCGGGCGCAGGAGTCTCTATGCGTGCAGGACTGTCTGGACGGGGTTGGTTCTTATTCTGGGATTGCGGTTTCTGAGATTGCGGCTTGACGGCTGCGGAAGCTTGCGGCCCCCGCTTGGGAGCAGGCCGGGTCATGCCTGTACCTCGTCACGGGTTTGCAGACTGCGGAGGGCCAACGCCAGCGCCGCCATTGCTGCCCGTTCGCGCACCTGGGGGGCGTCGCCAGGCCAGTTCAGGTGAGCTGTTTTTTGCAGTTCACCCGTGTCCAGCGCAATGTAAGTTTGTCCGGCCAGTGCGCCTGCCGTGGCTGTGACCACCGCCAAGCCCACCGCCGCCCCCAGATACTCACGCGCACCGGCAGCCAGTTCGCGGGCCGCCTGCTCACTGACCACGCCGTATGCATTCAGCGTGACCGGAGTCAGACCCAGCGTAATCAGGCGGGCATGGTCTACGGTCACGGCAGCGTCCAAGAAGTTGGGGGCATCGGCCAAAGCTGCACAGACCGTGCCGCCACTGCCTGCCTCTATGACGCCGAGGGTGCGGGTTCCTAATGCCCTGGTGAGCACCGAGGCCAAGGTGTCGCCGTCCTCGCCCCAAGTCCAGCGGGCCAGGAGGCCGCGTACCTGTTCCAGCACGGGAGCAGCCAACGCTTCAGCTTCCTGCGGGGTGGGCGCACTGGCCGCCACACGTACATCCACACCCGTTTTGCGGGCGTAGGTGGCGACGCTGGGGTTGGCCTGCCGGGTCAGCGCCCCCAACAGTTCCGCCACGTTACTTTCCCCGATGCCCTGCGTGTGCAGCGTTACGGCATGGAAGGCGCGGGCGGGCAAGGGCAGACGCGGCAAGACTTGCTCGCGCCACATGCGGTGCATCTCGAAGGGTGGGCCGGGGAGGGCGACGATCAGTTTGCCCGTACTCGCTCCGCTCGGAGAGTCGGGGGCGGCCCCGACCCCCACGGGCAGCACCCGGACAAACCAGCCGGGAGCCGTTCCCACCGGATTTGCCAACGCTTCCGCGCTGGGAATCAGCCACGCCTGCTTGCGGTTCACTTCGGGCATAGCGCGGCCCCGGCTTTCGTACAGGCCGCGCAGGTGCGCCATCTGCTCTGGATCTTCGGTGGGAGTCTCGCCCAGCGCGGCGGCAATAGCCTCGCGGGTCAGGTCGTCGTCGGTGGGGCCGAGGCCGCCGCCCAGAATCACCAGATCGGCCCGCGACAACGCCAACGTAATGGCGTCCGTCACGCGGCCAAGGTTGTCTCCCAACACAGTTTTGCGGTGCAAAGTGACCCCCCTTTCCGCCAGTTCGCGGGCCAGGAACGCGGCATTGCTGTCGACGATTTCGCCCAGCAACAGCTCTGTTCCGACACTGATAATTTCTGCTAGCAGCATAACCACCTCACGCAAGTATAGGTCAAAACGAAACGAGATGCCAGTGCTGCCACCTGCAATGAGGGAGCAAGGGTAGACGGAATGGGGGGGAAACAAGGACTCACCCGACGAGTGTAGGCCGGGGCAGGTTGCTGGTGCCTGTGCTGTGGGTTCAGGCGAGCAAGGAAAAGCTGGCGATGAAGGACTGAGGCGGCCAGAGCAGTTGCCCTGCCCTTAGACCCTTGACCCTTGACCCTTAGACTTCTCTTCCACTCGCCACACTCGGCAACACGCCCCCGCTTTGGCCGATGCTCTAGGCTATACGCCATGACCCTCTGGACGCCGCCGCCCGCGCCACCGTTTTGGCCTGCTTTCGGCCCCGACCCGGCCCTGCTGCACCGCCTGACCCGCGACCTGACGCCCACGCGGGCGCAGCATCTGGCGATCCTGACGCCGCAGGGCATCACGGCCAACAGCGCGGCGCTGGCCGGAGCCCTGCGCTTTCACCGCTTCCCGCTGCACCCAGTAACGGGGCTCCCCATGCAGGCGGCAGACGACGGCGGCTTGTCTGGATTATTGGGCGGGTTGGTGCGTTCCCTGACCCCCGGCAAAGACGACGCAGCGGGCAAAAAAGGCGTGGCCGTCCACTGCCGCGACGAGAAGAGTGGGCCGTACCGCCGCGTGTATTCCAAGCCTGGTTATGCCTACCAGGACAGCACGATGTACCTGCCCAGCGACGTGAAGGGCGAGATGAAAGAGGAAAAAGAGGCCGGGCACGGCGACACGGCGTTTATTTATGTGGGCGGCTGGGGCAGCAAGGGCGGCGCGGTGGACGCCGGATTTCAGCACGGGCGCTATCTGGGCGGGCCGCAGGACGACTGGGCACCGTTCTTTCTGGTGCAGCAGATGGGCGGCCCCAGCGCCATTACCCTGTCGGACGAAAAGCAGGCCGGGGGCGCACCGTGGCGGCTGCTGGCAGGCCAGGAAGCGCAACTGACCTTCTGGGTCACACAGGATGCCGACCTGACCGTGCTGAGCATGAGCATGCAGGGCGAGACCAGCAAAGACCGCGCGCCGGCCACCCTGACGCTGCGTGCGCCGATAGATGCCCGATTCGGCTGGAGCGCCGAGGGCGGCGCAAATATCCTCAAGCGCATGACCACCATCGGGCAGAAGTACGGGCAGCAAAACCTGAGCACCGGCAGCTACATGAAAGGCGTGCGCTGGCAGGACAGCCGAATCGGGCAAACGGAAGCCGACGCCGGGGCCTGGGTGGCCGAGCAGACCGGCGGCTACTGCACCTTTCCGAGTAACGATGCCGGGGCCGAAGAAAGCCTCCGCAGCGACGGGCAGGGGCCGAAGTGGTCTATTCAGTTTCAGGATGCGGGCAATGAAACCGGCAGTATTTTCCTGAAGTAGGGGCAGGGTCAAGCTGGCTCTGAGCTATAGGCCATGAACACCACATTTCTTTTGTTCTCTCCGAGGTGCCCCAATGACTGCACACCCTTTTTTTGCTGTTCTTGCCCTCGCTTTGGCTGGAACGGCGCAGGCCACGCCCTTGCCCCTCAATCAGGCTCCTGTCGTCGTGCGCTTTGAAAATCTGGCGTGGGTCAACGCCCTGACTGCGCTGCCCACCCTGCAAAACGGGCGCGTGCTGGTGCCGCCTGCCGAAGCCTGCGACCTGCTGGCGCTGACCTGCACCACGCAGGCCATGACCCTGACCGCTGCGGGCCAAGCCATCTCTCTGACCCGTGTGGGCGGCGCACTCATGACGCCCCTGGCCTCTCTGGTGCAATTGGCGGGCCAGCGCATCGGCTGGAATCCGGCGGCGCGGGTGGCGACCATTTACGGCGGCGCAGGCACCGGGAACCCCAACGGCGCAGGCTGGCGCAGCGCCCTGAACGAAATTACGGCCCGCACCACGCCCGGCGTGAAAATCTATGCTGGCCCGATCAGCGTAACCACTGGCCTGCGCCAAAGTGGAGTGCCCACCGTGCCGATGACCCTGAATACCCTGCAACCGCTGAGCGAACTGACCCTGATCAGTAAGGCGGGCAATACACTGTCCATTACGGGAAGTTTGGTTCCGGGCACGGTAGACGTTCCCAATCCCTTTCAGGGCTGCCCACCCGGTCAAAGCTGCACCTTGCCCAGCCGCCGAGACGCCCTGTGGACGCTGGCCTACGCGACGTTGCGCTAGGAGAACAGCGTTCAGAAATATAAGCCTGCCCGCTCTCTCCTCTCAGGGAAAGCGGGCAGGCTTATATTTAAATACTTGAACTCAGGCCGTGATGATATCGATCTGGGCAGGCGCACGCACGCGGCGGCGCACGCCCTGCGAATAGTCGGTCAGATCACTCAGCAAATCGCTGACGCCTACGCGCAAGAGGTACTGACCACCGGGCAACGGGGCCAATGCTAGGAAGGGAGCGCGGGTCAACGTGTCCAGAATGCTGGTCAGTTCGGCGGTATTCACGCCGCTGCCGAGGCGTTCGGCCAGGCGGTTCATGCTGACGATGCTGTGCGGGGGCTGCTGAGACAGCGTGAGCAACACGAAGGTAAACGCGCCGCGCTGGGCGAGGTGGGCGCTGACCAGTTCCGCAATGCTGGCGGCACTTTCCAGATCCATATTGCCCGCACGCCAGTAGCCGCGCAGGTCGATGGCGCTGATAGGCGCAAGGCGGGCGTGTTCGACCAAGGCGGCCAACGCTTCTTCGGTCAAGCGGGGAACACCTGCGGGAGGGCGTTCCTGTTCGGTGGTCAGCAGGGCGCGGTGCAGGTCGGTTACCCTCGCTGCTTCCTTCCAGGTGGCCTGAGCCATGGCCGCCAGCGTAGGTGCAATCAGTACCGTGTAGCTGTGCTGCGGCCCCAAATCTGCCGTCAGGCGCAACAGGCCGCCGCCCGGATG
This sequence comes from Deinococcus sp. QL22, assembly GCF_023370075.1. Taxonomy (NCBI): domain Bacteria; kingdom Thermotogati; phylum Deinococcota; class Deinococci; order Deinococcales; family Deinococcaceae; genus Deinococcus; species Deinococcus sp. QL22. The sequence goes on from NZ_CP097149.1 coordinate 1,253,669, forward strand.
ATCAAGGCGGTATCCGGTCAGGCGGGCGAGTTCCGTGACCATGCCTTCGGGAGTGGTGGGCAGGGGCGGCAAGCTGGAGGGCGCGGGCTGCTGCACCGCTGGAGCCGCTTTGATCTGGATCGGGCTGGAGTCGGTGCTGCTCTGCACGCCGTTTCCGTTGACGTACCCGTTCGTGTATCCGTTGTTCCCGCTGCCATTGCTGCCGATGACCGCGCCGTTCAGACCGCTGCGGGTGGGGGTGATTCTGACCGTGTTGCTGGCCTGGGCCTGTACCGCTTGGGCCTGCATCTGTCCAGCCTGTGCCTGTCCAACTTGGGCCGTGACCAATTGGGCGGTCAGGCGTTCGGTGGCCGGAAGCTGCACCGGGGCAGCCCCTTCTCTGAAGTCTGCCCGCGACTCTGGCTGTGCTGCCGCTTTCGCTTCGCCCCTGGCCTCAGTTCTGGGGCTCTCGGTTCTGGCTTCAGAGCTTTCGCTGCGGCTTTCCGTCCGGGCCTGCTCAGTCTTGACCTGTTCCAGTTTGGCCGCGTCCGCTTCGGCGTCGATTCGCTCCATGCGCACTTCCCGCACATGGGGCGTAGAGGACACGACCACCCGGCGCGATTCGGGGGTTTTGGGCAGCGTGCGTGGTGGCGGCTGCGCGGCGTGGGGCTTCACGATGGTTTCCACCTGATAGCGCGAGGGCGCGAGGGCAGTGAGCATCAGCACGTCGTTTACACCCAGATGCTGGGCGTGGTACAGGCCGCCCAACCCCCATACCCGGCCCCGCTCGCGGTCAATCTGCACCGCGTGTTCCTGGCCCCGGTCATCTACAAATTGCGCCGGGCCACTCTGAGGAAAATGGCCTTCGATGTACTTGGCAAGGCGTAAGCTGCCTTCTTGCAAACAGGGCCGGGTAATGATGTAACGCATTGATTTCATGCGGAGTTCCTCCGTTACAAGCGGCCCCGATTGACTCGGAGTCGCAGATCATGCAATTTAATTTGTTCTTAAACTAGCAGAAGAATGGCCCTGTCAAGCGCAGAAGCAGGGTTTGTCAGTAAGTCAGGGCAATCTGTTGAGAGGTTTTGCTCATGACCTCTAGAACAGATCTAAGCTCAAGTTCAGATGAAGTACATGAAGTCTGGCCCTGTACAGGCATCCTTCTTCCTTCACGGCCCCAAAAACGCTGCCACAGACGCACAGAATGAATATGGAACGGATATGGTAGGCACATGACTGCCAACCCACAAGCGACGGCCCTCAGTTTGGTGCAGCAGTACTACGCCGCCTTCAATGCCGCCGACCCAGCGGGAATGCTGGCGCTACTGAGCGAGGACGTGCGCCACGACATCAACGAGGGCGAGACGCAGATTGGCTGCGACACCTTCCGGGCCTTCCTGGCCAAAATGGACGCCCATTACCGCGAGCAGGCCGCCGATCTGGTGGTCATGGCGAGCGCAGACGGCACCCGCGCCGCCGCCGAATTCATCATTCACGGGGAATACCTGAAGACCGATGCGGGCCTTCCCCAGGCCGCCGGGCAACGCTACATGCTGCCTGTGGGCGCGTTTTTCGAGGTGCGAGACAGCGGGCATGGCCCCCGGATTTCCCGCGTGACTAACTACTACAATCTGGCCGACTGGACACGGCAGGTGGGCGGCTGAGGCCTGTGCTTTCTGAGCAACCCATCACGGTTCTTCCCGCTACAGGTGAGGATTTGCGGGCCGCGCTGCCAGAACTTGCGCGGCTGCGGCAAGAGGTCTTCCGGGCCTTCCCCTACCTGTACGAGGGCGACGCGGAGTACGAAGAAACCTACCTGCGAACCTACCTGAACGCGCCGGGCGCAGTGGTGGCCTTGGCGCGGGAACCCGGCGGGCGAGTGGTGGGGGCCAGCACCGCCCTCCCGTTGCAGCAAGAAACGCCAGAGATTCAGGCTCCCTTTACGGCCCCGGAGTTTGACCCGGCAGACGTGCTGTATCTGGGCGAAAGCGTGCTGCTGCCAGAGTTCAGGGGGCGCGGGCTAGGCCATCAGTTTTTTGAAGTGCGAGAAGCCCATGCCCGCGCTCTGGGCCTCGGCGTGACGGCGTTCTGCGCGGTGCAGCGCCCTCAGTTTCACCCGGCCCGCCCTGCCGATGACCGCCCACTGAATGCGTTCTGGACGGCACGCGGCTACACCGAACGGCCTGATCTGCACACGCAGATGACGTGGCGGGATGTGGGGCAGGAGCAGGAGACGGCGAAGGAAATGCGGTTTTGGGTGAAGCGGTTGTAGAGGGGACGGCAGTTGCGTCCAGCACTCTGCCTCAACCCAGAGCTTTGACCTCTGTTTGCAGCCCCTCCAACGTGGCCCGCAGTTGGGCGGCCCGAACTTCCGCGCCTGCCAACCTCGCCTGCTCCTGCTCGGTGAAGCGAGTGTAGGGGCTGATAGCGTCACGCAACCTCGCGTCGGCGCGTTCCTGCTCTCGCTCGTATTCGCGGCGCACGATCTGTTCTAGGGCGGCACGCAGGGTGGCGATTTTTTGGCGCAGACCCCGCTGGGCCTGTACACGCTTGTTGGGCAACACGAACAGGCCGAGGCTGCCCAGCGTCAGGCCCGCCAGGATGCCGCCCGTAAAATCGAGGGCGCTGGCTCCAATGAGTGCGCCGATTCCCGCGCCGATGCCGATGCCCCCCGCCAGGCCGCCCACCGCACCCTTCAGGGCGTCTTCGGCGTCGCGGGAAAGTTGGCGGCCCAGTTCGTGCTCTGTGGTGGTCTCCAGATGGTCACGGGCGCTTCCAGCAATCCCTTCCAGCAAGGCTCCCCGGTCATAGCTGAAGCGCGTGCGGGCCACCTCGTTGCTGGGCTGGCGGCGAATCAGGAAGGCCTGCACGTCTTCCCAGAAGTGCAGATTGGCTTCGACAAAGCGGTCGATCATGGTGCCGAACTGGCGGTCAATGGCGTCAGGCAGGTCAGCTACAGCCTCGCGCCGGAAGGCGTCTTCTATGTCCCGGCTGTTGATCAGGCCGCGCAGATTGCGGAAGGTCAGCTTAGAATCTATGAATTTGTCGGCCCGCACCTCGAATTCGCTGAGCAGGCGGCCCATGCGGTTCAGTTGGCCGTCCAGTTCGCCCAGCATGGTCTCGCGGTGGCGTTCGCGCTGGCCCTCCAGATCACGCAAAATCGCCACATCTTCGCCTAAGGTCTGGCGGGCGGCGTGGGCGCGGGTTTCCTCGCCGCTCAGGATTTCGGCGGCGGTGCCCAGCGGAGAAGCCAGTTTTAATCGGGTTCGCTCGGTATCCGAGAGCCGCAGCTTCAGCACTTCGCGCAGGGCATGAAAGCCCGGATCGCCGCCGCGCTGCTCCCCCCGCGCACTGATCAGCAGCACGGGCGGCGTGAGGCCCAGCACGCCGCGTGCGCCCGCTTCTACAAACTCGCGCACCTGTGCTTTCTGGGCCTGCGTTTCCAGCAGGTCGGACTTGTTGACCACCATGATCACGCTCCGGCCCCAGCGGGCAGCCAGACTGAGGAACTGGCGTTCGGACTCGGTAAAGGGGCGGTCGGCACTGGTCAGAAACAGCACCAGGTCGGCACGCGGCAAAAACCCTTCCGTGAGCGCCTGATGCTGCCGAATAATCGCGTTGGTACCGGGGGTGTCCACCAACGCCACGCCCTCCAGACTGGGCAGCGGATAGGTCAGGCGGCTCACGAACGGATCACGGGTAGGCTCCATCGCGCCGGGTTTTTCGCCGTGTACCAGCACATAAATCCGGTCTGTGGTGGGCGTCACGCCTTCAGGCAGCACCGACGCGCCCAGCAGGGCATTCACGAAACTGCTTTTGCCCGCATTGAACTCGCCGACCACCACCAGCAAAAACACCTCATCCAGTGATCGTGTAGCGGTGCGGGCGTAGTCCACGGCTTCCGGCGGTGCGCCCTGCGTTTCCAGAAACGCCTGAAGATCGGCCAGCAACGTGCGCTCTCGCGTGAGGATGTCTTGAACCCGGTCGGAAACCAGCATGACTACAGGGTACGCCGTAGGGTGGTGGGCAAAGCTGACCGGAGGTTGGGAATTGGGAATGAAACGGGGTTCCGTTCTGCAAAACCAGAGGTGGCACACCGCTAGACTCCTGCTATGTCGCCCGACGCCTCCTCTCCCCTTTCCCGCGCCGAACTGCGCCGCTATTCCCGGCCCCTGCTGGTTCCAGAATGGCAGGAAGCGGGCGCACAGGAGCGGCTGAGGGCGGCCTCGGTACTGGTAGTGGGCGCGGGCGGACTGGGCGGCCCAGTGGCGCTGCAACTGGCGGGAGCGGGTGTGGGGCGGCTCGTGGTGGCCGATGCCGACACTGTAGACGTGAGCAATCTGCACCGCCAGACCCACTTTGAGTTGGCCGACGTGGGGCGCAGCAAAGCAGCGGTAGCGGCGGCGCGGGCACAGGCCATCAACCCGTTTGTCCGGGTAGCTACTGCGCCCATGCTGACCGAAGACAACGCCGACGCCCTGATTGCCGACGTGGATTTGATCATGGACGCCACCGACAATTTCGAGGCCCGCTATGCCATCGCAGATGCCTGCACGCGGGCCGGGAAAACCTCGGTGTGGGGGGCGGCCAGCGGCAGCACTGGGCTGGTCAGTGTATTCGGGCCTGATCCAATCAGAAGTCGGGCAGCACTGGGGCTCCGCGACGTCTTCCCCATACCCGAAGGGGCCGAATCCTGCGCTGAAGCTGGAGTGCTGGGGCCACTGCCCACGATCGTGGGCGGAATGATGGCGTTAGAGGCGCTGAAGGTGCTGGGTGGAATCGGCGAAAGGCTATGGGGGCGAATCTGGACGTTCGATGCCCTCTCCGCAGACGTGCGAGTGCTGAAATTGCGCCCTGCCGCCTCCGTGATGGGGGCAACCAAGACTTAATCATCTACTCATTCTTTGCTCACTTATATTTCCCAGTTTAAGGGAGATTTTTCACATTATCACTGCTTTTGTCGCCACGGGAACAGCAGGTAAATACCGTGAAATACCTCCGCCAGCGCACCTTTCCGAATTTGCTTAAGCCCAAACGTGTGTTACTGTCCATTTGAGCTGAACAACTGCTCACAATTCATCCTCCGGAGGCCTACCCATGACCAAAAGCACCAAACCTGCCGCCAAGAAACCTGCTGCCAGCAAGACTGCCCCCAAAGGGACAGGCAAGGCTTCTAATACGGCCACAGCACCTGCCGACGCCTCCAAAGTCGCTAAGACACAGATCATCGATCTGGTCGCCGATGCCACGAGCCTTAGCAAGAAGCAGGCTGCCGAAGCCGTATCCAGCATGCTTGATCTGGTCGTTGCTGCCCTGAAAGACGGCAAAAGCGTAGGCCTCCCCGGTTTAGGCACCCTCAGCGTGGCTGCGACCGCCGAGCGTCAGGGCGTGCGCCCCGGTACCAGCGACAAAATCACCATTCCTGCAGGTAAGAAAGTACGCTTTAAAGTGGCCAGCACGCTCAAGGGCACACTCTAACCTTTACCATTCTTCCTGCGCTTCAGTCATCCTCAGCATTTGGGGGTGATTTTTTTGTTGCTTCTTGGCGACCTCCACTGTAGTTGCTTCCACCCTGATGGGTTTAACAAAGCAGTTTATAAAACTTGTATACTACTCAGGTTCCAGTACGGAGACCTTTGCACCGTGACCGAAACTTTATGCAGACTTCATCTGGACGCAACTTCTGGCCCTTTTGTCATTCGTCCTACATGCCCTGCCCTGTACTGCCCAGTACGGTGACTTAAACCGGAGGCTCACCCATGAAGACGTTCCTGCTCCTTTCCCTGAGTTTGTTAGCCAGCACCCTCGCTACTACAGCCGCCGCCAAACCAATTGTCGTGGGCAGCAAGCTTGATCCAGAAGCACAAATCTTGGGCCAGATGATCGTGCTGACCCTTAAAAATGCGGGCCTGGAAGTGACCGATAAGACCAATCTGGGCGATACGGGTGTGAACCGTAAGGCGATCCTGGCCGGAGAAATCGACGTGTATCCGGAGTACACCGGGAACGCCGTATACCTGTTTCCCGCTGCCAAAATCACGGCCAAGCAGGCAGGTAGCCCCGGCGTGATCTACGGCTTTGCCCGCCAGCTCGACGTGAAGAACGGCATTTCCTGGCTGAAGCCCGCCAATGTGAACAACACCTGGGTCATTGCCGTGCCGCAGGCTTTTGCCAGTGCCCAGAAACTCGCGAGCGTCACCGACCTCGCCAAATACCTGAACGGCGGCGGCAAATTTAAGATCGCGGGTAGCCCCGAATTCTTTAATCGCCCCGACACCATGCCCGCCTTCGAACAGGTGTACGGCTTTAAGCTGAAGGCCGAACAGAAGCTGACGCTGGCGGGCGCGACCCCGCCCCAGACGCAGCAGGCTGCGGCCAGCGGCACCAACAGCGTGAATGCGGCGATGGCTTACGGCACCGATGGCAGTCTGTCGGCCCTGAAACTGGTGGCCCTCAAAGACCCCAAAGGCGCACAGGCCGTGTACCAGCCCGCGCCCATCATGCGCACGGCGATCCTGAAGGCCAACCCTCAAATCGAGGCGCTACTGAACAAAACCTTTGCCACGCTGACGCAGGCCACCTTGCAAGGGCTGAACGCGCAGGTGGCGCTGGAAGGCCGCACGGCGCAGAGTGTGGCTCAGACGTATCTCAAGAGCAAAGGGCTGATCAAGTAAGCATGCAAACTGGCGGCAGCAGGTTGCGTGGCTTTTTCCCGACTTGGGATCAGCCGCGCCTTCAGGCCGCCGCGTGACCAAGCTCAATCCAGCAGGGGCGGGGGTGGATCGGCCTTCCGCCCCTCTGCTGTCGGCGGCCAAAAATGCGGCCAGAGGAGACGTGCTGCAAGTGCTGGCCCTCGCCGCGCTGCCGATGCTGGCGGGCGCGGCGTTGCCCTGGGTGCTGCTGCGGCCCAACCGCCTTGCACCGGGCGAATATCTGCGGCTGCCCCCTGCGCTGTTGGCTCTGATGGTGGTGCTGGCGCTGCTACCCCTGCTGGCCGCCCGATTTGTGCCGCGCCTGACGTGGTTGGTGACTGGACTGGCAGTGGTAGTTGTGTTCTGGGTGCTGGGCCTGCAAACCCGCAGCGCTCTGCAAGGTCAGGCCGAATTTGCGCGGGCCAGTGCGGCGGCGGGCGTGTGGCTCAGCGGATTGGGCGCACTGATCGCCGTTTACGGGGCGGGGCTGTTGTTGGCGGGGAGGCAAGGGGTGCTGGCGTGGGCATGGTTGCCCGTTGTCTTGGCGCTGGTGCTGGCGGGCCACCTGTCGGGCTGGTCGGTGCTGGTCGAAGCCCGCAACGAAGGCCCGCGCTGGGTGCAGGAGCTGGCGCAACATCTGTGGCTGGTGGGCACGGCGCTGGGCCTGTCTACCCTGATCGGCGTGCCGTTGGCGGTTTGGGCGGCGGGGCGTGAGCGGGTCGCTGTGGCGGTGCTGGGCCTCGCCAACGCCATTCAAACACTCCCCAGCTTGGCCCTCCTGGGCTTGCTGATCGCGCCACTTTCCGCCCTCTCCAATGCATTCCCGGCCTTGCGCGCGGCGGGTATTTCGGGCATCGGGGTGGCTCCGGCGCTGACGGCCATGACCCTGTACGCCCTGCTGCCGATCCTGCGGAACGGCGTGGTGGCGCTGCGGGGCGTTCCGGCGGGCACGGTGGACGCCGCACGCGGCATGGGCATGACGGGCCGCCAGATCTTCTGGCGCGTGCAGGTGCCGCTGGCCCTCCCAGTCTGGCTAAGTGGGGTTCGGCAGGCCGCTGTGCTGCTGGTGGGCGTGGCGTCGGTGGCCGCCCTGATCGGCGCGGGCGGGCTGGGCACCTACATTTTTAAGGGCCTGCAAAGTGCCGCCGCCGACCTGATTTTGCTGGGAGCGGTGCCCGCCGCGCTGCTGGCCATAGGCGTAGACGCAACCCTGCGCAGGCTGGAAGGCTGGCTGGGCCGCCGTTTCGGGCGCGTGGGCTGATCCCCGTGTTCCGTTCTTTCCCGCCCCCGGAGTTTCCATGAAGAATCAGAGTTTTTTATGATCGAGTTGCAGGGCTTAGAGAAACGTTACGGCGGCAGTTTCGCCGTGCGCGACCTGAATCTGGTGTTTGCCGAGGGCGAACTGACCGCACTCTTAGGGCCTTCGGGCTGCGGGAAAACAACCACGCTCCGAATGATCAACCGTCTGATTGAGCCGACGGGCGGGAGGGTGCTGCTGGGCGGGCAAGATACGCACACGCTGAAGCCGGAGACCCTGCGGCGCGGCATCGGGTACGTGATTCAGCAAATCGGGCTGTTTCCCCATCTGAACGTGGCGCAGAACGTGGCGACGGTGCCCGACCTGTTGGGCCGCCCCACACGCGATACCCAGCGCCGCGTGGATGAACTACTGGACTTGGTGGGCCTGAAACCGGAAGAGTACCGCCATAAAAAGCCCGCCGAACTGTCGGGCGGACAGGCGCAGCGGGTGGGCGTAGCCCGCGCCCTCGCCGCCGACCCGCCCGTTCTGCTGATGGACGAGCCCTTCGGCGCACTCGACCCACTGGCCCGCGACAAGTTGCAGGACGCCTTCCGCGACATTCAGCGCCGCCTGAAAAAGACCGTAATTATGGTGACGCACGACATAGACGAGGCGTTGAGGCTGGCTGACCGGATTGCCCTGATGACTGCCGGAGAACTGGCCCAATTCGGCACGCCGGACGAACTGATTCACCGCCCGGCCTCCGACTTCGTGCGGCAATTTCTGGGCGAGGATGCCGCCCTGCGCCAACTGGCAGGCCGCCGCGCCGCCGACTTTGCCTACCCCGGCGATCCGACTGGCCTGCCCACCGTCGAGGCCGACCTCAACGCCCGCAGCGCCCTGGGCATCATGCTGCGCGAA